>DAOUML010000302.1:0-23431 GCA_034411635.1 Anaerolineales bacterium
GACAAAACGCACAAGCCCAATCCCTGGCGTAATTTCAAATTCGGCAAGGCTCTTTACCAACCTTCACCGCCTCCGAAAAATTGAACCACACCCATCCGGCACTTGGCAATGGTTGGATGTGCCTTGTCCTGAGCCTGTCGAAGGGCCGCTCCAGAACTGGGTGCCGTTGAAATCTGCCCGGAAGCGGTAACTGCCGGCCGGCAGGGTGAAGGTGGCGCGGCCATTGGCGTCGGTGGTGGCGTTGAAGTTGGTGTAGGTGGTGCCGTTGCCTGTGCCCGAATGGGTAAAGGCGTAGACCCGTATCCCGGCCTGGGGCGCGCCATCGGTATCCAGCACGTTCACGAACAGGGGCGCGCTGACCAGCACTTCGGCTTCCCGGCAGCCGGGGACTTGGGTCGAGCCTGTCGAGACTATTTCACAATGGTTCTGCGTGTCGCTCCAGAATTGGGTGCCGTTGAAATCGGCCCGGAAGCGGTAACTGCCGGGCGGCAGGGTCAAGGTCGCCAGGCCGTCCTCCCCGGTGGTGGCCGAGTAGTTGGTGTAGGTTGTGCCGCTAAAAGCGTAGACCTTGATGCCCGCTTTGGGCGTGGACAGGTTGTCGCGCACCAGCACCGTAACTGGCACCGTGACCTGCACCGAAGCCATCGTGCAGCCAGGGTCCTGGGTTGAGCTAGTCGAAACCACTGAACAGTGATTCTCAGCACCGCTCCAGAATTGGGTGCCATTCAGGTCGGCCCGGAAGCGGTATTCGCCCTCGCGCAGGCGCAGCAAGACCTGGCCGTTTTCGTCGCTGGTGGCCGAGAAGTTGGTGTATGTGCTGCCGCTAAAGGCGTAGACGCGCAACCCAGGTTTCGGTTCGCCGTCGGTGTCGGTCACGGAGACCAGCACCGGCAGCGGGATGGTCACGGTCACTTCGCCGCACCTGCCAATCTCGCAGTGGTTGGTTGTCCCGCTCCAGAAGCGGGTGCCGTCCACATCCACCCGGAAGCGGTAGACGCCTTCGGGCAGGGTGATGGAGGCCTGGCCGTTCTCATCGGTGGCGCGGTTGTAATTGGTGTAGGTGTCACCGTCGAAAGCATAGACGCGCACGCCAACCAGCGGGGCGCCTTCGGTATCCACCACCGTCAGCAGCACGGTCGGGCCGGTGGTGGAGCCTTCCGCGACCCGCTCGACGGCCCGTTTGCGATTGCCGTCTTCGTAATATTCGTAATGGTAGGAAGCCAGTTCCTGGTCGGCTTTTTGGTGAACAATGCTTTCCAATTGCCCGGCTTCGTCATAGACATACTGGCTGCTAACGCCGTTTGCCAGCGAGATGTTTTGAACCCTGCCGAGCATGTCATAGACATAATCGGCGACCGGGGATTGGTCCCGGAAGACTGCATTTGGCCGTTGGGCCAGGTCGAAGCCGTAAGAAACCGTCATGCCGGAGCCGGGGTAGGTCAGGCTGGCGCGTTTGCCGAGTTCGTCGTAGTTGTATGTGACCGTGTTCCCGAATGGGTCGCTAATCGTTGTGGGCAGGTTGAGGTCCGTGTACCCGGCCCAGGTGGTCGTCCCCAGCGAGTCATGCATGGCCGTGCGTCGGCCCAGAACGTCGTACGCGAAGGTTACGGTGGAATCCGGTTCGGGGAAATTGATGGAGACAAGCCGTCCGAGTGAATCGTAAACGTAAGCGGTGGTAAGGCCGTTGGCGTCCGTCATCGAAACGCGGTTGCTGTTTTTGTCGTAGGCGTAGGTCCAGGTGTTGCCGAGGCCTTGTCCTGAGCCTGTCGAAGCGGCATCCGCCTCCGTTCGCAGGCGTCCCAGGCCGTCATAGGTGAAGGTGGTGACGTGCCCGTTGCCGTCCTTGATGGTCAGGCGGTTGCCGTTGGCGTCGTAAGCGTATTGGGTGTGGACGTTGGTTTGGGCGTCCGCGTCATAAGCGGGCCTGAAGTTTTCCCAGACATCGGTCAGGCGTCCGTGCGCGTCATAGCCAAAGCGGGTGACGACTTCGTCCTGCCCGATGGCAGCCGAGGGCTGGATGCTTGCCACCAGGCGTCCCAGGCCGTCATAGACCGACCGGCTGGCCGGCCGGAGCGGGATTTTTGCGCTGGTTTGCCGCCCCAGGGCGTCATAGCCGTACTCGGTAACAGCGCCGTTTGGCGCAATGGTTTGCGAGACCTGCCCGTTGCGCCCATAGACCGTTTGGCTGAGCAGGTTGATTTCCGCGTTGGTTTGCGCGGCGGGCGGGTTGGGGTTGTCGATGCTCCATCCGCTCAGGTTGCGAACGCTGTAAACCGCGCGTCCCAGGCCGTCGAAGTAATGCCGGCTGATGTTGCCGTCCGGCCCGGTGGTTGCGACCTGGCGGCCAAAGTTGTCGTAATGGTAGTGGGTTTCGAGGCCGCTGTAGGTGGTGGAGACGAGCAGGCCGGTCTGGGGGTCGTATTGGCTGAAACTGGTATTGCCGACCGTGTCGGTGGTTGTCAGCGTACGGCCCAGCGCGTCGTAGGTGTAAGTGGTGACAAGGTTGTAATATTCACCCGATACCGGCCCCTGGTAGTTTTGGCCTTGCTCGGCCCAGGGGTTGAGGGTGGTTTTCGAGAGCCGCCCGAGCAGGTCGTATTCGTATTCTGTCTGGCGTCCGAGTGGGTCGGTGGTCAGGCTTCGCCGGCCAGCAACATCATATTGAGTATCGGTACGGATGTTTTCATCCGCCGCGCCAAAACCGCGCGCGGGCGGGGTGGCGGTCTCGATGCCATAGCCCGCCAGGTTGCGCACGACCGAGGCAACCCGCCCGGCGGCGTCATAATAAGTGCGCGTGATGCGCCCCTGGGAATCCCGGCTGGCAATCACGCGTCCGGAATCGTCGTATATCGTGTCCGAGCACAGGTTAATCGAGATATTTCCGTTGGCGTCGGCCTGGTTGCAGGCAGAATCGTCCAGCCAGGCGGCTTGAATGCCCTGGCCTTGCAGGTTCTGGACTGTGCGCACCGGGCGGTTGAGGGCGTCGTAGTAGGTGCGGGTGATAACGCCGAGCGGGTTCTTTGTGGCAATCATGTTGCCGCTGACATCGTAGAAGGTGTCGGTGCAAAGGTTTTCGTCCACCTGCCCGCAGGCGGAATCGGCCAGCCAGGGCGCGTCGATGGCTTGCCCCACCAGGTTTTGGACAACGCGCCTGGGCCGGTTCAATTCATCGTAGTAGGTGCGGGTGATGAGGCCGCTATTATCAATGACGGCAATCATGTTGCCGTTCGCGTCCGAAATCATCCGGCTGACCACATTTTCATCCGGCCTGAGCGGGTCGTAGGTTGGAATGTTGGGGTCGGAGATGTCCTGTCCTTGCAGGTTTTGAACGGTGGTCACGGCGCGGTTGGCGCGGTCATCGTAGGTGCGGGTGATGCTGCCGCGTTCATCCTGGGTGGCAATCAGGTTACCGGCGGCATCGTAGTAATAATCGCTACGCAGGTTCATGCCCGGCCCGGCGCTGCCGCGCGCGGGGATGGTCTCGTCTGCGATTGCTTCTTCTATTGTCCGACCATTGATGGCAAGGTTGCGCACAACGGCTTTCACGCGCCCGACATCATCGTAGTAGGTGCGCGTGATGGCGTCGTAGGTATCTTGTACGGCAATTTGTCTGCCGAGCGCATCATAGGTGTAGCGGGTGGTCAGGTTATACAAGTCCTGGTGATTTTGGGAATAATCACTGTTGTAATTGCGAACGCTCACCAGCAGGTTGCCGGCGTCATCGTATTCGTTGTACGAAACCAGCCAGGCCGGGTCGCTTTTGCCGCTGGGCGTGAAGATTTTTGTTACCCGGCCCAGGTCGTCGTATTCATAGGTCGTGGTCAGGTTGTAGAGACCGGCTTCGTTTTCGCCGCGGTCGGGGTCGTAGTTGGCGATAATCTTTGTCTGCTGCCCGTGCGCGTCATATTCATATTTCGTGACTTGCCCGCCGGGGTCGCGCACGGTTTCGACCAAGCCCTGGTGGGGGGCCTGGGTGTAGTAGGTGTAGATGGTGGTCTTCCCGGCGGTGGTAACGCTGGTCAACAAATCGCCGTCATAGGTGTAGATGGTCTGGACATTGTCGGGGCCGGTAATCGTCTGGGGTTTGTTGCCGGTATAGGTGATGGTGGTTGAGTTGCCAGCCGCATCGGTGAAACTGGTCAGGTTGGCGCCGTCTGCGCTCCAGGTCAGGTTGGTCGGGTTGCCCAGCGCGTCGGTGACGGTTGTTGGCCGGAAGTTTCTATCGTAGATTTTGCCGGTAGCGGCCTGCGAGACATCCTGTTCGCCAACCAGCGTTCCCAGGAGATTGTAGGAATGAATGCGGGCTTCCCCGAGGGCATCGACAATCTGGACGCTTCCATCTGACTGGGGAATCAACTCAATCAGCAGGTTGCCGTTGCCGTCGAATTGTTTGCCAACCCGCCCGGGGGCGCTATATTCGTTGCGGACGATGGTCTTTGCCTCCGGGTCGAGCGCGCGGGTTAATTGATGCTCCCCATCATATTCAAACGTCCAGTCATAACCACGCAGGTCGGTGAAGGCGGTCAGGTTGTCCTGGGCATCGTAGGCGAAAGAAATGCCCCGGCCGGTATGGTCGCTCACGGATTCCAGGTTGCCATTGGCATTGTAGGCAAATTGCAAGGCGCGATTATCGCCAGGCGACAAGACTTGTTGCAATTTTCCGTTTGCCAAATAAGAATAGGTGAACGCCTTGCCGTGCGCATCTGTCTTGCTTTGCAAGGCCCCGTTGGCGGCGAAAGCGTAGGTGTTTTCGGCGGTATCCGTCAGGGTATAGCCGCTCCCGTTTTTGACCAGGTTGCCAAGCGTACCGGGATAGGGCGCGTAGGTATTGTCGCCATTATCGAAGAACAGGTATCGGTTGCCGCTCGCGTCCTTGAACAGGATAAATCCAGGTCGGCCTTCGGGGTCTTCAGGGAATATCAAACGGATATCCTGGTTATGCGTCCAGCCATAGCCCAGGCCGGATTCGTTGTGGCTTGCTGTAAGGGAAATATAAGTAGACCGGAAGGAAAGCGGCCCGGCGGAAGTAGGAATGGACAGCCCTGATACTGGATAGTAAAGCCCGCCGGTTCTTGTATTGACCGGGTCGCCCTCAAAGCCAGACGCCTTTGAGGGGATGCCACACTCATCAGAACAATAGGTTGATTCATCCGGGATGGATGGCATTAAGCAGGCGCCCGGCTTCATGCTGGCTGTGACGCTGTTGATGGCGGGGATTTGTTGTTCCAACTCCCCGACCTGGGTCAGTCCGGCGCTAATGCCCAGGAGGTAAACCGGTTTGCTCGCGCGAATGCGCCAAATAATCGTCCGGGTTTCGCCAGGGACAAGGTCTCCCAAGACGATATTCATTGGGTTGGGCTGTGGGATTCCGCCTACGCGCGCGCTGACCAGCGAGAAAGATGTGCTCGGGTCATCAGTGGTGGGCTGCAGGCTGTTGTAACGCAGGTTGCGGGCCGCGCCATACCCATTGTTGGTGATTGTGGCTTTGATGTCAAATTCCTGGCAAGGAGCATTCGATGCCGGAAGTTCATAATGAATATCCAGGCTGGGGGCCGGGCGGACTTCAATCCATTGCGGCACTGTCTGGTAACTGTAGGTCTCGCCGCCGAGTTGGTATTCAATCAGCGCGTAGACCTGGAAGGGTGTTGGTGCTGTTATGCCGGTGCCTTTGGGCAGAATAATCCAGTCCGCAGCGCTTTCAGCGCCGGGGTTGATGGCATCGAAGGCAATCTCGTCTCGAGGCGTCAGGACAAATTCATTGCTGCGGTCAATGCCCTCGCTGTCGGCAATCCTGACCTGTATCGTCATCCCTTCCAGGGGCAAGGCGGAGGTGTTCTTCAACCACAGATTGGCCGAGAAAGCCTGCCAGGCCAGCACCACCGATTGGGACAGCCTCATCTGGGAATAGCGCGTTGTGGGAGGCGGGACATCGCGATGCACATGGGGGCCGCAAGAATTCCCGCTAGTTCCGCCACAAGATGAGCCACCGCCTCCACGCCAGCTTGCTGTTCCACTGCCCGCGTCCCAATCGCATCCAGACTCTGTTGTACACCAATTTGGTTGAGGGGCCGGAGTACCATCCGTATAAGTAATTACAACTTCAATATTATAGGTAAGGTGGACACCATCGGGTATCTCTGTAACGTTCCATGTATAAACAAAATGGTCGGCCTGCATGACAACATTTGCGATTTGCGGACCCTGTGATTCGGCAGGCGGGCTAACCCTGAAAGTACCCTCGCTTGCCAGGTAACTATCTCCCCAGGCCTGGTAGGTGTATTCTTCGCCGACTTCCAACTGTTGGCTGCCTGTGAAAAGGGCATTACCATCTGCACCGGTTCGCTGGCTAAACTGTGGTTGATAAGGAATGTTTTGCCCATCCACAACCATCTGGCTGGGCCTGACCCTTGTGACAATCACCTGGGAACCACTCGGAATAGGAAGCCCAGCCTGGTCAACCAGTTCAAAGCGGACATCCCGCTTTACGTCTGCCGCCGCGAGAACATTGACGCTGACGTTCATCGAAATTGGCGATACGCCCGCTCCGCTGACAATCGCGCTGCCGACCAGCCATTGCGAATCTGTGCCAGCAGGCGGGGAGGCAATCACCCGCAATTCCGCCTGCTCCTGCGGTTCGAGATGTGCCATTGAATCCGTGAGAATCAATTGAACCCAATCGGGCAGCCCGGCGAGTTCAACGTTGATATTCTCCAGCGCGGCTACGCCGGTATTTTTTACTCGAATCGGCTGGCTGTCCTGTTCTCCCGCTGATGCAACCAGCAGCAACGCGCCAGTATCCGTATGCAGGCCTGGCAGGGCGGTCAGGGTCAGATCGAGGGTTTGCGCGCCTTCGCCGACCACAACGGCCAGGCTGCCACTGGCTTCAGCATGGTAAGCAGCCGTAAGTTGCCAGGTGTAATTGCCTGTGTCCAGATTTTGGAAGGTGATTTTGCCGTCACTTCCGGCCGTGCCCACATAGGTTGGCTGGTACGTCGATGTCGTTCCATTACCATCAACCCAGGTATAAGATTCAGTATTTTGCAGCCTGACGTTGGCTCCGGAAACGATTGTCTGGTCATTGTTGACCGTAACAACCAGGTTTCGTTGAGACGGAACAACCCGCACAGTTGCAAGTTTGCTGTCGCTGCCTCCGAATCCGTCTGTTGCGCCCAAAACACCCATGAAAACACCGAAAGGCTGTTCTGCCGGGGCGTTTGCAGTTAGCATAAGGGTCGCCGATTCTCCCGGCGACAGGGACGGTATCGAGGTCGGGGTTACTTCAACCCAATCGCTCAAGTGGACAGGCAAGGTGATTTCAATCTGTCCTGTGCCGCCTGTGCCGTCATTGCGAATTTCAACCTGGGTACTGGCGGTTTCCCCGGGATGAACCTGCAACCCCAGATTGGTGGTTGCAATCCGAAGAATGGCTTGCGGCGCTTTTACCATAGTTGGCGCGCTGGCGATGTTGTTATCCAGGTTTGTTTCAGGCGCGCTTGTCGATACGCTGGCCTGGGCAACCAGTTGGCTGCCAATTTCAGCCTGGGCCGAGACAAGGACGGTTACGTCAAACGAGCGTTGCTGTCCCGGCGAGAAGGTGCCAAAATTCCAGGCGAGCGTCTGCCCGTTTTGGGACGGTTCGACCGAAGAAGTCTGGCTGACATAACTGACATCGGCGGGCAGTTCCAGTTCCAAGATCACATTTTCTGCCGGGCCTTCGTTGGACTGGCGAATCGTGATGGCATACTGGATGGGCGTGTTGAGTACTGCATTCTCCGGCGCGGACATGGAGACGGACAGGTCACCGTTCACAAACGGCAGGGCAACCGTATTCGCCAGGCTTGTCCCGTTTACGGTTGCCGAAACCGTCACTGTTTCAGCAACGGCATTGACTACCTGCCCACTGGTCCGGCCCAGGCTGTTGGTTGGGTTGGCGGGCTGGGTGAGGACGGCACTTCCGGTCGCTGAAAGTTCAACCGTTGCATCTGGAATCGGGTTGTTGAGCGCATCCCTTGCCGTGACAGTGACTGTGATGGGCGTTTGCCCGTCTGCGGTGGCCCTGGCAGGCGAGAAGGTTATCGTTGAAGTAGTCGCGCTGACCGGGCCGGGGGTGAAGGTTATGCTATGCGCGCCGGAAAAAGATAAATACGCATTCGTGGTTTGATTGAAAGCGCTAAGCGTTTTTTGTCCGGTTCGAGTCGAGCGAACCGTAAAGCTGGCTATACCACTTGCGTTGGTCTGTGCCGGGTCAGAGATTATGTTGCTTTCTCCGCTTGCTTCCAGGCGTATCCAGTGCCCAGCCAGAGGATTCTGATTGCCGTCTTTTAGGGTAATTGTCACCTGTACCGTGTCACTCCCATCTGCGACTGCGGTTTCCTTATCAAGCGTGATACCAGGAGAAAGTATCACGCTGGCCCAAAAGTTCAAGCCCGTCGAAATAGCGGGGAAGTTCAAGGTCATGCTCGACAGACAGGGCAAGTTCCAGATAGGTTTCGCGGAATTGGTGCGAGTCGCGCAAACGGTCTGCGATGGCTTCTATTCGTTCCCGAAATTCTTGCGGGGCTTGAGGCAGGTTGGCAAGCGCGGCGGGCAAAGTCGCTTGCAAGTCGAAAACAAACTCGTTGAATAAAACGTAACGGGCCAACAAGGTGCGCCGGGCGTTCCAGTCATTGGCCCCAGCCGAAGGGACAAAGCCGAGTTCGTCTGCCAGCAGGCGCAAAGTTTCGTTGGTGCATCCGGCTGTTTTATTGATTTTTTGCAAATTTGCGCTATCGCCCAGAATAAGCGTTGCAACCTCGACCGCAGACCGGGTGCCAAAGACCTGGTTAACCAGCGGGTAAGCCGGCGATTTTTCCAATTGATCGAGCATCTCCAGCGTAGGGTGGCCTTCCTGGAACATGCGCTCGATTTGGTCTCGAAATTCTGGCAGGGCTTGCATGGCAAGCGATTTCAGTTGTTCGGCTTCTTTATCGCCAAAGGCTGCGCCGATGTGGGTAAAATTTTCAAAAGCCTGTTCGGGCAGGTAGTAGGAATCGGTTTCGCGCGGGCGCGGCACATAAATAACCAGGTTGGCATTTTTATCTGAAAGCCGCGCGTCAGGCTTCTCCATTTGACGATAGAGTTCCTGCGCTTTGCGAATGGCGCGCAAGGCCGATTCGCTGGCTGAAATGATATTGACAGTGGGCAAATCAAGCGCGGCCACGAAATCGCCAAAAGCGCGCTCGCCATCGTACCAGACCAGGATGCGATGAGTGGAAAGTTTTTGTAGTAAGAGTTGGCGCAGGTGTTCGGTGATTTTCATGGCGTTTGCGAGTTTTGGTAAAAAGTTTCTAGCAAATCAGCCAAATCAGCAGGAGGTGTTGCTGAGTGAAACATATACGACCCAATTAAATCTTCCCAATTCCCCCGCAATTTTGGTTTAAGCAGTTTGAGTACATATTTTCCAGAAACAACTTGCTCCCAGGTATCCAGCGCAGCGGCTTGAAGCCAGGCTAGTCGTTGCGTATATTCGGCAGATAGGTCAGATTGCAGATTCAAGTCCTGGCGTAATCGGGCAAAATGCGCAGGGATATTTGCCGGTAAGTCATTGGGATGTCGCTTGTACGTTTTATCCGCATCGGGCAACACACCAAAACCAGAATTGTTGCACTGGCGAGCCAATCTTACAGTCCAATTAAAGGCGGATAATGGCAAGCACTGCCGATACAATTCTTGTATAGTTTGCCGCGCATCATCTATCGAGTTCCAGCCTGGGCGAGGGTTTCGGCTGATAAAAGGACGCAGTACTTGAAACCATATTTCTGGGTCGAGCAAATAATTTTCAAGGGTATATTTTTGAGTAAATCCCAAACCCTCAGGCGAAATTGTCCCAACTGACGGCAATGAGTCAAAATCGCGATCCCGAATGCCGTAGACTTTTTTATCGCCCAACTTCGGACGTAAAAACTCGACAGCATTTACTACTTTTTCCCATCCATTTTGGGCAAAAAAAGTGAAATTGCGTGCTTGACCACCAAACCATTGCTCAAAATACCATTGATCATCTAATTCGGTTTCACCTTCAACAATGACACAGATGCCCGTGCCTGTTGTGCGCCATTTCATTTCAATCTCTGAGGGTGCTAAGTGGCCTGTCATGATTCCACCTCATCATTTTCGGCCAGGGAACGCGGGTAATCGCTTTGCTGTTCAGGGTAATCCAAATTGATAAAAGCCCCGCCGCGCACCGTGTTAATGACCTCAATGGAATGGGTGGTGACAATGACCTGGGCATTCCACTCACGAGCCAGGCGGCGCAAATTCCACATTGCCAGGCGTTGCAGGGTGGGGTGCAAGCTGTCTTCAATTTCATCTACCACAATCACTGCACCGGGGCGGCGACGACGGGCCAGTTCGCCAAAGAGCAGGAGAACATTTTGTTCACCGGACGGCAATTGGGATAAATTTACCTTTGGCGGGTCATCTTGCCCCACAGCCCAGCCAACCGTAGCAAGGGCGCGTCCCTCTTTGATCGTAATCGAGCGGCCTGCCCCTAAGACTTCTTCCACCTGGCTAACAAAGGGCGCTAACTTGGTGCGTTTCGCGTCATTTTCTTCCAGGTCACGGTAGTTTTGCCAGACCCACAATTGTTCCAGGCTGCCTTTCCAGGAATCGCTATGCGATAGCCGAAAAATCCATTGCCTTTCATCAGGTGGCATTTCAATTGGCCCACCTTTCATCGGAGGAATTTGTCTTTCATAGGGAAAGTACAATAATCCACCTTGTAATTCCTGCCAACCTTCCATCATATCCCTGATAGTTTTGCGAAATTGCTCAACGAAGGGAGGTTTGAGCCGTTTGTAATGATTGCCTCCACCACCTCTGGGAACCAAATGGCAAAATAGATTTTTCCAGGCTTCTGTTGGCTTTGCTGGCGCCAGGTTAGACTGCCCAACAGCAATATTAATCAAAATGGGTTCATCAGTTTCCGGAGAAGAAGAGCCTGGGTTTAATTCCTTATGGGTTGTTTCCAGGGTCAATCGCACAAGCCCGGTATTCCAGGCTTCACGCATAAAATCAGAAGTCTGAGTGGGATAAAGCATAAAATTTAGCAAGGCTTCGATGGCATTCAAAATGGTGGTTTTGCCTGAGCCATTGGAGCCAGCCAGCACAGTTACCGGGCGCACGGTATCGCTGAGCGGGTCTACAAATGAAATGGTGCGCTCGCCGCGAAAGGCACGGAAGTTATTGAAATAAAGTTCTCGAATACGCATGGGAGACTCCTTTTTCTTCTCGTCACTGAAAATGGTGACGCCTTAAGTTTACTCGATTTCCAATTCATCTTCCTTTGGCTGGCGCTTCCTCTTCCCCTTGACCTTCTTCCCCTCCACCTCGACATACAGCCCCTCCAGCCCATGCGCAATCGCAATGGACTTATCCGTCTTGCACGCTTCCCGCACTCGCTCCGGCCAGGTGACGTAGGCGATGTGGCTCCACTCATACTCCTCGGCCTGGAGCTTTTTCCACGCGGATTCGGTGTCTTTGCTCCATTTACCCAGGCGGAACAGGCGGTGCAGGGGCGCGGCGTTGAGGATCACGCCGTCGTTCAGGTCGGGCTGGTAGGGCAGGGCGGAGATTCGCAGCAGTTCGGCGCGGAAGTCGCGCAGCTCGGTCAGCAGGGATTTTTGCTCGTCGAGTTGGTCGCGCAGGTCGGTGGCGGCGCGCCCGCTGATTTGGCTGAGCTGCAGTTCGAGCGCGGCGATGGTTTTTTCGACTTCGGCGATTTTGGGGTCAACGAATCGGTTCAGGGCGGTCGGAAGGGTTTCATTGCTCAGGCGCGGATAGTACAGCCAGAGCGTGTACGAACCCGATGCGGTGGAGAGCGGCCAGTAGATGGGCGCCTGCCGCCGCGATTTGGAGTAGCGTTTCAGGTGGTCGGCGAAAAAGCCGCCCGGTTTGCGGAAGTATTCGCGCAGGTCTTTTACGCCCAGGATTTCGCAGGCTTCGGCTTCGATGGCGCTGTGATTTTCCGGCCACAGCAGGCGCAAAACCTGCCGAACGCGCTCCACCAGGTCTGCCGGGTGCGGAGATTTGCCATCAAGACCGGGGTCATCCACCAGGATTCCGTCCCAGGGAATGGGCAGGGGATAATCGCTATCGGAAATGGTGGCGGGGTATTCTTTGCCGTCCAAAACCACAAAAGTTTGGCCGCCGCGTTCTCGCATTTCGGGCAGGCTGATGGCATCGGGACGCGCCCGCAGCCAGGCTTCGCTGACGATGTTGCCAGACGTAGCGGAAAAACCATCTAATCTACTAAGGGTGATTGGCGGACTAACAGGTAAAAGATCAAAAGGTTGGGGAAGTTTTGCAATTAAATTTCTATCAGCAATAATTCTTATATCCCATCGTCCAAAGACTGCGCCTAACAGCAAACTTATTATTTCAACAACGGAAAAACTAATTGGGCTTTCATCGGCATCTTGTGTGGCAGGTTCTACTGAATACGAGTATTTGTCAGCAAAAGCTAATTCATCTTTTGATAAGGATAGATCATCTGAAATCCAATTATCTAAATTTCCAGCAAATGTTTCGAATTGGTTTTGCGAATTAAACTGTGCTTTGTTGACGAAATTACACCAAGAACTTAAAGAGTTATGAATACTCCCTAGACCATTTGTGAATTCCCTACAAGTTTCATCGTAGGCAAACGTATCACGTTTAGATTCAACACATTTTCTTGTCTCATTTGTAATCTTTGAAACACTTTGGCCTAAGTGATTGGGATAAGGCAAAGATTCAACATAGCCCTCCGAATAAGAACCAAAGGATGTCAAGAACTCTAAACATGCGCGTGCAAATTTGCTATTCAAAAAAGCCAGGTCAAAGTACAGAAATTCCTCGTTTTTTGGAAAAACACCCGGCCCGTTCGGGCTAAAAATTGTGCCGTAAGGCATAGCTCGTGCGCTAAAACCTACTTGACTTCTTTTAGAATATGTCATTCCAGAACGAGAAGTATATTTTTCGCGTTTCCCGGTCAAAAGAACTACCATTTGTCCTTCTCGCAATTTGTAGACATTAAATGCGGTTTCAGACCAATCCACTACAAGCTGTAAAGGTAAGTAATATTTCGAATATTCACCACCTTTAGCGTAGGTTTTCCATTGAGATGTAATATTTTCTATTGGAACTTCCCACCAAGTACGCACAAACCTTTCATTGTCTTTTGTGGCTAACCCTTGTTTTACTTCGCCATACACAGAATACAATGGCAAAGATGAAAATTTCCCCAAAATTGATTTAGGTACCCAATAAGCCAATGGAGAATTTGGAACTTGCTTAAGATGTGAGATATTAAAACGATAACATCTACTAACATCAAATTCGCTTGCATGAATTTGATTGCCACTATGTGACCGAAAATCAAAGGCTACAGGTTCGTTTAACCCTTTTGAGAGAATTGCAGCAACCGCTTCTACGAGTGCAGAATCTAATACCCCCATGCCAAAATCGGCAAAAAGGCTAATTGATTTATCTTGCCCAACAATATATTCATTTCTCCATGCCGAAAAACGGGACAAGAAATATGGAGTTCTTGTCATTAATATGCCAATTAGACCATTTTTTGAAATTCGCTCAAAAGCCATAGATACAAAAGCCGTTGCTAAGTCGTGTTCACCCAATTTCCAGAATCTTTGAATAATCTCTGACGCAGACGAAGGTTCAGAACCAAACGGTGGATTCATCAGCACCACATCAAATTCCTGGCGGCACAAATCCACAAACGCAAACCCCATCTCGGCTTCTCCGGCAAACAGCTTGCGGCGCGTGCCCTTGCCATCTTCGGCCTGGCGGGCGTACTCGCGCAGCGCCTCCAGCGCCCGGCCTTCGGCTTCCTTCCAAAACTGCTCATCCGCAATCCCCGAAAGGTCAAACATGCCCAACTGCCGCGCCTGGGGGCGCGCCGGCTCGGCCCACAGCGACATCTGCTCGGCCTGCGGGCGCTTCAACCACTGCTCCTTGGCCGCCGCAATCGCCTCGCGCAGGTCGGCCTCGATTTTCAACAGCGAACCCGCCTCCCCGGCCAGCTTCATCTTCTCAAAAATCACCCGCACCAACTGCTTGATGAACGGCAGCGCCTCCAGCCCGGCCAGGAACTCCTCCAGTAGGCGCGCATCCCCCGGCATCGGCTCGGCCACCACCACATTTGTCTTGCGCACCTGCGGACGCTCCGTCCGCGACACATCCAGCAGCATCCAGGCGCGCTGCGCCCTCAGCCACAGCGCCAGCGCCGCAATCTGCGCCGCGCGCGGGTCAATATCCACCCCATACAGGTTATGACGCAAAATCAGCTCCGGCAGCGCCCGCCGCAGTTCCTCCAGCGACGGATAATCGCGCGCCAGCCACGTCCCTGTCTCGCTGAACGGCGGCAGGTCCGCGTCGCCCCAGGCCTCCTCGTACATCACCAACAGCAAATCAAACGCATACAACAAAAAATGCCCCGAACCGCAGGCCGGGTCGAGAATTTTTAAGTCACGGGGGTCTTTTGATGAACGGGATTGGATATTCGAGACTCGATATTCGCTACTCGATATTTGAGAAGCGTCTTCCGAGTTTCCATTCTCGAATATCGAATTTCGGTGTACCAAATACCGGCATTCCTCCGTCAACCGGCTCTCCCCGCCCCTCATCTCCAACCACAAACGCCCCAACGTATTATCCGTCAGGAACTCGACCACATAGCGCGGCGTAAAAAACTGATTGCGCACCGCCAGCTCGCGGCTGTTGCGCGGCGCCTGGCTCTCCTCGCGCATCTTCTTGCGCTCGGCGGGGTCGTTGTAATACTGATAAATCCAGCCAATCGTCTCATCCTGCGTCCACAAACGCGCCAAATCGGCCTGGTTCAACAGCCCCAGCACCTCGCCCAGCGCCGCTTCGGATGGGAACACCTGCGAAAGCGGGTTGCCCCGGTCAAACAGCGCCCCCAGGTCGCGCGCCAACTCATCGAACATCCGCTCCAGGAAAACGCGATACGTCTGATAGCGATTCCCCAGCGCCCCATTCGCCAGCATATCGAACAACCGGAACCCATCCGACTCCATCCCCTGGCGCACGCACTCGATGACCAGTCCGCGCTCCTCGCACAGCCGCAGCGCCGCCAGCCGGTTCAACAACGTAAACCCGGCATCCCGCACCAGGCGCTGGTACGCCACCTTCGGCCTGTCCTTGCCCTCGGGGAGATTCGCTTCATAATGCGCCAACAGCGCCCGCAAATCTTCCGCCGCGCGGCGCTCCGCCTCCGTGCGCGCCACATCCAACTGCGTCCCATCCGGGTACAACCCGAACGAAGACTGCAACTGGTCAGTAATATCCGCCGCCAACCGCTCCCGGCACGCGGCGACAGTTTTGGCTAAAAGGTTGCGGGTGGGTTTGTCGAAGGACATGGTGATGGATTCCCGTGCAAATTAAATAAAGCGGAGAGCGCCAAAAGCGCCCTCCGGGGTCATCAGAACGCGCAACAAATCTCCACCCATCCAGCGGATGATGGTGCTGCGCGTGGGTTGTAATACGCTTAATTTAAGCCTTGCAAGGGCATTTGTCAAGCATTGAAAACTTTTTTGTATAAAACCAGCCATAAAAATTCCTGAGTCATCGGGCAAAACTGCTAAAGACAGTGCGGCAGCGAAAACTTGAGACCAGCCGCAATAGGGATGATGGTTTGCTCTAAAAGGGCTTTCGCCTCGGCTTGCGGGCATAAATAAATGCCAACGACTTCATTGTCCACAAAATGGAGTTTCTGGAAGCCCTGATTGCCCAGCGTGGCTAAATAAACATCACACCATTCGGCGTTATAAAAATTCTTGCTTTCATCTTCGCCATAGATGGCATACCCGGCCCGAAAAACCAGTTCCCGGCCAAGCAGGTCTTCTTTGCCCAGGCCCAGTTCTTCTTGCATTTCACGGTAAGCCGCATCGATTGGGGTCTGCGTCTCTTCGCTGAGAGTGACATGACCGCCCACCGAGATGTCAACATGCCCCGGATAATCGCGCTTTTGCCAGTTCCGCACCTGGAAAATGAACACATCGCCCAGCCCCGGGCTTTTCCATTGCAAAAGGACATGTACGCTGCGGTGCCTGAGTCCCAGCAAATGACACAGCCAGCGCGGGGCAGTCAGGCCGGTATTTTGGCCTTGTTCATCGACCAATGGGAAAATCTCCCATTCAGAAGGCTTGGAAGGTTTCTGCTCCACCAGCCTGGCTTCAAGTTCAACAATTTCAGCCTGGTCGAGGAGGGGGTCGCCATGCTTCAACCTTGAGCGCAGGGCCGGAAGTTCGTTCAGGGAGATTGGGAACGTATTTTTCATTGTGGGCTTTCTACGACACCTTAACCGGGAACCAAACCCCGTTTTTCAAAACCGCTACTTTGCGAAGTCCGACACCCAGCCCATGCCGCTTGCTGACCGAGGCCTGGAACACGGCTGCGAAATCCTGGTCTTGAACCAGCGCATCGAGCGCAGCCACGCGCTCATCATCCAACACAAAATTAACCGCCGCTTCGGTTCCCAGGCCGTGATTGCCGCCTAAAATCAAGACCTTATTCCTGTTGCCGGCGTCCCTGGGGTTGGTCACGCGTAAGATCATGCCAAAATCTTCTTCCATTTCAGCATCAATGCCAGACTGAGCCGTTGCAACAGGAAACGAATTCAGAGGCGTATCGCTCCATTGGCCGGTTTCATCCTGGTACACATCAACGCACTTCCCAGCCTTATTCTTGCCAAAACGAAAAGGGATTTTTGGGATTTTAGGCGAAGCAAAAATACGCTGGCTAAATTTATTGGCATTCGGTGAGCCAATCACAATCAGGGTTTGGTCTTCGGGAAATTCCGGCAGATAAACCTTCCCGGTTTCCAAGTCTTCAACCCCACCATGCAAGAGCGCTGTTTTCCCTGAAAATTGGCTCAGGTGCACCTGCAAGTTTTGAAACCCGATGACCTCGTTATAACTCAAAAGCGGCGTATGGCCCAGCTTCGAGGTAGGTTTGCCTTGTACCCACTCAAACCCCTGCTTAGCCGATAAAAGCACGTGGATAGTTTTTCCTGGCTGCGCGCCAAGCAGTGTTTTCCAGAAGGTGCTCAGGGGCTGCAGGGCCAATGTATCTTCGGCGGCATTTGTGGGCTTTTCGGCCTCGCTGAGATTGGTTTTATGCTCATCCGCCCGCAGCCTGGCCGATTCAATCCTGGTTTTTTCGGTTTCGGCTTCCAGTTTTTGGATTTCTGCATCCATTTTTTTCTTGGTGAAGAAGTAATTGGCAACAGCACCAATGACCACGCCAAGAACCGAGGCAACCAGCGTATTAATGAGTTCGATTGGCATATTTATTCAATCGCTTTCTGGTTCTGAAAAATACTACCGCGATACAGGTTTTCAAAACGAATGCCCTGCACGGGTAATCGTAAACACTAATCCAACCGAATCTTCTTCCCGGCCTTCAGGCGCTCCAGCAAACGCTGTTTCACGCCGCTCAGCCAGTCATTTAATCCTGGTTCGTCAGAAATAATTGCAGCCGGGCGGAAATTGATGAGCGAAATGGTTTCAACTTCTTCCGGTTCTTCTTCCGGCTGCGGCACCAGGTTTTTCACTTCTTCACGCAAGTTATTGAAGCGACTGGCCAAGCCATTGGATTGGAAAAGAACAGATTTATACGTGTTCAGCACCTCGGTCAGGTTCGCCGGGGCAGTAAATCGATAAGTCAATCGACTGGCAATTTCAGCGCGGTCAGCATCTTCCAGCCGCCGCCATTCAGGCAAAGATTCCAGTTCGAGTTGTGCTTGCTGCAAGGCTTTCTGATATTCGTCGGTCAATTGAATCAATTGCGCCTGCAAACGTTCCCGGGCTGCCTGAAGGGTAGAGCGAATATCGGGCAACATCTCATAAAATTGTGACGAGCGACTGATTTCGGAAAGCATTTGCAGCCGGTCGTCAAGGTTCAAGCGAGCGCGCAATCCGGGCGCGTATTGTTCCAACTCGTCCAGAAGGGCCATTAGCCGGCGGGCCTGTTGCAAATCGGCCTCGCCGCCGTTATCGAGCGCGCGGGTTGCTTCGCGCATCCAGCGAATATCTTCCACCAGGCCGGTATCGGTTCCACCCAGGCGGGCTGCGGCATCGCTGGCATCTCCGCGCAAAAGTTCGGTGAGGGTCATAATCAGCGCGCGCGAGCGTTCTTCGCCGTACAACTGTAGCAAGCGCAAACGGTCAGGCAAAGCCGCGTTTTGCTCAATAAAACGCGGGAAATGTTTACGCGCCGCCTGGCTAATTTTGTCTTCCAATGGCAGGACGCTGGTGTCCCCAAAAATCTCCTGAATGCGAACCGCAGCCCGGTTCAGGACATCCAAATTTGGTTTGCTGCCGCGAATACCCACGCCAACACGATTAAAAGATAGCGTACTCTTGGCTGCGTCAATTGCGGCAGGGCTGGCCGTGCGAATCGTCTGGCTGTCGGCATGAAACTCGACTTCTCCGGCCACCAGCAGCCCGGCAAAAAGGTAGCGCACGGCATCTTTCGACCATCCATACGGATCGGCAGAGAAATAATCCTGAATGAACTTACCATCCAGCCGCCCACCGCCCTGGTTAGCCTTCTCTTTGAATGCGCGCAAGGTTTCGGCCAAAGCCGGATGATTTATGTCCACGCGCGGCGAACTACCCTGCGCCACCAGGTTCAACGGGTCGCGGTCGCGGGTCATTCGGTCGAGGCGATCTACTGAAAGGAACTGCTCTGCCAGGTTGGTGCCAGGGCGAATTTTGACCAGGTGGTGCTGGTGAAAAACCTCCTGCGCAACTCTGGAGAGCATAGCGCGCGCGGTAGATTCAATAGCGTCCCCTTCCTGGCGAACCGGCGAGGGCCGGCCACGAAAGATGAAAGTGCCATCTAAAAGGGCATCGCGCAGCAGCGCGGTGGCTCGCTCGCGGCTTTTTTCGGCTTTTTTGCGTTCGCCACGCAAGAATTGTAAGACATCCCGGTCGGCGCTGCGCTCATCAACAACCCCTGGACGAGTGATGTATTCTGACCGGACAATATCTGGCAAAATCTCCTCGGCGTCATTGCTCACCCGGTATAGCCAAACAATACTACTGCGATATTCATTGCCCTGGGCGGTTTCAGTGAGCAACGCTGTGCGGCGCGTTTCCCATTGTTCTGGCGCAACCATCACCAATTGGAAAGAAATATCTTCCTGGTCTCCAGAAAGGGAAAACTTTTCGGACTTGAGCGTGGCGCGCACATCCTTGACATTATCCAGACGGGTGCTTGGCTGCGGGCTGAGAATTTCTTTTAGCAATTCATTGCGGACGCGGATGACATCACCACCGCTTGGGCTATATCCATTGCGCTTGGACTGTAACGGAGCCACGCTCTCGCTCAAGAATACATAACCGCCGGATTGTGGGTCTTCACTCAGACGCAAATCTTTGATATTGCTCAGCGTGGTCAATACCTGACGCACCTCATCTAGCAGGCCTGGCGCGCCCAAAGACGGATAAAGCAAGGCAGAAATATTTTCTGGCGTGCGCGGAAAGTTCTCCATCAACTGCAATGCGGCTACGGTTTGCGCTACCTGCACATAAAGCGGCTTATCGCTAAAATCTTTTTCCACCCTATCGACGCCGGTCACGACATGCGACATATATTTGTTAATATCAGCGCGCAGGGTTTTATAAAAATCCGGCACGGTTGCCAGCAAACCAATTGACCGGTCGGCCAATCGGATTTCATCTGCTGACAATATTCGGCTGGTATCCACCAAAACGTCTTGAATCACGCGAATGGCTGAGCGCAAGCCCACGCCACCGGTTGAGCGCGCCATAATACGAATTAATTCCAACAAAACATCAAAATGCTGGGGCAGGAAAGGATAATAACGGATGAAATCATCCACCGTTGGGTCGGCTTTATACAGCGACGTGCCAGCCAGGCGGGTATGCAAGACCATTGCCTGGCCTTTTTCCATAAATAAGGCTCGCAAACGTGCTGTGGCTTCGTTTGATTTGGTGAGCAAGCGCCGGTAGGTAATTTCGCGAATATCGCGGGCATCCAATTCAATCGTAATGGGAAAGCGGTCACGCAGTTTGTTCAGTTCTGTCGTGTTCAGGGCCGCTTTCTCAACAATTTCTGAGAGCGTTTGCTGGCCGGTTGCTACAATCCACACCCGCCCGTTTCCCAATTCTTTCAAATTACGCGCCAGGCCATCCAGGTTTAGAATTAATTGTCCATTTGGCGCGACATATTGGCCGGCTTCATCAACCAGGAAAAGAATGTTTTGCGTTCCCGGGTGCTGTTTGAAAACAACATCAATCATTGTTTGCGCAAGGTCGCGCGCGTTTTGGTTGAGTTCAAAGCGTAAAGATTGAAAACTTTTTGGCTCAGGAAAATCCTGCGGCAACATCGTGGGCAAAATTTGCGAAGCGCGCAAAACGCCCAGGATTGGGTCATGGTGAATGGCATCCCACTTGTTTCCAAACTGGGCCTCATAAGCCTGGCAAAAAGCGTTATACAGTCCTTTTTCTTGAAGCAATAGTTCCAACTGGGCAAGTTTTCTCTCGCGCGAATAGCCGGCTTGCCGTAAAACTTTCCAATACAAGATGTTTGAAACTGGCGTGTTGGTGTTATCGTGCTGTTCGGTTGCCAAATCGAGCATCACCACTGCTGTCGGGTGATTTTTTGCGGTGGAAGTTAGCAAAGCCTGGAGTTCTTTTGTCCGCAATCGGTCGCGCAGCAATTCCAAAAAAGGTTGCCCACGCACTTTGCGACTTGGGTCCAGAGCAAAGCCCAGGTATTTGGTAAACGAACTTTTACCGGAACCATAAAAACCGCTGACCCAAATGCCTACTTCGGTGACCTGCCCTCTTTGTGAACCAATCTGGAAAGTTTCCAAAAACTTGCGGAAATTACTTTCCACATTGTCAGTGGCTTCATATTCCTCGATTTCAGCAGCCAGGCGGTCTTCGTCCTCTGCTGCATAGTCGATGACTTTTTCAATGCGACGGTCAATTTTGCGATGGTCAGAAAAAAGTTCGCGGATGGTCTGCATGGTTAATCCCCAATCAAGGTTGAACGGTAGCCGGTATCTTCGGGGTAAAATCCCAGAAATCTCAGCCCATATTGTCCGGCGCGCTTTCCTGGGTAGAAGAATACGGCGGGTGTCTGTAAGCGATTTTGCAGATAACTTTCCAAAGAGCGGGTGCGCGCAAACGGATGAAGCAATTCGCTGTCTGTAATAAATACCACCGTGCCTGTAGACGCCGAAATAATCTGGTCAGCAGCCTGGTGAACCAGCGCATTATCTTCTTCGAGAACACTTTTTATGGCAAGGTTGATTTCTTGCGGTTCAAAATCTTGTTCGGCTTCCAACCAACTCTCCCAACGACCTGATTCATCTATCAATCTCCACAACAAGTCTGCCAGGGATACAATTTTTACCGACAGACCTTGCTCGTTGTGTAATTGCGCGATCCAGCCCGGCATCATGCGGCGAACGGTCAAGGCCATCTTTGGGTCATAGACAAAGTAAAAGATGGGCGCGCCACGCAATGGGCTCAGCGCATCAGGGTCAAGCAACCGCTGGCGCAATTGACCGAAATTTTCATCCAAAAGGGCGTCATCCGTAATACGCATCAAGCACCTCATCAATGGATTGATATAGCCAGGTAACGCGAACAACAGAGCCGGCTTGCTGGACAACCATTCCGCCTTGCTCGCCTAATTCCGATAAACGCTCCAGAACGCGGCTGCGATTCATTCCAAACAACTTCCAGTCCGAGTGTTCTACTAATGCGCTATCTGTTTGCCCGCGCAGGTGCAGGTCATAGGCCAAATAGGCCACAGTAAAAGGGGAAATTTCTAAGAGCGAAAAGGCGTATAGATGGCGTTTTTCTTCTCTCAGTATTCCTACATCCTTGAGCGCGCCTAAAATCCCTTGTGCTAATCTTTGCTGTGTATATGCTGCCCAACTACGCTCCACGTTTCCGTTTTGCTGCGCAAACCGCAAGAACTCTTCAATTTCAGATGTTTTCAGGTAAAGCGCACCCTCTTCATAAGTTGCCCAAAATCGCTCAGTGACATAGTCGTATAGTACCAATTCCGCGCGCGCCTTGAACAAGAAGATTAATTCCTTCATTATCTGGCGCTCTGCATTTGCCTGCGCCAAGAATTTCATCGTTTGCGCTGCGCGAATGGTTGGTTCCAGAAACCAGGGGCGGAAAACAAGCAAAACCAAATCGGAAGCCCGCTTGGCAGTGGCTTTGGTCAAAATACCGTCAGTCTGTACCCGCCTGGCAAAGCTGGCCGGAGCTTCTTGATTATCCCAATTCAAAAATAGTGTATTTAACTCATCCAGGCTGGCAGTGCCCTTGATTAGTCCAGTGATTGAATAAGTTTTTTTTCCTGTCATCAAAGAATTTCCTCAAAGTATGGAAATATCTGCTTATCTTGCTGGAAGGCATGAAAATAATAGGCTGCCAAGGATTGAACCATTTGCTCAGCGCGGACATTTAATAAAACAGGGCCAACCGTGTCCTGATTGGGCATATCTCCTGCTATGGTTTTGAGCGCATCTAAAAGTTTATCCTTACTGGGGAGCAAATTCATATTGTCTGAGCGAAAAGAAGGGTTGCCTTCTTTTAGTAAACCATCAATTTCTCTCTCAATACTTTGGGATAGTCTAAATAAATGAAAGACCCGCCCTTTGCCAATATTGGAATCGTGTAATTCTAACGCGGCTAATGTTGCGGACCTTACCGCTTCTTCAAAATTAGTATGGGGATACAATCGCTCCAAAAAACTTAAACCAGTCGGCGAAAGGAACTGCGACTTCCACCAGCCTGCATGGTGTGCCTCCCCCAAAGCCAGGGCTATAACGCGCAACTTAAGTAGTTCACGCATATCAATTCTTGTCATCAGCATTGTTATACACCCTTGCAAGCCTGTTTGTAAAAACGAATACCAATAGTTTAGACGAAACCATGCTGAGTGTCAAATGACATCCATCCTGTTAAGTGTAACCGTTTTTCCCCCAGCAAGCATCATCATCTGGAAAATATCGCCCGCCAATGCCCCCCAAATATACGCCAAAAAGGGCTGTCATCCTGTTATCCGTCATCCTTTTCCCGCCCTAATCAAGGAAAAAAGCCCCGAAATCGGGGCTTTTTTGCAGAAGGATGGCGTACAACTCCAGTTGAATGAAGGGCTGTTGTATGTTGCCTTTTTTATCTACCAACCAACTATTTCCCGGGGAATATGCTTAAGCAACACATCATGCTCGCCAGTTGCTTTTGATTTTTGTGATAAATATCACAGTAATTTACTGAATTTTATGGATAATTTAGGTCATACATAGCAATTTAAAATAAGGAAAAAGTCATGAGCGAAATCATCAACAACCGCCAACAGCGCGTCGAAATTATGA
>DAOUML010000303.1:0-11981 GCA_034411635.1 Anaerolineales bacterium
CTGGAAAACCGGGCGGCCATGCTTTCTAAAAATTCAAAAATTTTGGGGCTTGACCAACGCAATGCTTTTTCGGTATAATTGCAAGATTGATGAAAAATATTAGAATCGGCGTAAAATGCGCAAGCGCAGGAGAAAAACTCTCGCGCTTGCATTTGTTCGTCTGTTAATCGATTTGCAGGCGACTTTTTATCTATTTTTTCCAAAATCCCCCACAGGAGGACGTGACCGTGGAAACCAAAGGCTTAACCGCGCTCCGAATTAGCCTGGCCTCGCCAGAAGTCATTAAGAGTTGGTCTTATGGCGAAGTCTTAAAACCGGAAACCATCAACTACCGGCGTTTGCGCCCGGAAAAAGATGGCTTGTTTTGTGAAGCCATCTTTGGCCCCACCCGCGATTGGCAATGCTACTGCGGAAAGTATAAAAACCCGCGCTATAAGGGCATTGTTTGCGATAAGTGCGGCGTTGAAGTGACCCGCGCCGCGGTTCGCCGCGAGCGCATGGGCCATATTTCGCTGGCAACGCCCATTGCGCACATCTGGTATACCCGCAGAATCCCGTCTTATTTGGGGTTGCTTTTGGATATTTCCCGGCGCAATCTCGATCGGGTGCTTTATTTTGCCCAGTACATTGTCACTTATGTCGACGAAGAATCCCGCAACAAGGCTTTGAAGCGGCTTGAAGATGAGATTTCGGTCTCAGAACGCGAGCAGGCCGGGGTGATCAACTCCAAAATCGTTGAAGTTAAACTCGCCCGCGACCAAAAAGTGGCCGAGTTGAACCAGCGCAAATCTGAACTGGAACGTTCTTACGACGAGCAAATTGCCGCCAAAATCGAGCCGGTTATTCAAGAAGGCCAGCGTCTCGAATCTGATTTGCAAGAGAAGATGGGCGTTGCTGCCGCGAAAGATACCTATTTCCAGGCCACTGGCGAGAAAATTGTTGCCGCTGGCGAGGTGATTGCCACCAGCCACATCAGCAAGGTGCAGCGCAACGTTAAAGAGCGTTTGGAATTGCTTGAAAACGAACTCAAAGACCAGAAAGCCCGCGAACTTGAGCACATAAAACTGGATATTGATACCCTCAAAGCCGAGGCCGCTGAGTCGATGGAAGCCCTGCGCAATCAGTTGGAGGATCAATCCAATATCAGCCAGGGACAAAATTCTCGCGTGCGTGAAGAGTTGATGGAATTGCGTCCGTTTACCTTCCTGAGCGAAACCCGTTACCGCGAGTTAAAGTCACGCTGGGGCCAGGTCTTCCGCGCCGATATGGGCGCCGAGGCTTTCTTCGATATTATGAAGCGCCTTGATCTTGATGTGCTTTCGGAAGAATTGTGGAAAGAAGTTCGCACCACCAAATCGAAGCAAAAGCGCAAAAAAGCCACCACGCGCCTGAAAGTTGTCGAGGCCTTCCGCCGCTCTGGCAACCGTCCAGAGTGGATGATTTTGACCGTTCTGCCGGTTATCCCGCCGGACCTGCGCCCAATGGTGCAGTTGGACGGCGGCCGCTTCGCCACCTCCGACCTGAATGACCTGTATCGCCGCGTCATCAACCGCAACAACCGCCTCAAGCGCCTGCTCGAACTGGGCGCGCCCGATGTGATTGTGCGCAATGAAAAGCGCATGTTGCAGGAAGCCGTCGACAGCCTGATCGATAACTCACAGCGCGGCAAGGCCCTCAGCCGTCGCGGACGTCGCGAATTGAAATCGCTGAGTGATATGCTCAAGGGCAAGAAAGGCCGTTTCCGCCGCAACCTGCTCGGCAAGCGCGTCGATTACTCCGGGCGTTCGGTAATTGTGGTTGGCCCGCAGTTGAAACTGTATCAGTGCGGCCTGCCCAAGCAGATGGCGCTCGAACTCTTCCGCCCGTTTGTGATTGCCAGCCTGGTTCAGCACAATTATGCCGCCAACGTAAAAGGCGCGCGCCGCCTGATTGAGCGCAACCGCCCCGAAGTTTGGGAAGTGCTGGAAGAGGTCATTAAACACCGTCCGGTGCTGTTGAACCGCGCTCCCACCCTGCATCGCCTGGGTATTCAGGCTTTTGAGCCGCTCCTGATTGAAGGATCGGCCATTCAACTGCACCCGCTGGTGACAACCGCCTTCAACGCCGATTTCGATGGCGACCAGATGGCCGTGCATGTGCCGCTTTCGCAAAAGGCGGTGAACGAAGCCCGCAAATTGATGCTTTCCTCGAAAAATCTGCTCAAGCCCGCCGATGGCGAACCGATTGTTTCGCCCAGTAAAGACATGGTGTTGGGCGTGTATTACCTGACCATGAGCGATGACCGTCCGCACCTGGGCGATGGACAGATTTTCAGCGGCATTGACGAAGTTTTGATGGCTTATCAGTTAAAGCATGTTGAAATTCATGCCAAAATTAAGGTAAATATTGAGACGTATTACGCTGAAGATGGTTCTCGCCTCGAAGAGCCGGTTACTCGCATCATTGATACCACCGTTGGGCGCGTTATTTTCAACGACATCCTGCCTTATGAAGTGCAATTTGTAAATGAGTTGCTCGAAAAAGGCGGCGTGAAAGACCTGGTGGCCGAAGTGTATGAGTTATGCGGCCAGGAAGAAACCACCCGCACTGCCGATGAAATCAAGCGCATCGGCTTTGAGTATGCCATGCGCTCCGGCACCACGATTGCCATTTCTGATATTTCCATCCCCTCCAACAAGGCTGAGATTATTGGCGTATCGCTGAAGGAAGTTGAACTGGTGCAGCGTGATTTCCGCCGTGGTTTGTTGACCGAACAAGAGCAGAACGAGCGCATCATTCAAATCTGGCAGAAAACCACCGCCGACGTTGCCAAGGCCGTGCGCGATAACATGAACCCCAGCGGCAACCTTTCCACGATGGCAAATTCTGGCGCCACCAAAGGCGGTTTTGGCCCAATTTCGCAATTGGCTGGCATGCGCGGTCTGATGGCCGACCCCTCCGGGCGTATTATTCCGCTGCCAATTCGCTCGAACTTCCGCGAAGGCCTCACCGCGCTCGAATACTTCATCTCGACTCACGGCGCGCGCAAAGGCCTGGCCGATACTGCCCTGCGCACCGCAGATGCTGGCTACCTTACCCGCCGTCTGGTCGATATCGCTCAGGATATTATCATCAACGAAATTGACTGCGCCACCACCGAAGGCATCTGGATTCGCAAGTCGGATGATGTCGCGGGTCAGTCGTTGAGCAGCCGCATCTACGGACGCCTGGCCGCCAACCCGATTGTGGACCCGAACACCGGCGAAATTCTGGTCGATGCCGGTGAAATTATCGGCCATGACCACGCCCGCAAGGTGGTTGCCGCCGGCGTTACCGATATCAAAGTCCGCTCGCCAATGACCTGTGAATTAACCCACGGCATTTGCGCCAAGTGTTACGGCCTGGATATGGGCCGCGGAACCCTGGTAGAGATGGGTTCCGCCGTCGGTATCGTGGCTGCCCAATCGATTGGCGAGCCTGGCACCCAACTGACCCTGCGCACCTTCCATACAGGCGGCGTGGCCGCGGGCGGCGACATCACCACCGGTCTCCCGCGCGTGGAAGAGTTGTTTGAAGCCCGCCGAACCCCCAAAGGCGAAGCCTTTGTTTCTGAGATTGACGGCGTTCTGCGTGTAGTCCAGTCAGATAAGTATTCCGATTTGCGCGTGGTTCGCATTGAACATGCTGAAATGGTTTCAGATGCCTATGATATTCCCGCCGAATGGGAAACCCTGGCGAAAGATGAATCTGAAGTGAAGGCTGGCGATACGCTGGCGACTCTGGGCGAGGCGACGATTACAGCCCAGCATGGCGGTCGTGTTCGGCTGGAAGGTCAAAAAGTGATTGTCTCGTATGAGATGCGCGAAGATGCCGAGTATGAAATTCCGACCACCATGCGTTTGCTGGTAAAGGAGGGCGAGCGCGTGAAAGCCGGTCAGCCGCTTACCGAAGGTTCGCTCAACCCGCATGGCATTCTGAAGTTGCAAGGACGCGATGCTTGCCAGATGTACCTGATGACCGAGGTTCAGAAGGTGTACCGCTCGCAAGGCCAGAACATTCACGATAAGCATTTTGAAGTGATTATTCGTAAAATGTTGAGCAAGGTGCAAATTACCCGCCCTGGCGACACGCAGTTCTTACCGGGCGATGTGATTGATCACCTCGAAATCAAGAAGATTAACGAGGATCTTCTCTCTCAGAGTAAACAGCCTGCTCGTTACGCCGAAATTTTGCTGGGCGTTACCAAGGCTTCGCTTTCAACCGATTCCTTCCTTTCGGCCTCTTCTTTCCAGCACACCATCAAGGTTTTGGCCAGCGCGGCCATTGCCTCCACCAAAGACCCACTCTTTGGCCTGAAGGAAAATGTTATCATCGGTAAACTCATTCCGGCTGGCACTGGCTTTATTCATGGGCGTTTTGCCGAAGTCCCTGCCAAGGCCTTGCCCTTTGAAGAAGTTCCGGCAACTTTGGAACTTCCTGTTGATGGATTGCCTGCCTTCGATGCCCCCGAAGCGCCAGACGAACCAGAAAGCATCGCCGGCGATTAATCCCGGCTGATAGAAGGCCCGTATCTCGACGGGTATTGTCAAAAGAAGAGGAGTAGCGCGCCATGCGCATTGCTCCTCTTTTGATTTTCAGCCATTTATTCTCTTTTCGGCAGGTGATGCGGTATACTTTTTAAGTAATCACGAAACTCAGGAAGGAGAATGGTATGACTCGCAAAAATATTTTCCTGGTATTTATTTTCTTGGCAATAACGCTGCTTGCTGGTTGCACTTTGCCGATTAGCCCACAGGCAACGCCCACGCCTGAACCAACCGCAACCCCGCAACCTTCAGAAACCCCAACGCCCAGTCTTACTCCCACCGAAACTCCCACTGAAACTCCAACCCCGACTCCCACTGAGACGCCCACCCCGGAACCATCCTTCACCCCGACGGTTGAAATTCCGCTGGCCGAGGTTTTTCGGGAAACCAACTGCCGTACCGGCCCGGCAGGGAATTATGATCTGGTGGTGGTCATTGCGCCTGGCACTCAGGTTGAAATCATCGCCGCTGACCTGGGGCCGCAGTACTATTGGTTTATTCGCAACCCTGAAAATGCCGAGCAGGGCTGCTGGCTTTTGTCTCAAAATATGACGGTGCTGGGCAATACCGATTCCCTGCCTGCTTTTACGCCCATTCCATCTCCTACCTTGTCTGCCGCTTTCAAGGCTGAATTCCGGCGTTTGGATACGTGCAAGGACGATTATTTTGCCCGTTTTGTGATTACCAATACGGGTGGCGTTCAATTTCGTTCGGCCTATATCAAATTGACCAATACGAAAACCAACGACGTAATCGAACAATCCTGGAACGCCTTCGACCTTACCGATGGCTGCATCCTCGCCCGAAACATTGCCCCGCTCAAGCCCGGTCAAACCGGATACCTGGATAGCCCCCGCTTTCGTAAAGACCCGCGTGGCGAGCGGTTTAATGTCGTTATCATGGCCTGCACCGAGCAAAACCTGAAAGGAATCTGCACAACCCAGGTAATCGAAGCCAGACCGTGAATTGCCTGCATCAAAAAATCCCCAGAGCCTGAAGCCTGGGGATTTTATGACGCAATTGCTAATTGATAAATTTTACATCATCATACCCCAATGCCTGGAAAAATTTATACAAAAAGAGTTCGGCATTGCGCTGGGCCTGGGTAAGAATGCCGTCTTCCTGGGCAGCGATCAGAATTTCGCGTTCGGCGGCCTGGCGCGCCAGGGTTTCAAGGTCTTGCACGCTTTTGGTTAAAATGCCCGTGCTGCGGTCATAAACGTAAGATTTTTCGTTATTCAGGGTGGCTACAAAAACTTCCGCCTGTGGCAGGCGAACCTGCAAAACGCCGTCCACCAGCATCATGTCGCCCGGTTGAATTTTCTCCATATCGATTCCGGCAATCACAATCCCGTGAGCCACAAAAAGCAATTTATCGCCAAACAGAAAACCGAAGTTGCCCTGCCCAATTTCAGCCGTAATGACCTTTTCAACGCTATATTGAATGGTCTCCAACCGCGCCAGGGCGCGCACTTCTTGAATATAGGTCACGGGGTCAGGGATAATGGTTGGGGTGGGGTTCATCAGTTGTGAAACCTGGGTTTGCAGGGCCGCATTGCTTTGCTGGAAGGGCGCAACCGCCCCACCGATGGCGCTTTCGGCGCTCTGCTGGATTGAAATCACCAGATAGTAGGCGGCCCCCAAAAGGACAACAACGAAGACAAGAAAGAAAAGCGCGGAATTTTTGTTCATCTTCTTATTCTACTTTCTACCCGTCATGCGGGCAATCTTGTTTACCATTTCTTAACCATATTAAAACACAATAACCTTGCAAGATACGCCAAATCGCATTATTATCAAATTTGAAAGCCTGCTTGCGCAGGCAAAATTAAAGTCTTCCTAAAGGAGAAGAAAATGAAACGCTCGTTGTACCAGTTGTTTGCCATTCTGGCTGTTTTAGCCTTCGTGCTGGCAGCCTGTGGTCCCGCCGAAGTCCCGGCGACTGAAGCCCCCGCTGCCCCCGCGGCAGAAGAACCCGCCGCCCCGGCAGCAGAAGAACCTGCGGCTCCCGCCGAAGAGCCTACCGCAGAACCTGAACCGGCTGCCCCTGCCATTGGCACGCCTGAAAACCCGATCAAAGTTTTGTTTGTGCCTTCCGTAGACGCCAACATCATCGTCACCGGTGGCGAAGTGATGGCCGAAGCCCTCAACCAGGCCACCGGCCTGACCTTTGAAGTGCTCGTGCCGACTTCTTACGCCGCCACCATCGAAGAGATGTGCGCTTCGCCTGATAACACCATGGCCTTCATCCCCGGCCTGGGGTATGCGATTGCCAGCCAGTTATGCGGCGTGGATGTTGCTTTCAAAGCCATTCGCTTTGGCTACCCGGTTTACTGGGCTGAATACATCGTTGCCCGTGACAGCGAATTCCAGACCCTCGAAGACCTCGAAGGCGCTACCTGGGGCTTCGGCGACCAGGGTTCCACCTCTGGCTACATGGTTCCGTTTGTCGAACTCACCGAAGCCGGCATTACCCCCGGTGAGCAGGTTCAGACCGGCGGCCACAACCAGACCGTCACTGCCGTCTACAATGGCGAAGTTGACTTCGGTACCGTTTTCTACAGCGTTCCGCTGACCCCCGAAGGCAAACCTGTCTTCACCTGGGCCGATTATCAGGAAGGCAAAGTAACCGAGGATATGTACGAAATCCCCGCTGACGCCATCCCGAACTGCGCTCCTGACGCCGAAGGCAAGAAACTGCTCTGCGACGGCTGGCGTGTCCTTGACGCGCGCGCCAATATCCGCACCGAGGCCCCTGATGTGATGCAGAAAGTGCGCATCCTGGCTGTTTCTGCTGCCATCCCCAACGACACCCTGGCCTTTGGGCCTGAGTTCCCCGCAGATGTGCGCGCCCAGATCGAAGAGGCGCTGGTCGCCTTCTCCCAGACTGAAGCCTGGGGCGCATCCATCGGCAGCGGCGACTTCTACGGTTGGACCGGCATTGAGCCCGCCACCGACGCCGAATACGACATGGTTCGCGCGATGGTCATTGCTACCGGCTATACCATTGCTCCGTAAGCCTCTTGTTTGCTAAAGAAGATTTGGGGCAGGGATTTTTCCCTGCCCCAAATTGCGCTTATTCTTCTTTTATGCTATTTTGGCGCGCTTATTTGGGCCAAAATACCTTTTTCGGGGTGTTTCGTTATGCTTCAAATCAAAAACCTGACAAAGATTTATGATGGCGGTGTTAAAGCGCTTGATAATGTTAGTTTTGAAGTTCCAGATGGAGAGTTTCTAGCCGTCATTGGCCTGAGCGGTTCAGGAAAATCAACCTTGTTGCGCTGTATCAATCGCCTGATTGAACCAACCTCCGGGCAAATCTTGTGGAATGGGCAAGATATTACCGCCGCCTCGCAAGACGAAATGCGCCGCATTCGGCGCAAAATTGGCATGGTTTTCCAACACTTCAATCTGGTACATCGTTCCAAGGTGATCACCAATGTTCTGGCGGGCAGGCTTGGTTATACCAACCCGGCCTGGAGTTTAATCAATCGCTTTCCCCCCGAAGACATAGAAAAAGCCCTGCGGCAGTTGGAGCGCGTTGGAATTGCCGAAAAAGCCAACCAGCGGGCCGACGAATTGAGCGGCGGACAGCAGCAGCGCGTTGGCATTGCCCGCGCTCTGATGCAAGACCCGCAACTGATTCTTGCCGATGAGCCGGTTGCGAGCCTTGACCCGGTGCTGGCGCACAGCATCATGACTCATCTTGAAGACATCAACAAACAAGATGGCGTAACCGTGCTATGCAGTCTGCATTTTCTCGATCTGGTGCATCGTTATGCTGACCGGGTGGTTGCGCTCAACGATGGTTTTTTGGTCTTTGAAGGGCTGCCAAAAGACATCGACGATAAAAAATTCAAAGAAATTTATGGCCGTGATGCCGAGCGGGTAGGGTAGCATGACAAACCAGAAAAAACAGGATAAACCCTCGATTTGGAAATCTTTACGCGTTGGCTTGTTTGCTTTTTTGGGCATGATTGTTTTTGCCTATAGTTTTGAAGTTACCCAGGTCGATCTCGAAAATTTCCGCAGTGAACGCCGTGAAGAGAGTCGCGTGCGCGTTTTGCGCGCTCTGGCGCGGCCCAATCTCTTTCAGTATGATCAGATTGTCGAAGCGGTAAATGCCCCGGTGTACGTTAACTGCCCGGAAAGTTTCAATGCCCCTGCAATGCCGGGCCTCGGCTCTTCCGAACCTTATCTGGTGCTCACGCCGGGTTGCGCCAACCCTGGTGAAATTGTCAAAGTTGAAGGGTACAATTTCGCGCCCGATACGGTTGGCCCGGTTCGCTTTGTGCCTGGCAGTGACCCTGAAAACCCGGTAACGCTTGGGCGCGATAATGCCAAAACAGATTCTTCGGGCTATTTTTCGCTTGATCTTGTTTTGCCCAATCGCCCCAGCGAAGAAGTTCAGTATATTCGCGCCACGCTTAGCCGTAATGTTGGCTCGCCCTATTTAACAAAAACCGCTCATGATACCTGGAGCAAAATTGTTGAAACTGTTTTTATGGCGATGTTGGCTACCGCTCTGGGAACCGTTTTTGCCATTCCGCTCAGTTTTATTGCCGCCCGCAACCTGATGAAAGCGATCAAGAATCCGATGGCCAGCGTCTCCTTGTCCATTTTGGGCTGGCCGCTGGGCTTTTTGATGGGACTGGTTGTTTTTCGCTGGCTTGCCAGTTTAAGCGCGCAGACGAGTGAAAATCTGCTGATTAATTTGTTCAGTGTCATTCTGATCCCATTCCTGATTCGATACAGTTTGCGTTGGGCTGTGCCGCAAGAAGAACTGATCCTGCCCAGTCGGGCTACCCGCATCTTGCGTTCAGTCGCATTATTACTGATCTTTGCGCTCGGCTGCTTCGGTCTGTTCCAACTGGGCAACCTTTCGATGCTTTTTGGCGCTACGTTGCGCAGCGCTTTGGGGCCTTTCAGTTTTCTAGGATATTTCCTCTTCCAGATGGGCGATATTCTCATCATTAGCGCGCCAGGAATCGGCGCGATTGCCATGGGCGCAACCCTGAGCAGCCTGCTTGGGCGTATCGGCCAAACGGCTACCGAGAAAATGTCTTTGGGCGCGCTCAAAATGGTTAATATCATTCTGGCAGGTTTGGCCGGGGCAACGGTCTTTATTCTGCTGGGGCAAATGATCGATTGGTTCTACCAGCCTGAAAATGCCTTGTATACCCTTTGGGTGCCGGGCTTTTTAGGCGCGGTGGGCGGTGTTATTCTGGCAGCCCTGGCCCACGCCAGAAAACTGCTTCCAATTGGCATTGTGGTTTACACAATTACCCGCACCCTGCTCAACGCTTTGCGTTCGGTAGAAGCCCTGGTGATGGCGATTGTATTTGTGATCGCGGTAGGGATTGGCCCCTTTGCTGGCATGATGGCCCTGGCCCTGCATACCATTGTCAGCCTCGCGAAACTGTACTCGGAACAGGTCGAAAGCATTTCCCCCGGCCCGCTCGAAGCCATTGAGGCCACCGGCGCCAATCGCTTGCAAACCATCATCTACGCCGTCATCCCGCAAATTGTTCCCCCGTACATTTCTTACACCATGTATCGCTGGGATATCAATGTGCGCATGTCTACGATCATTGGTTTTGTTGGCGGTGGCGGCATTGGGCATTTGCTCATGCAAAACATCAACCTGCTCAACTACCGTGATGCCAGCGTACAAATGCTCGCTATTGCCATTGTTGTCTCGCTGATGGACTATATCAGTTCTGAAATGCGCGAACGGTTTGTCTAAATTTGCAACTTTTCGCAGCGTTTCGCATCTAAAAAACATACTGATACCCAACCCAGGAGACTTTGCCCATGCCATTCTACGAATATCGCTGTACTGAATGCGGCGCGGAATTTGAAAAAATGTTGCGCTTCTCTGAAGCCGACCAACTGCCCGCCTGCCCGCAATGTCAGAGCAGCCAAACCCGTAAAAAACTTTCCACCGTTGCTTCTTTCTCCTCCGGCGATTCATCCGCTGCCAGTTACGGTGGCAGTTGCAGTCCGCGCGGCGGATTTTCCTGAGCAGGCTAACCAACAGCCGTGCGCTGTTTTCACGAAAGAGAAGAAATGACCGAACTCGGATTCCAAATCAGAGTAGCCCTGCCCTACGAAGCCGCGCTTGAACGCGCCATTGAAGCCCTCAAGAGCGAAGGTTTTGGCGTGCTTACCCAAATCGATGTCAAAGAAACCATGAAGAAAAAACTCGATGTCGATTTTCAAAAATACGCCATTTTAGGGGCCTGCAACCCACCCCTGGCGCACAAAGCCCTGAGCGCCAGGCCCGAAATCGGCCTCCTGCTTCCCTGCAACGTTATCGTCTATGAGCAAGACAACCAGACGACGATCAGTATCGTTGACCCGCTCTCCATGTTCAACTTTATTCAGGACCCCGGCCTTGAGCCTGTCGCGCAGGAGGCCCGCCAACGTCTCCAGCGCGTAGCCCAGGCCTTGCAAAACCAAGCCTAAACACAAAAACACCCATCCCCGCCCCTCAAAAGGCGGGGATGGGTGTTTTTGCCGCCTGAAAGCAAATTCTCTCAACTGTCTTACTCCAAACGCCACTGGAAAGTCGCGCTACGGTAAGCAGTTGCGGGATAAAACTTTTATAAGAAAGCGACTCTGCCTTCCAGTAAAATATGACAGATTGTGTATAATTCGTCCAATATTTCATTGGAGGAACAATGACTCTTTCTACCCGCACCCTAACCCTCACCCTTCTGCTCATCTTGAGTCTTACCCTTGCCGCCTGCGCAAGCGCGCCGACCGAAACCCAACCAGCGCGTGAAGAACCTGCGCCCACATCCGAGCCTGCCTCGCCCACGCTCGCCCCCCAGGCCGAACCAACTGACGAATCGGCTCCTGTTGAAGCACAGCCAACCGCCGAGCCAGCCCCAGCGCAAGATGGCGCGGTCAGTTTCCAAAATGACATCCTGCCGATTATGGAAAATAGTTGCGTGCGCTGTCATGGCGGCAACCGCACCGAAAAAGGACTTGATTTGAGTTCGTATGCCGCTCTCATGGCCGGTTCGCGCAACGGCGCAATGGTACTCCCCGGAAACGCCGATGGCAGCGAAATGGTCATTCAGGTGGTGAGTGGCGAAATGCCCCGCCGCGCCGCCAAACTTTCAGATGAAGCCATTCAATTGATTATCGATTGGGTCAATCAGGGAGCATTAGACAACTAACCAGCCATTTCAAAGGCAATTGGCATTCCAAAACGCCCTCTCCCTAACCGGGAAAGGGCGTTCAATTTATTGTACAATATACCAAACTGCACTGCTTGCGCAGCCTAGGAAAACTCATCATCGAAGCCGAATGTCAATCTTCGCCCTATAATGCACCACTAACCTCCAGCCAAAGTGCACCAGTCATATTCGGCCAAAGTGCGCCACTTTGCACAGTGGGTAAATCGAA
>DAOUML010000304.1:0-3700 GCA_034411635.1 Anaerolineales bacterium
GTCGGTGGCGCTTGATGCTTGAAAGTATAGCAATTTTTCAGGCTTGATACAAGGCCAATTTTTTGTGCTGATTTGCTTCCATAAAAAATGTCAGGCGTGTACGGAGGGCACCGATTTTCACGCCTGACATCCCTGAAAGCCGCCTGGAAAGCGGCAGTCTAATGCGCTCGAATATATGCGCTCGACCATATACAGTATATCAATTCTAGTCGGGCGTGTCAAGGAAAAATATCATCGATAGAGACGGAGCCGACTATGATTAAAGTCAAAGTGCCTGAATTGTTGAAACAACGTGGATTGAATGCAACTGACCTAATGCGCAAAGGAAATCTAGCCTATGTTACTGCGTTAAGATTATCAAAAGGAGAGGCAGAGGCAATTACATTTGATGTTCTTTCTTCGTTGTGCAAATTCTTTGATGTCAGGGTGGAAGATGTTCTAGAGTATGTGCCGGATGAATAAACCGATCCTGATATTTACCCAATTTGACTTGTTGGAATATGCTTGCTTTTCCAAACTATAGTAGGCGCAATTTTGTGCTGGCGTTTCGCTGCTTCAAAAATGAGCTTACATTCTTTCCTTTCAAAATAAGTGGGTATACTTGCCCTTGTGGATAAACTCTCCGGCTCAGTCGAGCGCATCACCTTTTACAATCCCGAAAATGGCTACACCGTCCTGCGCCTGCGCCCGGAAGTCTCGCGCGGGACACGCATTCCCGGACTGAGTTACGACGGCCTGACGACGGTGGTTGGCAACCTGCCGGAACTTTCGCCGGGCGAACACGTTCGCCTGCAAGGGGAGTGGGACACGCACCCCAAGCACGGCACCCAGTTCAAATCCGAACTCTGCGAACAAAGCCTGCCCGCCAGCCTGGCAGGCATGGAAAGTTATCTTGGATCCGGTATGATCAAGGGGATCGGCCCGAAGATCGCCGAACGGATTGTGGGGCAATTCAAAGAAGAGACCTTCGAAATCATCGAGAATACGCCCGAACGCCTGCGCGAAGTGCCCGGCATCGGCCTGGACCGTACCGGCAAAATCACAGCCGCCTGGCAGGAGCAGAAGCAGGTCAAGGAAATCATGGTCTTCCTGCACAGTCACGGCGTCAGCACCAATCTGGCAGTCAAGATTTACAAAACCTACGGCGATGCCGCACTCGAAACCGTCCAGAAAAACCCCTACCAATTGGAACGTGACATCTATGGCGTCGGCTTCAAGACCGCCGACCGCATCGCCCAGGCTCTTGGCCTGCCGCCTGAACACCCAGCGCGCATCGAGGCCGGGGTGGTTTTTGCGCTCAACGAATTGATTAACGACGGCAACGTTTACGCGCCACGCGAGATGCTTGGCAACCGAGCGGTCGAGCTGCTTGGTGTCAGCCCAGACCTGATTCCCCCGGCGTTGGAACGCCTGACTGCCGAAGACCGTGTCCGCCCGGAACTGGTGCCGCCCGACCCACGGCCTGGCACGAACAAATCGGGCCTTTCCGAATCCCGGGCCGCCTACGCGTCTGAGCCGGTCATCTACCTGACCCCGCTCTATTTCGGAGAAAAAGGCGTTAGCGAACGGCTAAAAGCGCTGGCTGAAACGCCCAAACGGGCAGTTCAGGCATCCTACCTCGACACCAACTTGTCCGACGAACAACGCGCCGCGGTGCGGATGGCGCTGGAGCAACCGGTCAGCGTGCTGACGGGCGGGCCGGGCACTGGAAAAACCACCTGCCTGAAAGCGCTGATTGGCGCGCTTCAGGCTCGGGGTCAGCGCGTAGCCCTGGCATCCCCCACCGGGCGGGCCGCCAAACGTCTCGCCGAAGCCACCGGCCATCCGGCCAGCACCATCCACCGCTTGCTTGAACCCTCCCCAACCCTGGGTTTCAAGCGCAACCAGGACGACCCGCTCAACATCGATTACCTGGTGGTGGACGAGGCTTCGATGCTCGACCTGCTCCTCACCAACCACCTGCTCAAAGCCGTGCCGCCCGGCGCGCAGGTGCTCTTCGTCGGTGATGTCGACCAGTTGCCCTCGGTCGGCGCAGGCGACGTGTTGCGCGACCTGATTGCCAGCGGGTCCGTGCCGGTAACGCGCCTGACGAGCATCTTCCGCCAGGCCGCCGATTCGCAGATTATCACCAACGCCCACCTGATCAACCAGGGCAAACTACCGCTCATCTCGAAGGACAGCCGTGACTTCTTTCTGTTCTCCGCCGAGGACGCCGATTCCGCCGCCAATTGGGTGGTGGAGGTGGTTGCCGAGCGCATCCCGCAGAAGTTTGGGCTGGACTCGTTGCGCGACATCCAGATACTGACCCCGATTTATCGTGGGGCGGTGGGCGTGAGCGCTTTAAATGAGCGCATGCAGGCCCGGCTCAATCCGGCTGCCGATAAAAAGGCCGAGCGGCGGCTGTTTGGCGTCACCTACCGGGCCGGGGACAAGGTCATGCAGACCGTCAACAACTACGACAAGGACGTGTTCAACGGCGACATCGGTTTCATTCGCGGTGTCGACGCCATCGAGCATACCCTGACGGTGGATTTCGACCCCGATAATACTGGGACAGGTGGGCGGTTGGTCACTTACGATTGGAACGAAGTCGATGAGTTGAGCCTGGCCTACGCCATCTCAGTGCACAAGTCGCAAGGCTCTGAGTTCCCGGCGGTGGTCTTGCCGCTCGTCCCGGCCCATTACCTGATGTTGCAACGCAACTTGCTCTACACCGCCATCACCCGTGCAAGGAATTTGTGCGTGCTGGTGGGTAGCCGCAAAGCCATCAGCATGGCGGTTGGCAACAACAAGGTTGCGCATCGTTTCTCGGCGTTGGAATGGCGGTTAGGGAAGGGGGAATAGGCTGGTGACATCGGCGCGAAAAAGAAAAGGACTTCTTGTAGCCATTATTGCGCTTGGGGTGGCAGGCCTATGCTGTGGTTGCTGTTTATTTACCTTGGCGTTGATTAACGATGCGCTCTATGACCAGACTTCATACGGTTTGGCTTATGAATCATTTTATTTGCACGAAGAGTTTCCTTCCCTCGCACAAGAAACAGAATGGGCTTTGGAAGATCACTTCCTGATATCCAATTCAATTCATCAAGCCAGATGGGGCGAATCGCCAGAAAAATGGCGTGTAAGGGGTGCTCAGTTCATAAAAATCTGCTCAGATACGGATGGTGGGTATTTTGAATCGGAAATTTCCTATTACAAGAAAAAACTGACATCAATCCATTTTTCTGAAATAGTCATCGAGAAGCGAGCAGGTTTCATCACGCTTGGCACTCGTGAACTGGAGCCATATTATCTGGACTTTTGGATTTCCAGCTTTCGCTGGGGCAGCTTGGCGATACAACCTGAGCAAGCAATGCAGATTGCAGAGCAGAATGGCGGGAAAGAATTTCGGGAAATGGTCGATAATTCCTGTGCGGTTCGTTTATCACTGGCGCCGTGGAGCCTTGATTATGCTGGCTGGCAGATCAGGTATTATGAGTATGAAGATTATGAAAACAGGGAGCGTGGTGACAACGCGCTAATTCTTTATATCGATCCCAGAGACGGGAAGGTTGTTGAGATGTTTGAAAAGTGATTTCCTTCTTGGCAGAACTGTGCAAAAAATAGACCTCTTGCAAAAGTCATCAATGGCAGCCTATAAGTGTCCTTCGACTGCGCTTTTTTGCATAAAGCATTGCCGTCCTGAGCGGAGGGCGAAGCG
>DAOUML010000305.1:0-8293 GCA_034411635.1 Anaerolineales bacterium
GCAGTTTGCCGCGTTCCGCCAAATGCGAAGCATGTTTCAGAAAGGCAAAAAACAGGTTTGCGGCTGCCGCAAACCTGCCGCAAACTCACCGCAAACCAGGACGCAAATCCGCCGCAAACCATGCCGCAAACCTGCCCTCAACAGGAAGGCCGTAGCGCCGCGCAATTACGCTCGGACGACCCGCGCTATGGCTGAAAAAAATCGGCCCGCAAAATCGTTCCTGTTGCCTTTTAGCAAATTTATGGAGTAGTTCAATGTTCAAAGTCTTTTCTGGCTCCTGGCGTGGGATTGGCGCCGAAACAAGCCCCGAAGTGCTCTTCATGCAAATTGGATTCGACTTCCGCCAATATCTGCATCACTTCAAAGGTGCTTCCCTGAGTGTCTTCATGTGCATCGTGCTTCATGCCAATACACGGGGAGAGTCCTTTCCCAGTTACGAGCAAATCCAGGCAGAGACCGGACTAACCCCCGACACCATTGGGCGCGCGCTCAAACATCTGAAACAACTGACCATCCAAGGTCAGCGTGTTTTGCTAACCTATCGCCTGCGCGACGACAAGAACCGATTTGTTGGTGGCAACCGATACATCGTTTTCCCAACTATCGAGCAATTGGCCCAATACGAGAACACTACAAAACCGGAAGAAACTCAGGTAGACATTGAACCACCGAACGAAATCAAACAGACCTGCCCAGCAGAAGGTGGGGACGAATCCGCCAAGCCACCTGCTCAACCAGGCTCAAAAAGCCAGACTCAGATTTTTCCGAATGTGGAAAATGCCGAACTTGGAAAATCGGTGCTTAAGAAGAACCATTCTTTAAGGGAGATTAAGAGCATGGCCGCTGACGCGCCCGTGCGCTCTGCTGCGCAGGAATTCAATCTCGACGAGCGAATTGCGGCATTCCCGGCAGATTGCCAATTCGGCGCAAAGTGGATGGTATCGCTTTTCAATCTGCGTCCACCTGAAAAGCCTGGGCCAGACCAAAAGGGCGGTGACTTTGCCCTGTGGATCAACGGCCTGCGCGCCTTGAACAAGATTGCATCCGAGTACAGCACACCCCTCGATGTCGCCCTCAAAGCGACCTGGAAGCGCTGGAACAACAACCCATTCACCGCGACCCACCCGGGCGCGCTGGCAAGGACCATGACCAGCACGCTTGCCGCCCAAACCCAATCCAACGAAAACCCCGCGCCACTCCAAAGCGCGCTTGAACAAACCCTAAAACATTTCACCCCAAGGAGTTAGCTATGACCGACCTTACTGTTACCCCGCACAACCGCCAGGCCGAAGAAGCCGTGATTGGGGCCGTGCTGATTAACCCGGACGTGTACGTCGAACTATCCGAGTTTCTCCAGGCCGAGGATTTCTACATCCACCGCCTGCGCTTCATCTGGCAAGCCTTCGCTCGCCTGCACGAACGGCGCATACCGATCGACTTCCTGACCGTCTCCGAAACTCTCTCGCAACTCGGACAACTCGAAGAAATCGGCGGGGAGGCCACCCTGACCGGCCTGCTCAACGCCACCCCAACCACGCTGCACGCCGAAGCGCACGGTCAGATTGTGCGCGAGTCCGCCATCCGCCGCCAGATTTTACTGGCCGCCAACAAAATCGCCAACCTAGCTCATAACCAGACCATCGATCTGCCCGAAACCACCGAACAGGCCGTCGCGGCCCTCGAAGGCGCAGTGTTGCGCGAAAGCGGCGGGGCGCTGGTTTCAATAGGCGAGGCAACCAGCCAGGCCTACGACCAGATCGACCACCTGAGTCGTACTACTGAACTGCCCGGCACCCCCAGCGGCCTGCCCGATCTGGACGCCAAACTCGGCAATTTCCAGCCCGGCGCGCTCTACATCGTCGCCGCCCGACCTGGGATCGGAAAAACCAGTCTGGCCCTGACCATCGCCCTGAATGCCGCTCGGGCAGGCAAGGGGCGCAAGCAGCGCGTTGTGCCCATCAACACCGAAGCCCGCCGTTTGTTGGACGAGTGGTTCACCGTCCGCCCCGATACTGGCAGCGAGATGTTGTTCATCGGCCAGCGTGGTGAGCCGATGCAGGTGCGCTCTATCCAGTTGGCAGTCGCCCGTATCGCCGCCAGCGCCGGGCTAGATGAAGTCACGCCGCACCACCTGCGCCACACCTTCGCCAAATCCCTGCTCAACAACGGCGTCTCGCTCGAAAAAGTCGCCGCGCTGCTCGGACACGAAAGTCTTGACACCACCCGTCTGTACGTCACCCCCGGCGAACGCGACCTGGAAGATGCGGTGGCCGGGTTGGTGGGGTAGGGACTGGGCGGGGGATGCCCAACGTAGTTGGGCATCCCCCGCAATGATTGCCAGAAGACAGGCAGCCGGGTTCAAGTAAAATTATCAAAAAGGAGACGTTCCCCATGATTACCGTAGAATTCAAGCAAGACGGCCAACTGGTCGGCCTGATGACCGCCGACCCCAAGGAGTTCAAGACTGGTTCCAAAGGCTACTACACGATGGGCAAAATCACCATCGGCGAGAATCGCTACCAGGTGCAGGTGCAGATGGTGGAGATTGGTTCAAAGCCGAAGGCGGAAGGGGAGAAGTAGTTCTGGGTTCCCCAGCCTGAATGCTGCGCGGGGTTGCCCAAAGTTTTTTGGCAACCCCGCGCATAAGATGACACCGCCAAAGTCATAAAAGATGGCTTCGTTTGCTCCATGAAAACGGATGATTGCTTTCCGGCGCTAAAATCGCTGATTATGATAAACAGATGACCAATATCGTTCGATATGCGTTTTGATTGCAGGTCTAACCCGCCATCACTCGCTGCCTGCCTTCAACGCTTCGCTCATTGGTATCTTGTCGATTTTATTCCTGCTGAGCAGATTTGAAACCAGGTAAGTAAGCATGACAACCACAAACCCAAACAGCACATGCCAGAAATTCAACCTGGCGGGGATGGTCATCTGCATACTGGACGCCAGACTTTGCATCAAGGCTGTCACCGAAACAAGCAGAACCGGGACGCCTATCAAGTAGTCAGCGATAACCGTGAGCGTATTGCTGCCTAAAATCAGTCGGTTCACTTCCTTGGGGCCATAACCGAACACTTTGAAGAGCGAAATGGTCTTCTTGTTTTCTTCCTCAATCATGCGGTAATATTACGGCTGTCAAGCCCCAATTTCTATTGTTTGCTAAAAATTCGTGAGCGCATTGATGATTGCAACCGCCCGGGCCACGCCATCCTCTTCGCGGATTTTCTTCCCCAAGTCTTCTGCCCGCTGCTGCATCCCTGCATCTTGTGTTGTGGCGCGGATGGCTTCGGCCAGTTTATTCGCGGTTAGCCTTCCTTGCGGGATGGGTTTTGGCCCAACACCGCGTTCGTAAACAAGTTTGCCCCAGAAAGGCTGGTCGCCCAGGAAGGGACAGATGACGGTCGGTCTCCCGGCGCGTAACCCGGCGGCAGTCGTGCCAGCGCCGCCATGATGGACGACGGCAGCCACCCTGGGGAAAAGCCAATCGTGCGGAACTGATTCAAGCATGAATACGTCCTGTGGCAACTCGGAAGCCTTCAAACCGCCCCATCCGCTGGCAATCAAACCACGCTGCCCGGATTTTTCCAACGCTTCGAGGACGACCTTCGCCCGCTCGATACCACCGCGGCCACCCATGCTGCCAAACCCAACATAGACAGGGGCAGGCCCGGCCTCCAGGAAGCGTACCAGTTCCGGGGCAGGCTGCCAGTCGGCGAGACGGTCGAGGAACCAGTAGCCCGTCACATGCACATGCGGTGGGAAATCATCCGGTACTGGCAACAGATGCGGGCTGTACGGATAAATAACAGGGACAGGACTGCCATCGGCGCGAACCAGCAGGTCGGGGATGCGTCCCAGCGGCGGCAAGCCAAGCGCTTTGGCGCGAAAATCATTGGTCGCCTTTACATACATCCCATTGGATAACCCCATAATTTTATAACTCAACAGGTTAAACCACGCTCCCAGGCGAATTCCTGCCATGAACGGGACCGGGAAGGCCCTGGTCGGGGTAAAAAATGGCAGAGGCAGGGAAAGAATTGCTGGAATGCGCAATTTTTCCGCGACATGCAAGGACCCCAAGCATTTTGAGTGATAGAGTATTAGGTCAGGTTGGAATGATTGCGCAACGTTCCATTCATCATCCATCATATTGCGAACCGCAGGTGGTATTTTTTTGATGGTCGCCAGTGTGCCTGCCATTCCGCCAGTCCCATCCAGGCTATCTTGCGTAAGTTGAAGCAGTTCATTGCTCATGGCTCCGCAGTCAAGACCATAGGATTCGACAAAAGACTGGTAGCACTGGGTTGTTCCAATGGCAACCTCATGCCCTGCATTTTTCAACCCGATGCCAAGCGCAACAAAAGGTTGAATATCTCCGCGTGTTCCAAAAGTTGTGATGAGAATCCTCATGATTGGCTATCATCCTTTGATGGAAGGTCCATCTGTTCGAAGAATTGTTGCGCCTCAGCGGCAAATTGGCGCATGACATTTTTCCCGGCTTCGAGGTTGCCGCCGCCCTCCGGCGTCAGCATCCGGTCGAGCATTTCGGCAATGGTTTCGAGAAGTTCATCGAATGCTGGGGTTTGGCTCGTTCTGGGTAGGCTGACCAGGCTGTTTGCAAGCGTGTCCATAATGTAAGTGATGGTTTGCAAGTTCACATCCTGTCGGATTGTTCCCGCCTCTTGCAAAGATTGGAGCAAACCATTGGATATGTTTTGTGACTGCATTCCCTCGAAAATATTCCCCGGCTTGCGCAAATATTTGCCGAATGTTCCCTGGTCGCGCAGGACGATGGCGGCCATGAAAGGGGTGTTTTTCAAAGCATAGGCAACACTACGATAAATGCTGGCGACTGTGCCACCCTGGGGGTCGGCCATCAAATGCTCGAACCACAACTCGCCATACTTGCGCATCTCACGCCTAACGAGGGCTTCCAGCAAATCATCCTTGGATTTGAAATAGCCATACACCAGGGCGCGATTCAAGCCAATCGCATCGGCAACATCACCAATGGTAGTCTTGTCGTAACCATACTGGATAATCAGGCTGGCTGCGGCATCGAGGAGAGCTTGTTGGCGGGTTTGGGAGTCAATAGGCATAATATATTAACACTTTTACAGAAAGTGTTAATATATTATCTTGAAATGATGTACCTGTCAAGAGGGTGCGCTTTTCAGGTACTATGAGGATGGGTTTATTAGGAGGCTTGCCTCGAAAAAATCCAACAAGATTGCGTTGAACGCGGCAGGATTATCCATGTGGGCGGTATGCCCGGCATCGGGAATAATCTCGTAGCGGCAATTTGGTTCACGCGTAGCCCAGGCTTTTGCCTGTTTGGCGTATACGTTTCCGTTGGCGTTGTCTTGCGCGCCATGCGTCAGCAAAAATGGGCAAGGAATGACGTAATCAGACTCAAAACCGGAATCCAGCCAGAGGGCCGCAATGCCGGCAATGGTGATGGCGATAAAGTCATCCTTTGAGATACCTTCCATTGCTTGGGCCGCATATTCCCTGACCGGTTCTGTCAGGCTTATATTGGACAGGGTTCGCTTGCGGAACTCGTCCAATGACATGCGCGAGAGCAAACCAGGAAAAATCCGAAAGAGCAGGCGGGTGAAAAAAGAAGATTTCTTGGCCAGGTTTGTGCTGCCAATCACCGCAATGGCGCGGACGTGATTTGGAAAGCGACGCGTAAACTCCTGCGCAACAAAACCGCCGAATGAATGCCCGACCAGCAAAACTTGTTCAGCATTAATCTCATCCAGGATAAATTTCAAGTCGTCCGCCAGGATGGCAATACTGATTGCATCCCCAAGGGGTGTGGACTGCCCATGCCCGCGCATATCCCAGGTGAGCACCCTGTAGCCTGCCTCAACAAGCGATTGTCCTTATGGTGATTTTCCAACGCAATGACGAGAGAAAATGGTTCTCTGATATTTGCCCCGTGAAGATGGCCGCATTTTGGGGTGTGAGCGGGCGTATGCCCGCTCACACCCCAAAATGCGGGGGCCTACCACGGGAACTCCCAAAGAGCCGAGAAAATCATTGCATCGGGTTTTCTATTAACATATACGTAGAAGGTTTTTCAAAGGCATCTTCATTATATGGTATATGGTATGCCAATATTTTTCTTTTTCTTTCCGGGCTTCACATGGCACAGGCCGGGTGGAAACACAATGAATCGCCAAAACCGCACAAACTACAGGCTATAATAAGCCAACCCACCATCAGGACACTCACCATGCGCCCACTCGAAACCTACCTGCAAGAACTGGCCCAAATTCGCTCCAGCGGGGCGAACGTTAAAGAATTGTCGTTTTACCCGGCTCTGAAAGAGTTGCTCGACGCCGCCGGGAACGAACTCAAGCCCAAAGTGCGGGCCGTGACCAATTTGCGCAACCAGGGCGCGGGCATGCCGGATGGCGGTCTGTTTACGGTCAGCCAATTCAGAGGCGGAGCCGATCTGGAGACGCTGGGCGGTCAGATACCGGAACGCGGCGCAATCGAGGTCAAAAGCCCCAGGGAGGACGCCGAAAGCGTCGCAAACGGCGAACAGGTGACGGGTTATCTCGACCGCTACGGCCTGGTGCTGGTGACCAACCTGCGGGATTTCATCCTGCTCCAAAAAACGAGCGGCGTCTCCCAAATCGTCGAGCGCTACACCCTGGCCGGGAATGAATCCGCTTTCTGGCAGATGACGCGCAGCCCGCGCCAGTCCGCCGACTTGCACAACGAGCGGCTGGTCGAGTTTCTCAAACGGGCCATGCTCTACCGGGCCGAGTTGAGCGAGCCGAAAGACCTGGCCTGGTTCCTGGCTTCGTATGCCCGCGACGCGCACGCCAGGGTGGACGCCGCCGGCGACCTGCCCGCGCTGGCGACCCTGCGCCAGGCCATGCAGCAGGCCCTGAATATGGAATTTGCCAGCGAAAAGGGCGAGCATTTCTTTCGCTCGACGCTGGTGCAAACCCTGTTTTACGGCGTCTTTTCGGCCTGGGTGCTCTGGCATCACGAAAACCCGGCCCCCGGCGCGCGCTTCGACTGGCGCACGGCCACCTACCTGCTCAAAGTGCCGGTCATCCAATCGCTTTTTCACCAGTTGTCAGACCCATCCAAATTGAAGGCGCTCGGCGTGACCGATTACCTCGACCTGACCGGCGAGACGCTCAACCGCGTCAACCGGGCGGCGTTTTTCGCCAAATTCGAGCGCGGACAGGCGGTGCAGTATTTCTACGAGCCGTTCCTGGAAGCCTACGACCCCGAACTGCGCAAGGAGTTGGGGGTCTGGTACACGCCGCGCGAGATTGTCGATTACATGGTGGCGCGGGTGGATACGGTCCTGCGCCAGGAACTGGGCCTGCCCGACGGCCTGGCCGACCCGCAGGTATATGTCCTCGACCCGTGCTGCGGGACGGGCGCTTACCCGCTGGCGGTACTGGCGCGGATTGCCCAAACCCTGCGCGAAAAGGGCGAAGACGCGCTGCTCGGCTATGAATTGAAACGCGCCGCTACTGAACGGGTTTTCGGCTTTGAACTGCTGCCGGCCCCGTTTGTGATTGCCCACTTGCAGGCCGGACTGTTCCTGCAACAGCACGGCGCGCCGCTGGGCGAGGACGAACGCGCCAGCGTCTACCTGACCAACGCCCTGACCGGCTGGGAGCCGCCCAAAGGCCCCAAGCAGCGCTTCCTGATGCCCGAACTGGAGCAGGAACGCGACGCCGCCGAGCGCGTCAAACGCGAGACGCCCATCCTGGTCATTTTGGGCAACCCGCCTTACAACGCCTTTGCAGGGGTGGCCGAAAGCGACGAGGAGAAGGATTTGATCAAGCCTTACAAGGAAGGCCTGATCGACAAGTGGGGCATCAAGAAGTTCAACCTGGACGATCTGTATGTGCGTTTTGTGCGCCTGGCCGAAAGGCAGATTGTGGAAAGCAGCGGGCGCGGCGTGGTTTGCTATATTTCCAGTTTTTCGTATTTGGGCGACCCGTCTTTTGTGGTGCTGCGCGAGCGCTTGCAAAACGGCTTCGACAAGTTCTGGTTTGACTGCCTGAACGGGGACAGCCGCGAAACTGGCAAAACTACTCCCGAAGGATTGCCCGACCCAAGCGTTTTTTCGACCGAAAGCAACAAGGAAGGCATTCGGGTGGGTACGGCGATTGGGCTGATGGTGCGGCGCGGGAAAAATGAAGAAACCACAGTCAAGTTCCGCCATTTTTGGGGCGTGAACAAACGCGCCGACCTGCTGGAAAGCCTGAACGCGCCTAATTTTGAAGCCGCCTACCAGCCCGCC
>DAOUML010000306.1:0-4003 GCA_034411635.1 Anaerolineales bacterium
TTCGATTTACCCACTGTGCAAAGTGGCGCACTTTGGCCGAATATGACTGGTGCACTTTGGCTGGAGGTTAGTGGTGCATTATAGGGCGAAGATTGACAACGGATGGACAACTATCTCACCTGCACGGGCTGAACCTGTATCGTGCTTTTGTCTGGAAGCGCCTTTTAGAAATCCTGCCGGCGGATGACGTAAGAAGGAAAAACCTGGTCGTCGCGGCAAATATTCATGCCCAGGCCAGTATGGGAGCGGTAACAGGTTCCCATTACATGCTGGAACACTGGCTGGCCTGCTATGCTGTGCTCTACTTGAGCGGCGCATGAAACGGGCACAATTGAAAATGAACAACGAATCGTCAATCCATACTCGCGCTTGTTTCAATCTGTGCTGGGTATTCGGGATTCATCTTTTTCATGCAACGGACTGAGCCACAATATACTAAACTCTGGACAGAAGAAGTTTTTCGCCCATGAAGCCTGGACTAGAGCACAAGTATAAAAACAGCCACCAGTGTTTTGTGCACCATAAAGATTCCTCCATAACAAGAATAACAGCAGCGGCAACGAGCACTTTTTGTGCTCGTTGCCGCTGCTGTTATTTGCGCCTCTGTCGAGGCGTAATTCTTGGCGACATCTCCGATTTCCGGCGAGGTTCGGAGATAACTCTACCTGGGGACGGCTTTTAAACCGTCTCCAGATCCTAAAACAAAAATCCGCCTACGCGCTAACAGAATTGTTGGTTACGTAGCGCGGATTGATGTTTTCAGGGCGGGTGATGGGGCTCGAACCCACAACAACCACATCCACAGTGTGGCGCTCTGCCATTGAGCTACACCCGCAATATTTCGTAAGCCCGCCGATTATATCATTGCTTGTTCTGGTTTTCAAGGATTTTAATGATGTTTTGGGCTGTTTCGTTTCGTGAGATGGTTTCCTGAGTGCTGTTTGTCAGGTTTTTGACGGTTACTTTGCCGTTGGCGGCTTCGTCTGGCCCGATGACGGTGACGACGCGGATGCCCATGCGGTCGGCGAATTTGAATTGTCTGGGCAGTTTGGCCGGTTCTGGATAGGCCAGGACGTTGATGCCGGCGGCGCGCAGGTCGGCGGCGAGGGCGAAGGAGGCCATCCACAGGGATTCGTCGAAGACGGTCACCAGCACCGGGGCGGGGGAGGGGACGAAGGGCGGGAGCAAACCCTTTTCACCGAGAATGATGCCGATGACCACGTCGCCCATGGCGAAGCCGACGCCGGAGAGTGGGTCGCCGCCCACGTCGGCCAGCAGGTTGTCGTAGCGGCCTCCGCCCAGGATGGCGCGGCGCACGCTGCCGGAAAGGTCGAAGGCTTCGAAGACGGTGCCAGTGTAGTAGAGCAAGCCGCGCATGATGTTCGGGTCGAATTTGACGTATTCGCGCACGCCAAGGGCTTCGAGGGCTTTGAACAGGCGCACCATTTCGTCGCTCTCTTGCCAGAGTTCGTAGTTGGCGAGGATTTTCTTCAGGCCGTCGAGTTGGGGTTGGGTCAGGCCATTTTCGAGGGCATACGAATCCCAGGCTTCGGGGGACATTTTGGGCCGGCGGTCGACCAGGCCGGAGACGGTCAGGCGGTTTTCGGAGGGGATGCCGAGGGCGTCGAATTGGGAGTCCATCAGGCGGCGATTATTCACGAAAATGGTAGCCATTTCCGGGCTTAGTCCGACCGATTTGATGAAGGTGGCGGCAATGGCGATTAGTTCGGCGTCGGCTTCGGGGGAGTTAACGCCCAACATGTCGACATTCCACTGAAAAAATTCGCGTGAGCGCCCCTTTTGGGGGCGTTCGTAACGCCAGAACGGACCAAACGACCACCAGCGCAGCGGGAAGGCCAGTTGCCCCTGGCGGGCGGCAATCATGCGCGCCAGGGAGGGGGTCAGTTCGGGGCGCAGGGTGATGGGATCGCCGCCGCGGTCGTTGAAGACGAAAGATTGCTCTTTGACGAGTTCTTCGCCTGATTTGGCGGCGTACAGGTCGATGGTTTCGAGAAAGGGCGCGTCCCATTCCTGGTAGCCGAAGGCCTGGGCGGCTTGCGCGGCTTTCGTGTAGAGATAATTGCGCAGGGCCATTTCTTCGGGATAAAATTCGCGCGTGCCTTTGACGGCGGGGATGGTGGATTTGGAGGCCATGATGTTTTTCCTTTATGCAGGTGGTCTCGATATGCAGCAAAGAACGCTGCTACTTGACCCTCGGTTGTGCGATGCCAGGTGGGTTGAGTAGGACGTAGTCTGTACACTTGCACCTGCACTGCGTTCCCTGGCACCGCCCGCCAGGGCAGGTGTGGTGCAGTGCAGGTGTCGAGACCCAGTCAAACTTTTATTCTAGCACAATTTCAAAATTCAGCGATTGAATTTTGGGTTGATTCTGGTATAATTTTGCGCGTAGGGCGGGTGGTTATCCCGCCAGTTGGGTTGGTCTAGTAGGCGGTGCTTTTCCGCCATATCGAGACCAATTTGATTGTTGAAGACATGTAACTGGTCTCGATATGCCCTGCAGGGGCTACTCGGCCATCTTCATTACTAACATATGAACTTGATAATCAGGAGAAAAAAATGGAAATCAACTACCAGGAAACCGCGAAAGATTTACTGACCCGTATCGATATTCACGAAAAATACGGCGCGCGCAACATCGACCAGTGGAACACTGAAGTGCTCAACCCCCAGCCGGGACAGAAGATTTTGGATGTGGGCTGCGGCGCGGGCAAGCAGTGCTTCCTGTTCAGCGACCAGACCGGCGGGCAGGTTGAAATCGTCGGCGGTGATTTTTCGGAGGAGTTGCTCGGCAAGGCGCGCGAGAAGATGGCCCAGCGCGGCGATAAGAACATCGAGTTCCAGTTCCTCGATTTTAACAAGCCATTCAATTTTGCCAATGACACTTTCGACATTCTTTCGAGCGCGTTTGCGATTTACTACGCCGCCGACCTGAAATTCACGTTCAGCGAAGCCCATCGTGTGCTTGCGCCCGGTGGACGCCTGTTCGTGACCGGCCCGCTGCCTGAAAACAAGAAGATGTTTTACGACATCATCCTCGAAGCCACCAACCAGCCCATCCCGCCCATGCCGGGGTCGAGCCGCTTCAAGGGCGAGATTTTCCAGACCATCGATAGTATTTTTGCCAAAACTGAACTGCTGACCTTTGAAAATCCGCTGACTTTCCCGCAAGTTGCACCGTTTATTGAATATGTGCGCGCTTCGTTGAGCGAAGACCGCAAACTGTGGACCAGCCTGTTCAACGGCAAGGACGAGTACGAGGCCCTGATTGGCAAAATCGAGCAGGTAGCCACCCGTTGGTTCGAGCGCGACGGCAAATTGGTGATGACGAAAGTCGTCGGCGGGATTTTGGCGACCAAGTAGTTTATGCCACAGGTAACACAGCATTTCGGATACAGCGATTTTAAACACAAAGGACACGACGTACACAAAGGTTTTTAAAGGCTCTCCTTTGTGACCTTGGTGTCCTTTGTGTTTAGTTTTCCGACTTCTTCGGGTCAGGATTTTTTATGATTTTCTACGGCAAACGACTGCTCTTCCTCGGCGCGCACCCGGACGATATCGAACTGGGCTGCGGGGCCTTGATTCACAATGTTGGCGATAAGAGCGAGATGTTGTGCGTGACGCTTTCAGATAACCAGCGCAATCCGCTTCTGAAAAATGTGGTTGAGGAGCATTATCGCAGTATGGCGGTCTTGGGCGTTCCGCGTGAGAGCGTTGTGCTGCGCGATTTCAGCACGCGCCTGTTCCACGATGCCCGCCAGGAAATTTTGGAATATTTCCTGAAACTGCGCAAGGAATTTAAGCCGGATATCGTCTTTGTGCATTCCAAACAGGATATTCACCAGGATCACAACACGATGACCGAAGAGGCCCTGCGCGCCTATCGCGGAATCACCGTGCTGGGCTTCGACGTGGTGCGCTCCAGTTACAACTTCTTCCCGCATTTCCTGGTCGAAGTCAGCGAGGCGGATGTCGAGGCCAA
>DAOUML010000307.1:0-6400 GCA_034411635.1 Anaerolineales bacterium
CCCAGCTCTGCCGCGCTGGCCAGGCTGCTGCTGATCGAGCGCAGTTTTTCCGCCAAGCTCACCGCTGCGTATTGCTGCGCAACTGGCAGCTCGGCCAGCGCAGTCTGTGCGTCGGCCAGCGCATGGGCTGTTTCTAAAATCTTTTTGGAAACCTTAGAAACCCTTGTCGTCACCGATGCCGGGCTGATGCCAAACTCACGCGCCAGAGGTTATTAAGGTAGCAATTCTCAATATGCCAGTGTAGCGCCGCCTGAAGGCGGCGCTGCTTATTCAAATCAGGCTCGTTTTGTAACTGCCTACCGTAGCGCGACTTTCAAGTCGCGTTGGGAGCAAGACATTTGAGAATTTGCTTTCAGGCGACATAAATGTCGCCCTACGCATATCAGTTCGTAGGCAGTTACCTCGTTTTGTTTCAAAATGAGAATTGCTGTTATTAAGGCGTGGGGGTTTCGGTTGGCGTGACCGTCGGCGTAAATGTGGGCGTTGGCGTAACGGTAGGAGTGTCGGTTGGCAGCGCGACTTTTATATCCACAAAAAATGAGACGCCCTGATAACCATTCAGAACCGGCAGCAAAACCCCTGCCGGGTTGCGAAGCCGCCAGTACCCGCGATATGCTCCCGGTTGGTCGGGGGCTTTGAGCGCAACCGAAAGATCGACCTCGTTGCCACTGGGGACATTGCCCGCCAGGGGCTGTGACACAGGCCCGCTCATCGGGTTGCCCTGATCAAAAATCAGTTGATAGCCACTTGTCCAGGCACAGGTTCCGAGATTGCGCAATCGCCAGGTTTTGGTAAACGTTTGGCCCGGCTGCATCACCGTCCCATCTGGAATGGTGACATCGGTGATAAAGCGCGCCAAATCGCAAAGCGGGGTAGGGCTTGGGCCAACGGTGGGAGAAAGGGTTACAGTTGGCAACTCCGGGGTAACGGTCTGAATCGCTTCAGGCGCGGGGGTTTGCGTTGCCGGGGTTAAAAAAGCATCCAGCGTGAGTTGGGCCTGAACCGTTTGAGCCGCCTGGGTAAAAACCAAATCGACGGGCTGTGGCGTGGCGCGCGGCAGATTACAGGCAGTTAACCCGAATAGTAACGTGAAAAGAATAAATGTTACACGCAAAAAACTGCTTTTTGACATTTCTCCTCCTGAGCAATCACTGTAGATTATCAGCAACAATTCTGATATGATTATACCAACTGGCTAATTTAAACAAAACAAAGACCATGATTGAATCTCAAGATTTTATCTCCCTGCCCTATACCCCCGACCTGACCGAAGGCGGCATTGCGTATGCGATCCGCTCACTGCCTTATACCTATAACCGCATGGGCGGCTCGCTTTATTCGCGCTTGCGGCGGATTGTGGGCGGAGTAGCCGTGGAACTGGCCTTCCGGCGTTACTTGAGCGAGCAAAATATTCCATTCGACGTGAAGGGCGTTACCCATTTCACCGAGCCAGACCGCTACGATGTATCCCTGGGCGGACATCGCTGCGACCTGAAAACTTTCATTACCTCCAAGCGCAGCCAGATTACCGCCATGCGCCGCGACCCTTCGGTTGCCCTGCGCGCCCAGGCCCTGATTCCCGCCGACCAGTTCGCCGGCGAAAACCACAGCGACCAGGATTTATATTTGTTTGCTTTTTTGCTTGGGCTAACCACCAACTCGCAAGAAGAAATAAAAACCGCCCTGCAAGCCGGGCAGCCCATGTATCTGATGCATCCAATGCCTGTTGAGTGGTCGCGCCCCCATATTTGGGAGCCGCTTGAAAAAATAAGCCTGAAAAGCGAGTGCAGTGAACCCGTCTGGGTTGAAATTGGCGGGCAGGATAAAGAACGCGAATTTATCAGCCAAAAATATACGCTTGAGCCGCTTACCCGTCAGATTGTAGATTTGCCGCTTTACAGTCTTTCGCACCTGCGCATCGATTCAATTCCCACGGCCCGCATTGGGGTTCACAGCAAAACGCGCGGCGAACCCTATCTGATTTCCGCTCAAGATTGGGGCAATATCTGGATTTACGGCATGGAAACCTGGCTCACCGGCTACATCACGCGCGAAGAATTTCGGCGCAAGGCCAGCACCATTTATGCCGGCAGCCGGGTTTTTCAATACAGCAAAACCCAAACCAAAAATATGGCCGTTTTGGTCGAATCGTTACGCCCGTTAAGAGAGTTGTTCGAGCGGGTAAAAGCGTGGGAAGAACAGATGGGCCGAGAAAAGTAAGGGGAACGAGTCAAGAAGCAACCAAACAAACCTTCTTTGACTTAGCGATAATCACCTTCGCCCCTGATAGTGCCGCGCTCAAGGCGCGAGAACAGTTTTTCGAGATTGGCCTCGGCCACCTCCTGCAAGGGGATATCCAGTTCGGTGGCAATCTGGGCCAGGTACCAAAGCACATCCCCCAATTCATATTTCAGACTCTCGCGGTCTTCCGCGCTAATTTTTCCGGCACGATCTCGGAAGATTTTCTTAACCTTGCCTGCCAATTCGCCGGCCTCGTTAACCAGACCCAGGGTAGGGTAAACAATCGGGTGGTCGGTATGAACCAGATTCCAGGTTTTGCGCGATTCGCGCTGGTAATCGTTCAGGTCTTTAATGAGGGCCATGAGTTATCCTTTGATGTTGGGCATTTGCAACTCGCCGGTAAAACCGCGCGCCATCTGAAAGGAGCCACGAGCATGTTTTTTGGCGCGGTAGAGGGCTTCGTCGGCGGCGCGCAGCAGGTCAGATGCGGTGCGGGCGTGGGTGGGGTAAATCGAAATTCCGCCAGAAATACCCAAACGACAGGCAGAACCATCGGGCAGGGCGCATGCTTGTTCAGAAAATCGCTGCTGAATGTGCTGCCCCACTTGAACCGCCTGAACAGCATTGGTTTCAGGCAGCAACATGCACAACTCGTCGCCGCCGTAACGGGCCAAAAAATCGCTGCCGCGCGTAACGGAAGACAGAAAAGATGAAATCTGGTGCAAAACCCGGTCGCCAACGGCGTGTCCCCAGGTATCGTTGACAGCCTTAAACCCATCCAAATCCATCATCAAAACGGCAAACGGACGCCCGGTACGGTTGGTGCGATTGACCTGATGGTCGAGATAACGGTCAAGGGCGCGGCGATTGGGCAGCCCCGTCAGGGTATCGCTCAGGGCCTGCTGTGAAACGGCCTCGTGCAAACGGGCATTGATGATGGCAATCGCGGCCTGGTCGGCCAATAATTTGAGCAGGCGCAGTTCAGAAAGGGAAAATGGCCCCGGCTGCCAGCGCGAAAGATTCATCACGCCGACAACGGTATTGACCATAATCAGCGGAATGGTCACAAAAGACCCATCCCACTCCACCGGCGCGCTGGCAAACAATGGATGCTTGCGCAAATCTTCGACGACCATCATCTCTTTTGAACGCGCCACTGTGTAGGTTGCGCCATTGGGCCGCGGAACCCAGAGTTCCTGATTGCGAATGCCATGCCCATCGAGCGATGCGCCAAAATGCAGAAGATTGTTCTGATACAAATAAATATGGGCATTGCGGGCATTTTTAACCAGTTGCATGGCTTCTGTCACGATGCTATCAAGAACAGCCTGCAACTCCAGATTAACCGTCAAACTATACGTCAACCGTTTTACCGCATCCAGTTCGGCGGCCTGCTGACGAATGACAGCCAACAGATTACGATGCGAAAACAACCGCGAAGCCAGCACTTCGGCGGTTTTCAAATATTCTCCTGAAAGTTCGCTATTCGTCAAACCATCCAAAAGAGAAGTTAACAACTCAATATACGATTTTTTTTCATCTGCGGACAAATCAGTCGTGCCAAGCCGCTCCTGAAAAGTAACCAACCACTGCTGTTTAAAATTGCTCATAAGTCAGAATCCCTGCTCTGGGATAGATGTCATGATTATAAGTGACAGAATGCACTTTGTAATATGCTAAAATCATTGAAATTGCAATTTTATTAAGAATCACGGAGAATCAACATGGCTGAAAACCGCCTTTCACACCAAACACCCCTAAAACCTTACCGCCGCGCCATCCTGGTCGGCGCTTCCAGCGGCATTGGCGCAGCCCTGGCCGAAAAAATGGCAGATGAAGGCTACCAACTGGCCCTGCTCGGACGCCGCAAAGACCTGCTCGACGCGCTGTGCGCCAAAATCAACCAGCAACATGGCGAAACCCGCGCCCTGGCCTTCGTTCATGACGCCACCGAGATCGAGTCTGTTCCCGCCGTGTTCACAAAAATCGTCAAAACCCTGGGCGGGCTGGATGTGCTCATCTACAACGCCGGGATTTTGCTCAAAGTCAAACTCGACGAGTTCGATGCAGGCAAAGACATCGAGATGACCAACGTCAACTACCTGGGCGCGCTGGCCTGGCTCAACCCGGCGGCGGCCTACTTCCGGGCCGTCAAAAGCGGACAAATCGTCGGCATCGGCTCGGTGGCCGGAGACCGGGGCCGCGTGACCGCCCCGGCTTACAACGCCTCGAAGGCCGCCCTGCACGCCTATCTCGAAGCCCTGCGCAACCGGCTCACCCGTCACGGCGTCAACGTGCTGACGATTAAACCCGGCTTCGTCTCCACCGATATGATCAAGGACAATCCGCGCACGCCCATGGCGATTAGCGCCGAGCAGGCCGCCGATGGCATCTACCGCGCCATGCGCGCCCGCAAGCAGACGGTCTACGTCCCGGCCCAATGGGGGTTGATTATGCACATCATCCGGCATATCCCGTCGGTCATCTTCCGGCGATTAACCTTTTAGGACAAACTATGACCACCCTTTCCCTTCCTTATGAGCGTCTTCACACGCTTGAAAATTTTGGGCATTCGCTCAAGGCGCAATCGTATTTGTATAAACCGACCAGCGCCGAACAAATCATGGAGGTCTTCAAGACCGCCAAACAACACGGCCTAACCGTCACCCTGCGCGGGGCAGGCCGCAGTTACAACGACGCCGCCCTGAACGGCGGCGGAATCGTGATGGATTTGCAGGACATGAACCGCATCATCTCCTGGAATCCTGAAAACGGGCTGATTACCTGCGAGCCGGGCGTCACCCTGCAAAAAATGTGGCAGCATATCCTGCCCGATGGCTGGTGGCCGCCGGTTGTTTCCGGCACAATGAAAACCACCCTGGGCGGCTGCCTGGGCATGAACATTCACGGCAAAAACAATTTCAAACTCGGCACCTTTGGCGAGCATGTCGTCGAATTCAAGGCCCTGCTGCCCACCGGCGCCGAAGTTACCTGCTCCCCCACCCTGAACGGCGACCTGTTCCACGCCATCATTTCGGGCATGGGCATGTTGGGCGTCATCACCTCCGTCACCATGCAGATGAAGCACGTCTATTCCGGCTACCTGCATGTGCGCGCCTGGAATGTGCCGAACCTCGACACCCACATTCAGGAATTGCTCGACAGCGCCCCGGTCAACGATTACACCGTCGGCTGGCTCGATTCGACGGCAGGCGGCAAGGGCCTGGGTCGCGGCCAGTTGCACACCGCCAAATACTACAAAGAAGGCGAAGATCCCGAAGCAAAGAAAACCATGCAGGTCGCCTACCAGACCCTGCCCGCCACCATGTTTGGCGTCTTCCCCAAATCCATCATCCACTACTTCATGGCCCCCTTCATGATTAACCCCGGCGTCTGGCTGATTAATACCGCCAAATATTTCGCCGGGATGAAGGACAAGACCTATCCCCAATCCCATGCCGGATTCCACTTCCTGCTCGATTACGTCCCGGACTGGGAACTGGCCTACGGGAAAACCGGCCTGATCCAGTACCAATCCTTTATCCCCAAAGAAACCGTCCACGACGCCTGGCGCGAAATCCTGACCCTGACCCAGAAACGCGGACTGCCCTCCTACCTGGGCGTCACCAAACGCCACCGCCCCGACAAATTCCTGCTCAGCCACGCCGTCGATGGCTTCTCGCTGGCCCTGGATTTTAAAGTCACCAACGGCAACCGAGCCAAACTCTCAGCCATGCTGCAAGAACTCGACCAGATTGTGCTCGAAGCCGGCGGACGTTTCTACTTCGCCAAAAACAGCGAAACCAGACCCGAGACCGCCAAACGCTACCTCGGCGAGGAAACCGTCGAACGCTTCAAAGCCCTTAAAAAACGCACCGACCCGAACAACCTGCTCGAGTCGGATCTATACCGGCGCGTTTTTGGCGCGCTTTAATGCCCTAAAACAACAGTGGCGCGAGAGTCCATCTCGCGCCACTGTTGTTTTAATAGACTTCTTGCATAAGTCCTGAGCGAAGCGTGTTTCGACAGGCTCAACAACCATCCTTCGACTACGGGCTTCGCAAAATACGCTTCGCCCTCCGCTCAGGACGGCAATGCTTTATGCAAAAAAGCGCAGTCGAAGGACACTTATAGGCTGCCATTGATGACTTTTGCAAGA
>DAOUML010000308.1:0-1544 GCA_034411635.1 Anaerolineales bacterium
ATTTACCAGCGTCAAAAATGTGTACGAAATCACCGGCGATTTTGACGTCAGCGCGTTTGTGGACGCCGAGGACATGATGGCGCTGAACAACCTGATTGAGGAAATCCGCACCGTGCCGGGCGTAAAACGGACGGAAACGCGCATGGTGTTGAAGAAATACAATGGAAAATGATGAATGCAGAATGATGAATGATGAATTGCCATGCGCAATGTCATTCAAAATTCTGCATTCTGCATTCCGCATTCATCATTTGGAGGAATATGGGCACTTTAATCGAAGAAATTTTCTCCCGCAAAGCCGGGAGAACCGTCCAGGCGGGCGAAATCGTCCTGCTGGACGTGGACTATATTATGAGCCACGACAACACCACCCCGCTGGCAATCAAGGCTTTCCGCGAGATTGGCAAGCCGCTTCACGACAAGAACCGCATCGTGCTGCACCTCGACCACGCCTATCCGGCCCCGAACGTGATGGCCGCCGAAAACCACCGCAAAATCATCGATTTTGTGAAGGAGCAGGAACTACCGCACCTGTTCATGCAGGGCGTCTGTCACCAGATCATGCTGGAGGAGGGATTCATCACCCCCGGCGCTATCGTCATCGGCGCGGATTCGCACTCGAACACCTACGGCGTGATGGGCGCATTCGGCGCGGGACTGGGTTCAACCGAGATTGCTGTCGCCTGGGTCACTGGAAAGTGCTGGTTCAAAGTGCCCGAAACCATCCGCATCGAACTGCGGGGCGCTTCGCAGCCGGGAGTCTATGCCAAAGACGTGATGATTCACATCGCCGGGCTGCTCGGCATGGACGGGGCGACCTACCGCTCGGTCGAGTTCGGCGGCGAGTATATCGAGAACTTGCCGATGCACGAGCGCATCATCTTCCCGAATATGTCCACCGAAATCGGGGCCAAGTGCGGACTGATTGCGGCTGACCAAGTGACGATTGACTATCTGATGAATGAAACGCCGCTGCGTCCCTCACCCCCAGCCCCTCTCCCGATGGGAGAGGGGAGTCAAGTCCCCTCTCCCGCCGGGAGAGGGCGGAGGGTGAGGGAGTTCGAGACCCTCCAGCCGGTCAACCCACGCTACGAGCGCGTCCTCGAACTCGACGTTTCAACTCTCACCCCGCAAGTCGCCTGCCACCCGGACGTAGACAACGTCAAGCCGCTGGAGCAGGTCGAGGGGTTGGAAGTCCACGAGGTCTACATCGGCACCTGCACCAACGCCCGCTACGAGGATTTGGAAATCGTGGCGAACATGCTCAGGGGCAAACGGGTCAACCCGCTGGTGCGGGTCATCGTCACCCCGGCCAGCCAGCGGATTTACAAAAAAGCCATGCAAAACGGGCTGATTGAAATCCTGATGGACGCCGGCTGCACCGTCACCGGAACCGGCTGCGGGGCCTGCATCGGGCGGCATGGCGGCATTTTGGCCCCCGGCGAGCGCGCCCTGACGACGATGAACCGCAACTTCATCGGACGCATGGGCAGCCCGCTCTCGGAAATTTATCTCGCCAGCCCGGCCACCGCCGCGGCCACGGC
>DAOUML010000309.1:0-6911 GCA_034411635.1 Anaerolineales bacterium
CACCTACCCGAACCCTCGCCCCCACCAGCACCCGCTGGCCCAGCCTCACCACAACCCCCTCGCGCACCCCCACCATCACGGCTACGCCCACCAATACCCGCACCTTTACCCCATCGCGCACCTTCACCCCCACCCGCACCCTAACTTTCACCCCCACCGCCACCCCCTCCCGCGCCCCAACCTTCACCCGCACCGCCACCCAAACACGCGGCCCATCGCCAACCCGCACCGCCACCTTCACACGCACACCCACCCGAACCCTCGCCCCCACCAGCACCCGCTGGCCCTCCGCCACCCCGCGCCCCACCAACACCCGCTGGCCCTCCATCACACCCAACCCCACCGACACCCAATGGCCAACGACCACCCCTACGCCATAACCAGCATCCAACCCTTCGACTTCGGGCCACGCCCTCCGCTCAGGGCAGGCCCTCCAACCTCAACAACAAAGAGAGTCTCCCTATGCGAAAAGCACGCCTTTTCCCCCTCTTACTGGTCCTCTTCATCAGCATGGCCCTGGCCTGCAACTTCAGCGCGCCGGTGGAACTTCCGGGCATCATTCAGGCCACGCCTGCCGCCAGCCCCACGCCCACTGCAACTCCGCTCACCCTGCCACCCGCCATCGTCGAAACCGACCCGCCTGTTGGCAGCCGCATCGGCCGGCAACAAAGCATAGCCATCTTCTTCAACCAGCCCATGCAGCGCCAATCGGTTGAAACTGCCTTTAAGGTGGATGGAAAAGACGGACTCTACACCTGGATCGACGACTCCACCCTCACCTTCACCCCCCTTCAACCCCTCCCCGCAGACTCGACTGTCACCTTCACCCTGGCTACTGGCGCAGCCGCCGCCAACGGCCTGACACTGCTCGAAACCCAAACCCTGGCCTTCACCACCGCCCCAATCCTATCCCTCGCCCAAACCCTGCCCGCCGCCGAAAGCCAGGATATCCGCACCGATTCGGCAGTGGTGGCAACCTTCAACCAGCCAGTGGTGCCGCTCGGCGCCGATTCCGACGATTTGCCCGCCGCCTTCAGCCTCGAACCAGCCACCAGCGGACGCGGCGAATGGCTCAACACCAGCACCTATATCTTCTACCCCGAACCAGCCTTGCAGGGCGGCGCAAACTATACCGCGCGAATTAACCCCTCGCTGCCAGGCTTAAATGCCGAAAACGCCGTCAGTTGGACCTTCAGCACCTCCCTGCCGCGCATAGTAGACGCCGTCCCGTATGACAATACCCCACTCGGCCTCGAACCAACCATCACCGTCACCTTTAACCAGCCGATGAATCGGGCCAGTGTCGAGGCTGATTTACGACTCGAAGGCCCAGGCGGCAGGGTTGACGGGAGTTTTGAATGGAATGAAGCCGGCACGCAAATGGGTTTCAAGCCCCAGGGTCGTCTGATCCGCGCGGCGGCGTATCGGTTGCAGGTCTCAACCGAAGCGCGTTCCTTAAACGGGCAACCTTTGCAGGCCGCCATCCAGCGCAATTACGTCACCTACCCCGAATTTGGCGTAGCGTTCAGCGACCCCTTCGATGGCGGCACAAAATCTTACAACGGCACATTCCAGATTAACTTCACCGCGCCCCTTAAAAATTACAATGACAGCGACTTGATCGAACTGGTTTCAGTTAGCCCGCGCATTAGCGGTTTTTGGGCTTCTTCGTATGACGGAAAACTAAGCGTATACGGCAATTTTGAACCAGATACGCTCTACACCGTCACCCTTTCGCCCGACCTGCAAGACCGCTGGGGCGCGCGCCTGACGACGGCTTTCAGCACCCGCCTGCGCAGCGAACCGCCGAAGCCAAGTTTGAGCCTGCCCTATACCCCCATGTTTATGGTGACATCCGACGCCCCCAACCTGACGATTCAAGCCACCAATCTTTCGCTGTTGGATGTGAGCGTGGGCGCGATTTCTACGGCGGACTTTTTCCGCCTGAACGACGATTACCAGGCCCGCGAAACTTTTCAGCCTGCCGGCGCGCGCGCCTGGCGCGAGACCATCGATACCGGCACGGGAACCCGCGCCTATGACGTTGCCCTCGGCCAGGGCAATTCTCTACCCCCCGGCCTGTACTTTGCCCGCATTACCGCCCCGCAAGAACAAACCTTTTACCCCCGCCAGCCAATTTTTGTGCTGGCCAGCAACGTGAACCTGACCCTGAAAATAGCCGCCGATGGCGCGCTGGCCTGGGCAACCGATTCACGCACTGGCGAACCGGTTTCTGCCGCGCCGATGGCCCTCTATAACCGCGAAGGCAATTTAATCGCCAGCGGACAAACCGACGCCGCTGGCCTGTGGCAGCCATCTTTCCAGAACCGTTTGTCCATCGACGGATCGTATTACGCCCTGCTCGGCGAGCCAGGCAACGAAAACTTTAGCCTGGCTTCAACTGAGTTCAATGCCGGGCTGAATGCCTGGGATTTTGGCCTTGCCGCCCTGTACTATGATGAAACAGAGAAGGTTTATCTCTACACCGACCGCCCGATTTACCGCCCCGGCGATCAGGTTCTCTTTCGCGGAATTGCCCGCGAAGCCTTCAACGGGCGTTACAGCGACCTTGCCCAAACCCAACCCTGGAACGCCGCCCTGTTCGACCAGGCGGGCCGCGAAGTAGCCAGCGCCCCGCTTACATTTTCAGAATACGGCACATTCAGCGGCCAGTTCCAACTGCCTGCCGGGGCGGTTCCTGGCGGCTGGAGCGTTTCCATTAAGGGCAACCCTGGTCAGTGGGGCGATAATTACCACGCCATCTACTTCGATGTGGCCGATTACCGTAAACCCGAAATCAACCTGAGCGTAACGCTCACGCCCGAAAATGTGCTGGCCGGCCAATCGTTGCAGGGCCAAATTAAGGCCGAATATTTCTTTGGCGCGCCCGCCGCCGATTTATCGTTTGAGTGGAAACTGTATCAGGAAAAGGAATTTTTCCACATTCCCGGCTTCCAGAGCGGCGCGTACTTCTGGCTCGATACCTGGGGCAATTATTTCTGGAACGATATTGCCAACGGCACGGCCCGCACCGGCCCCGATGGAACCTTTACGCTCGATTTTGACGACCTGAACATTGAAAACACCTCCCGCTTTACCCTCGAAGTGACCGCCCTCGAAAGCGGCGGCTACCCGCTCAGCGCCCGCGATTCTGCCATCGGTCACCCCGGCGCAGCCTACGTCGGCATTCGCCCGGCCCAGTGGGTTGGGCGCGCTGGCGAACCACTCGGCTTCACGCTAACCGCAGTCGGCGTAGATCAAACCCCGCTTTCCGGCAAAACCCTGCAACTTGAACTGGCAACCGTCACCTGGACGCTGGCCCCCGGCGAAGAGAACAATCCCTACCCGCGCTATGAGCGCCAGACCGAAACGGTTGAACGCGGACAAACCACCACCAATGCCAGCGGACTGGCCGAAGCGCGCTTCACCCCGCCCAACCCCGGCACTTACCTGCTGCGCGCCACCGTAGATGGCAACACCAGCGAAGCCATGCTCTGGGTCGGCGGCGCGGGCCAGGCCATCTGGCCGGCCATGCCCTTCGACCAACTGCGCCTGACCGCAGACCAGAGCGACTACCAGCCCGGTCAAACCGCCAGCGTCTTCATCCCCAACCCCTTCAATGCCCCGGCCCCAGCCCTGGTCACCACCGAACGCGGCACAATTCTTTCGGCGCGAATCGTTCAGGTGGCGGCAGGCGGCGCGAGCGTAGACATCCCCCTGACCGACGACGAAGCCCCCAATGTCTTTGTCTCCGTCACCCTGCTCGGGCCAGGAACGGCCTTTCGGCTGGGCTACGTCAACCTTGAAGTGGCGCCGCTCAACTTTGTCCTCAATATAGACCTGCAAACCAACCCCGAAAAAGCCGCGCCAGGCCAGGAAGTCCGCTTTGATTTGCGCGTCACCGATTCAAAAGGCCAGCCGGTGCAAGGCGAATTCTCTCTGGCAGTCGTCGATTTGGCCGTTTTGGCCCTGGCCGACCCCAACGCCTTAGACATCGTCCCCGCTTTTTACGATCTTCAACCGCTCGCGGTGCGCACCGGCCTGACCAACGCGATTGCCAGCCAGCGACTGCTCCCCTCAGGCAACGGCATGGGCGGCGGAGGCGGCGAACTGGCCTTAACCATCCGCGAAGATTTCCCCGATACCGCACTGTGGACCACCTTCACCACCGACGCCGATGGCAAAGCCCAAACCACCCTGACCCTGCCCGACAGCCTGACCACCTGGCAGGTGGAAACGCGCGGCCTCGACCGCCAAACCCGCGTTGGTCAGGCGCGCGTCCACCTCGTCACCAGCAAAGACCTGCTCCTGCGCCCAATCACCCCGCGCTACCTCGTCGTTGGCGACCGCGCCCGCGTCTCAACCTATGTCAACAACAACACCGCCAACCCGCTCGAAGCCGAAGTAGCGCTCAAAGCCAACGGAGCCATCCTTGAAGATGAAACAACCGCCGCGCAAAAAGTGAACGTTCCAGCCAATGGCCGCGCACTGGTCTCGTGGTGGGTGCGCGCCGGTGATGCCGCCAGCGCCGATTTCATCTTCTCCGTCTCCGCGGGGAATTTGACGGACGCCACCCGCCCGAATGACGGCGCGATTCCGATTGTGCGTTATACCGCGCCGCAGGCCTTTGTCACATCGGGCGTACTGCCCTCCGCCGCTACCCGTACCGAAATCATCAGCCTGCCCCGCACTTTCACCCCCCTCGGCGGAAACCTGACTCTCGAACTCTCCCCCTCCCTCGGCGCCTACCTGCTCGACGCCGCCCAAAGCCTGCCCGAACCAGACGAGTTTTCGAGCAACGAAACCATCGCCTCCTACCTGCTCGCCAACCTTGCCATCGTTCCGGCCTTGCGTGAAGCGGGAGTTCCGGCTACTGACCTGACCGCGCGCGAATCCGCCATTCAAGCCTGGGCCGACCACCTCGCCGCCCGTCAGAACAACGACGGCGGCTGGAACTGGTATCGGCGCGGCACCTGGGGCGAATTCACCAGCGACCCAATTGTGAGCGCCCACGTTACCTACGCCCTGGGCCTGGCCGAGCAGCACGGCGCAAGCGGTCTCGAATTTACCATCCAGAACGCCAAGCAATACCTATCCAGCCAAATGGTTTTTGATTTCACCACCCCCAACATCGACCTGGACGAGCAAGCCTTCATCCAACTGGCCTACTACGGCACGCCAACCGGTCAGGCCGTAGGCCGCCTCAAAACCGCCAGCCTGGCCCCCAACCGCCCCATGCTGCCCATCGACGAACTCTTCGAACTACGCGAGCGACTCAGTCCGTTGGGGCAGGCCTACCTGGCCCTGGCCTACCTCGGCATGGAAACGCCCGAACCCGCCCGCATTCTGCTCGATAACCTGGCCGCGACAGCCAATCGCAGCGCCAGCGGTGCCTTTTGGGATAACCCCGGCGCGGGCTGGCGTTTGCCCGGCTCGCCGGTTTACACCACCGCCATTGTCGTTCACGCCCTCGGACGGGTAGACCCAGCCTCCCCGCTCATGAACGACGCCATCCGCTACCTGGCGGCCAATCGTTCGGCCAACCGCGATTGGGGCGGATCGCTGCAAAATGCCTGGGTGTTGCGCGCCCTATCCAGCGCGTTGGTTGGCACGGGTGAGTTTACAGCCAATTTCCCCTTCGAAGCCCGCCTGAACGGAGTCGAGATCGCGCGCGGACAAGCCGCCAGCCCGCAAGCGCTGACCACCATCACCAACATCACCCCGCTCGATAGCCTGCACCCCGGCGCGCCCAATGAATTGCAACTAACACGACAGGATGGCAACGGAAAACTGTATTACCGCGCCATCCTGAACGTCTTGCGCCCGGCAGAAAGCGCGCCCGCCCTCAACCGCGGAATCAGCGTCAGCCGCGAATACCTCGATTGCCGCGCCGACCCCTGCCAGCCGGTCACATCCTGGCAACTCATGCCGGAAACAGTCGGCAAAGTCACGGTACGGGTAACTGTCAACCTGCCGCATGATATGTACTATCTCAATGTCGAAGATTTTGCCCCGGCTGGCGCGGAAATTGTCAACCCCATTTTGAAAACCAGCCAGCAGGGCGAGCAGGATATGGATGTGGAATATTTCTCGCCAGAAAACCCCTACGCCAGCGGCTGGGGCTGGTGGTACTTCGACAGCCCGCGCATCTACCGTGACCATATCCAATGGACTGCCGATACCCTGCCCGCCGGAACCTATGTGCTAACCTATACGCTCATCCCCACCCTGCCGGGTGAATACCGCGCCCTGCCCGCCCACGCCTGGCTAACCTTCTTCCCAGAAGTGCAAGGCACAAGCGCAGGCGGCCTGTTTGAGATTCAGGAATAAAGGTAACTGCCTACCGCAGCGCGACTTTCAAGTCGCATATTGCGCCCTCATCCCGCGCGCCTTCTCGACCAACCCCGGCAAAATCTGGGTGAATGTCTCAACCTCGGCAACCGTCGTCGAAGCGCCCAGCGTCACCCGCAGTGAGCCAAGCGACCAATCGCGGCTGAATCCCAGGCTTGAAATGGCTTCCGAAGGCTCGGGGTTGCCGGTTTTGCAGGCCGAACCCGAAGAGCAGGCAAAACCGGCGGCGTCGAGCAACTGCAAAAGCAGGTTGCCATCCGCATCCTTGAAGACGAACGAAGCGTGGTTGGGCAGACGGGACTCCCAATGTCCGGTCAGTTTGGAATCGGAAACCGTCTCCAGCACCGACCCGATGATTTTATCCCGCAGCGGGAGCAGGTGCGCCGTGCGGGCTTCGCGCTCGGCCACCGCCAGCCGCAGCGATTCGGCCAGGCCAACAATCAGCGGGATGTTCTGCGTGCCGGCCCGCAGGCCAAATTCCTGCCCGCCGCCGGTCAGGTGCGGATGAATGCCCGTTCCCTTGCGGACGTACAGCGCCCCAACGCCCTTCGGCCCATAGA
>DAOUML010000310.1:0-5067 GCA_034411635.1 Anaerolineales bacterium
GACCACCTCGCCCTCAGCGATTACTTCGCATCTGTCGAATCCGGTCAAATGGACGTGGTCGCCCTCCAGGTCGTCACCGTTGGGCAGGAAGCCACCGAAAAGTTCGACGCCCTGCAAGCCGCCCACGACTACACCGAAGGCTACTTTGTGCATGGGCTGGCCGTTCAAACCGCCGAAGCCACCGCCAACTACCTGCACGAACACATCCTCCGCGAGTTGGGGTTGCCCGCCGGGCAGGGAAAACGCTACTCGTGGGGCTACCCCGCCATCCCCGAGTTGGAAGACCACCGCAAAGTCTTCGACCTGCTGCCCGCCGAGAAAGAGATTGGGATGAGCCTCAGCCCGGCCTACCAGTTAATCCCCGAACAATCCACCGCGGCGATTATTGTCCACCATACAAAGGCGAAGTATTACAGCGTTGGAGAGAGTCGGGTAGAGCAATTGATGAAGTAACGCAAATTGCCAATTTGCGCCACGGAGCACTTATGAACAAATTCCTCACCCTTCTCCAATCCCCCACCCCCCTCATTGCCGACGGCGCGATGGGCACCCTGCTCCACACCCACGGCGTGGAGCATACCCACTGCTTCGACGAACTCAACCTGACCGACCCGGCCAGGGTCGCCGATGTCCATCGTCAATACATCGAAGCAGGCGCGCAGATTATTCTCACCAACACCTTTGGCGCGAACCGCTACAAACTGCACAAACACGGCCTCAACGAGCAAACCGCAGAAATCAACCGCGCCGCCGTCGGCCTGGCCCGCCGCGTGGTAGACGCCTCCTTCAAAAACGTGCTGATTGCCGGTGATATTGGCCCGCTCGGTGTGCGAATTGCCCCCTACGGACGCGTCCAACTGCACGAAGCCCGCGCCGCCTTTCGCGAGCAGATCGCGGCCCTCGCCGGGGTCGATTTAATCGTCATCGAAACCATGACCGATGTCTTTGAAACCGTCGAGGCGATTGCCGCCGCCAAAGAGACTCTCCCCGAAACCCCCATCGTTGCCACCATGACCTTCACCCGCGACGACCGCACCCTGCTCGGCGATGACCCAGGCAAAGTAGCCCGCGGCTTGCGCGACGCCGGGGCAGATGTCATCGGCGTCAATTGCTCTGGCGGGCCAGCCCAACTGATTCGAATTTTGCGAGAAATGCGCCGTGCCACCCCAGACGCGCGTTTTTGGGTCAAACCCAACGCGGGCTGGCCCGAACACGTCGGCGGGCGGGTCATGTATGCCGCCGCGCCCGAATATTTCCGTGATTACGCCATCGAATTTTGGAAGGCCGGGGCCAATGTCATCGGCGGATGCTGCGGGACCACCCCCGAACATATCGCCGCCATGCGCCAGACGATAGACTCGGCTACAAAAGTGATTGTCGAGCCGGTTGGCGTTCCCACCCTTAAACTAACCGACCAGGAACCCGCCGAAGCCCCCTCCGAACTGGCGCAGAAACTCGCCGCCAAAAAATTCGTCTATGCGGTGGAGATGGATCCACCGCGTGGGTTGGCTATCCAAAAACTGGTCGCCGCCGCCTCGCTCTTAAAAGAAGCCGGCGCAGATGTGATAGACGTTGCCGATAGCCCCCTGGCGCGCATGAGAATGTCTGCCTGGGCGGTGTGCGATGTCATCCAACGCAAAGTCGAAATCGAAACCACCCTGCACTTCCCCACGCGCGGACGCAACCTGCTCCGTGTGCAGGGCGACCTGCTCGCCGCGCACGCCCTCGGCCTGCGCAATATCTTCGTCGTCATGGGCGACCCGACCTCGATTGGCGACTACCCCGAAGCCGCCGACAACTACGATTTGGTGCCATCTGGCCTGATTAAACTTATCAAACAGGGCTTCAACACCGGCGTAGACCATTCCGGCACATCCATCGGGCAGCCGACCAGTTTTTTTGCCGGTTCCGCGCTCAATTTGTGTTCGCCCGAGCCAGAGACAGAGATAAAGAACCTGAAGCGGAAACTCAAAGCCGGGGCCGATTTCTTCCTGACCCAGCCCATCTACGACCCCAAGGCGGCCCGCCGTTTCCTCGAGCAGTTCGCCGCTGAAACCGGCTCGCCGCTAAACAAGCCTGTGCTGGTGGGTGTGCTCCCCCTCGTCAGCGTGAAACATGCCAATTTCCTGCACAACGAGGTGCCGGGAATTGTGATCCCCGAGGAAATCCGTCAGCGTATGGCAAACGCCGGGGAGCAGGCATCCCGCGAGGGTGTGAAAATCGCCGTCGAATTAATCCAGCATATTAAAGCATGGGCGCAAGGCGTGTATATCATGCCGCAATTCCACCGCTACGATTTGGTGGCAGAGATTATTGAAACCGCAAAATAATTTATCGCAGGGGCGATTCGCGAATCGCTCTGTGAAGGATGGTTTTATGCTCCTTACCATCGACATCGGCAACACAAACCTGACCATTGGCCTGTACAAATCCCAAACATTGGCCTGGCATTGGCGATTAGCCACCGACCACGCCCGCATGCCCGATGAATACGGATTGCAACTGCTCGGCCTGCTAACCCATGCGAAACATCGTCCTACCGATTTAACCGGGATTGCCATTGCCTCAGTCGTTCCCAATCTAACCGGGCGTGTTACCCAGGCCTGCCAGGAATACCTGAAAACCACTCCCCTGGTAGTCGATGCAGGCGTTAAAACCGGTATTCGCATTCGCTATGAAGACCCCAAAGCCGTCGGCGCGGATAGGGTTTGCGACGCGGCAGCAGTCATGCACCTGTTTGGCGGCCCAGCCTGCGTGGTCGATTTTGGCACCGCCACCACCTTCAATGCCGTCACCGCCGAAGGCGATTACCTCGGCGGGGCAATCACCGCCGGAGTTAACCTGGCTGCTGAAGCCCTGTTCCAGCGCGCCGCCAAACTGCCGCGCATCGACTTACAGCGCCCCCCCAGCGTCATCGGGCGAAATACCGTCCACGCCATGCAATCCGGGCTGCTGTTTGGTTATGTCAGCATGGTCGAGGGCATGGTTGAACGTTTCAGGGCCGAACTGGGGCCAAAAATGAAAGTCGTTGCCACTGGCGGCCTGGCCGAAATCGTCGCCAAAGAGACGGATGTGATTAACCACATCGCCCCCTGGCTGACGCTGGATGGCTTGCGGATTATATGGGAGTTAAATAATGATGCGCGTTAAACTAACGGCTCTTTTACCCAAATTGATTATTGGCATCATCTTGCTTTGTGGGGCCGTGCTGCGAATTCCTGAACTCAATGCACCGGTTAGTTATGATGAGGCCTACAGTTATATTGCGTTTGTTCGCCAGCCCTGGCTTGGCCTTGTTTCAGATTATAGTTTGCCAAACAACCATATTCTATACAACTTGCTGGCAAAAATCAGTGTCAGTATTTTCGACAGCAACCCCTGGAGTTTGCGTTTGCCAGCATTTTTAGCCGGGATGGCTGCCATACCAATGGCTTACTACCTGGGCAAATCTGTTTTCAATCCAAGTATCGGCCTAAGCGCTGCGGCCCTGATTGCGGGATTACCAGCCATTATCCATTATGACATCGCTGCGCGCGGTTACAGCCTGGTTAATTTTTTCACTCTGCTGGCCTGGTTTTTGGGGATTGTTGCCCTTGATACTGGTCGATTGCGCGCCTGGTTGGCGCTAACGCTCACTGCCGCGCTTGGGATTTTTACCATTCCCACCATGGCCCTGCCTGTTGGGGGTATTTATCTTTGGCTGTTGGGTGATGCATTTTTTCGCAAACAGGCGAAAAAACAATTTTTTGCGCGGTGGTTGGGCTCAGGCATTCTGGCTTTAATGCTTTCCGCTGCATTGTATCTGCCAGTTTTGTTGGTTAGCGGCTGGAGGAAACTGCTGGCAAATGGTTTTATTGCCCCGGTAGAAGAGCATATCTATTTTTCGAGGATACTCTGGCGACAGATTGTTGATGTTTGGGATTTTTGGAATCGTGACACGCCCCTGGAATTTAGCCTGCTTCTCGTCCTCGGCATTTTCCTCTCCCTGGTTTTTTCGTTCAAAAATGAAAACTACCGGCTTCATCTTGCTATTCCAATGATTCTTTGGCTTGGTCTTTACGTTATCTTGCGTCGGCCCAATCTCTATGATCGTTTTCTGTCTTTTCTGCTCTCGCCAGCGATGTTGTGGGCCGCTGCTGGACTGTTAACTCCTTTTCAAAAAATACGCTGGAAAAACCTTCACGCGACATATCTACTTAGCGCCACTTCCGTTCTGGTGTTGGTCTGGGTCTCTGGTGCCTCACTGCCCTCTGTTTCTGAGCGGTGGAACAAGATGAGTAATGTTGAAGCCCTGGCAATAGCGCTAAGCCCCGAGTTACAACCGGACGATATGGTGCTGGCGGGCTCCCCTTTCGGTCCACCACTCTGGTATTACCTCTCGCGGCTTGGCATTAACGATGAAGCCTGGCAGGCGCGCAACAAATTTCAGCGCGCTTTTATCGTGCTTTCCCGGCGCGAAAATCAAGACATATCACAAATTATTCAAGAATATAATCTCGATGTAGCCCTGTTTGACCTTGAAAACGCCATAAAACAGGGCCAAATTGGCAACATAGAAATTTATCGCCTCAACCCTGCCAGCCCTTAATTTCAGGGGGGCCTTGCGAGCATATTCTATGATGCCGTTCTCTACCGGACAAAGTTCTCATAGGACACGGACGGGCGCGGATTAACGCGGAAATCGTTCTTAAAAAAATCCACGTATTCGGCGTTTATCCGCGTTCATTTTTTTTATGTCCGGTAGAGAATAATGCCGCGGTTAAGCATTGCGCGTTCCTACTTTGACCATGTCACATTGGAAAAATCGCCTTCCGTTCCCTCACCCCAAACCTCTACCACTTCGTACCCATGCTGGGCATAATTGCACGCATCCCGGTGAGAGAAATGCTCCCTTCTCCCACCAGGAGAAGGGTTGGGGATGAGGGAGAAGGCCAACTTTAAGAAAAGCGTGTCGTATTGCATATCCTTTGTTGACGCAAAATAATCCTTGTGCTATAGTCATCCCATGCCACTTTCTCACCCTGCGCGCAAAGAAGAACTGACCATCCTCATCCGGGCCAAATACCC
>DAOUML010000311.1:0-32141 GCA_034411635.1 Anaerolineales bacterium
ATTGCGCGAGAGAAAGAAATCAAAAAATGGCGGCGCGAGAAAAAGAATAACTTGGTGATGAGCATGAATCCAGAGTGGAAGGATTTGAGTCTGGATTGGTATGTGGATTAATTTTTTCTATCGCGCACTTTGTTATTTCGAGCGACAGCGAGAAATCTTGCCCCGTGACGAAGATTTCCCCTGGCGCCGCCCGCCAAGGCAGGTGTCAGTCGCCAAAAAGCGGCTCCTTCGAAATGACAACTTGTAGGATTTGTCATTTCGAAGGAGCGGTAGCGTCTGTCATTTCGAGCGGTAGCGTCTGTCATTTCGAGCGCCAGCGAGAAATCTTACCCCGTGACGAAGATTTCTCAGTCGCCAAAAAGCGGCTCCTTCGAAATGACAGGCGGTTTTTGGATAATTGGAGAACTCATTATGAACCTCGACCCAACCTTTAGCAACAGCCTCATCCTCATTCTGGTGGCCTTTGGCGGGGCGTTTTTGGCGGCCCTGTGGCTCTCGCTGGTGGTCTGGACCTGGCGCGACATCCGCGCCCGCGCCCGCGACCCACTTTCGCAAATTTTGGCGGTGGCGGTGGTGGCAGTGCTCAACCTGCCGGGCGTGTTGGTCTACCTGATTCTGCGTCCGCAGCGCACGCTTGAGGAAGAGTATCAGCGTACCCTGGAGGAGGAAGCCCTTCTGGCTTCGATTGAAGACCAGGCGCTTTGTCCCGGCTGCGAACGGCGTGTGCGCGAGGATTGGCAGGTTTGCCCGAGCTGCCACACCAAACTGCGCAAGTCCTGCCAGTCTTGTGGCAAGCTGATGGAGCTTTCGTGGAATTTATGTCCCTTCTGCGGTACGCCGGTTGAGGGGGTACGCCGGGAAGATGACGCGCTTGCTTCAACGTTGCAATGAAAGCTGGCTGTTGGCTGGGTGACACCGAGGATTCGAAACGATGAGCGAGGAAGTTATCCAATCGATTTGCGCCGGGTTGCTGGGGGCCGCTTTATATATTCGGTTGCTTTGGATGTTTGGCGATGCGGCCTGGCGCGGAGTCTTCTCTTTTCGCCTCGGCGAAATTCAAGGCAAACCGGCGCGAGTTATTGGAGTTATTGGTTTGTTGGGGATGATTTCTTTTGCTTATCTGGGAGTTGGCTTTTATTTCGATATCCGGCCTCCGCTTTGGCCGGTTGCCGGGTTTTTCCTGGCCCTGGCGGTGTTGATGGTTTTGGCTGTAAGTCTTTTCGGTTTTTTTCGGCTTTTGTTCGCATTCTTTCACTTTATATTTCGCTTTGTGTGGCCGAGAAAATAAAACCGGGGTGCGTTTGCGCGGCATTATTGTCATTCCGAGTGATATCGCCTGTCATTTCGAGCGGTAGCGAGAAATCTTGTCTCAACGCTTGGAAGATTTCTCAGTCGCCAGAGAGCGGCTCCTTCGAAATGACATAAATTGTTTGTCAGGCTATTTCTATTTTCAGTAGCACTCATGAGCAGATGCCCATGCAAACCTGTCAGGTTTAATCAAAAGGAGAAAAAATGAACAAAGCAGAGCGTATCGGATTAATCGTTTTCCCGATCTTGATTCTGATCGGCGCAGGTGTGGCCTGGGCCGGGTCGCAGGGTGGCAGCGCCCTGGGCGGAATTCCCGTTTTTGCGCTGGCGGTCGGGCTGGCGTATCTTATCCAATGGCTGGTCTTCATCCCCTCCTTCCTGAAACAGACTGAGAAGTTTTTCGACCTGACCGGCAGCCTGACCTACATCTCGATTACCCTTCTGGCGGTCCTGCTCAGCCCTGGGGCCGATGCGCGCGCCTATTTGCTGACGGGCATGGTCATCGTTTGGGCGGTGCGGTTGGGTTCCTTCCTGTTTGGGCGCATCAAAAAAGCCGGCAAGGATGACCGCTTCGACGAACTCAAGCCCTCCTTTATCCGTTTCCTGAACGTTTGGACCATCCAGGGCTTGTGGGTGACGTTCACCGCTGCCGCGGCCTGGGTCGCCATTACTTCGGCCACCCGCGTCGGTTTGGATGTCTTCGCCCTGGTCGGGTTCCTGGTCTGGGCCTTTGGGTTCGGCTTCGAGGTTATCGCCGATAACCAGAAAACCCGCTTCAACGCTGACCCGGCCAACCGCGGCAAATTCATCCGCAGCGGACTGTGGGCCAAATCGCGCCATCCCAACTATTTTGGCGAAATTACGCTCTGGGTCGGCGTAGCGATCATCACCATCCCGGCCTTGCAGGGCTGGCAGTGGGTCGCCATGATTTCCCCGCTTTTTGTCGCCCTGCTACTGATTCGCATCAGCGGCATTCCGCTGCTGCAAGCCAAAGCCGAGAAAAAATGGGGCGGCCAGGCCGATTATGAAGAATACAAGAAAAATACCCCGGTTCTCATTCCGCGCCTGTGGTAGGCGCAAACAATCAGGATAAAAATGTGCGGACGCTTCACCCTGACGGTTGATACCGCCGAACTGCAACAAGCCTTCGCCGGCTTTGAATTTCCCAATCCGCTTGCGCCGCGCTATAACATTGCGCCCGGTCAGGCAGTTCTGGCCCTGCCCAATGACGGCGCAAAGCGGGCCGACTTCTTCCAATGGGGCTTGATTCCAGCCTGGTCGCGCGACCCTTCGGTGGGCGCGCGCCTGATCAATGCCCGCGCCGAAACCCTGGGCGAAAAACCGTCCTTTCGCGGCCCCTATCGCTATAAACGCTGCCTGCTACCCGCCGATGGATTTTACGAGTGGAAGTCGGCTGCCGGTCAAAAAACAAAAATTCCCCACTATCTGCGCCTGAAAAACGGAAAACCCTTCGCTTTCGCCGGCCTGTGGGACGAGTGGCTGGGGCCTGATGGCAGCGCAATCAAAACCTGCGCCATTATCACCACCACGCCCAACGCGCTGGTGGCCGAAATTCACAACCGAATGCCGGTTATCCTGCCCCCCGCAACCTGGGATGCCTGGCTTAACCCGGCCAGCCTGCCGCCAGCGCAACTCAATCCACTTCTGAGCCCTTATCCGGCAGAGCAAATGGAAACCTACCCGGTCAGCAGGCTCGTCAATCAATCGCGGCTTGATCGCCCTGAAATGATTCAGGCGGCGCAATCAACCTATGAACTTCAAAACAAAATTTTTTGAGCGTTTTCCCGCGCTCAGCGCGCGCGATTTTCAGATTTTCTTCTTCGGGCAGTTTATCTCACTGACCGGCAGTTGGATGCAATCCACCACCCAACCATACCTGGCTTACCAATTAACCGGGCGTCCCTTCGACCTCGGGCTGATTGGCTTCGCCCTCACCCTGCCAACCTTTTTTCTGGCCCTACCAGCCGGGGCGCTGGTCGAACGATTCGACAAACGCAAAACCGTCATCATTCTGCAAACCATGATGATGCTACAAGCCCTGGTACTGGCAGCCCTGACCCTGAGCGGGTTAATTCAACTCTGGCATTTGGTCATCCTGTCGCTGATATTGGGCATCGCCAACGCGATTGAAATCACCGCCCGCCAGGCCATGCTGATTGAGTTGGTGGGCAAACCGCGCCTGCCCAACGCAATCGCCTTGCAAGCGACAATTTTCAATGCGGCGCGCGTCTTGGGGCCATCACTGGTTGCGCCTTTCCTCATTTTCATTGAAGACAACGGCGCAGGCTGGGCTTTTCTCGCCAACGGAATCAGTTATCTTTTTGTGATCGTCAGCCTGCTTTACGCCAAAACCCCCTACAAAGAACCGCGCCAGCCCAAATCGCAAAACCTGCTCGAAGACTTGCGCGAAGGACAGCGTTACATTCTCAATACCGCCTCGGTGAGTCTGCTCATTTTAATGGGAACAACCGTCGGCCTGATTGGCTTTCCCTTTGTTCAACAAATTCCGGCCTTCGCGCGTGATGTGCTTTCCGCCATCGGCGATACCGACGCCGCCGTCGCTGCCCGCAACAGCGCGCTTTACACGTTTCAGGGCATTGGCGCGCTGGCGGCAGCCGTCACCCTGGCAGCCTTCAATCCCCGGCGCAAAGGCTGGCTGTTGACATTCGGACAAAGCGCATTTATTCTCAGCCTGATTGCCCTCGGACTAACGCGCAATACCCCCCTCGCGCTCGGCCTGATGGTTTTTCTCGGCTGGGGAACAGTCACCCAACTGGCAACCATGAACACGCTGATACAATTACAAGTCCCCAACGAACTGCGCGGACGGGTGTTCAGCACCTATCTGTGGGCCTTGCAGGGCATCGCCCCCTTTGGCAGCATTTTGATTGGCCTGCTTGCTCAAGAATGGGGCGTTTCGGCAACCGCCGTCGCCAGCGGACTGATATCGCTGCTCATCATTGGCGGAATCCACTTTGCCAACCCGTTCCTGCGTCAAATGCAAGCCTGAGCGCCATGCACGGGAGGCAGGCAACTACCTCCCGTAACGCAATTTTCAAATCGCCTTTGGAACAAGACATTCGTTCTACTACCTCCCGCAGGAGATGTTAATGAAAAAAATTCTCATGATTGAAGACATCCTCGACAACGCCGAACTTACAAAAAAAATGCTCAGCGCTGGCGGATACGAGACGATTCACGCCGAAGACGCCGAAAGCGGACTAAGAATGGCGCAAGAACTCAAACCCGATCTGATTTTACTCGACCTCGGCCTGCCCGATTACGACGGGCAAACCCTGGCCGGCTGGCTGCGCGCCGACCCGCAAACTGCCCAGATTCCCATCGTCGCCTGCACCGCCTGGCCGACAGAAAGCGCCCGCGCCATGTCTGAAAGTTACGGGTGCGATGGCTTTATCAGCAAGCCTTTACCGACCACCCGCCAATTTCTGGCTCAAATTGCTTCCTTTTTCAAATAAACCGACATGCAAGAAACCCCCATCTCGCTGCTACCCGCCAGCCAATTCAGCCTCGAGCAATTGGTTGCCATCTACAACCGCACCCGCGTCGATTACCTGATTCCGATGCCCATGAACGCCGCCCGACTGGCAGAATACATCCACGCCTACGATGTCAGCCTGGAAAATTCGCTGGTCGCCGTGCAGGACGGCGACCCCCTGGGCGTAGCCATGCTCGGCGTTCGGCCAGGCAGGGCCTGGATCACCCGCCTGGGCGTCATCCCTGATACCCGGCGGCGCGGAACCGGACAGGCTCTGATGAATGGACTACTCGAAGAAGCCGAAAAACTGGGCTTGCGCTTCTCAATGCTCGAAGTGATTAAAAATAACACCCCAGCCCATCAACTTTTTCTCAAATTAGGGTTTTATGAAGTAGGCGAATTGCTCGTCCTGCGCCGCTCGCCTACCCTTGCGCCGCCCGAACCCATCGTCGCTGAAGCCCAACGGCTGGAGCGCAACGAATCGCTTGATCTGGTTGGACGAGATCGCGGCACCCAACCCTGGACCAACCAATCTGAATCGCTGTTCAACGCGCAGGATGTTTCAGGCCTGCGGCTGATGCTAACCGATGGCAGCGAAGGCTGGCTGGTCTATCAACGTCAGAAATTCACCCTGACGCGCTTTGTCTACAAAACCGAGAGCGGCGACCCGGTCATCATGGCCGCTGCTTTTCTTTCGCACCTGCACGCCCAATACCCGCGTCTGGATACGCAGTTGGAAAATATCCAAGTCAACGACCCGCATTTGCCAGCCTTCTACAAAATGGGCTATGTGGAAGCCTTCCGCCGCATTGAAATGTGGCGCGGTCCATTGCCCGCCAGCCTGAACCTGCCAACCCGCTCCCGAAACCAAATTAAGAATTCGTAACAAAACATCTTTTTTTGCCCTTTGCGAGTAAAATTATGATAAAAAGTTGTCTTGACAAGGAAAAAAATATGCCAGAAAATGATGCCCGTATTCACGCTTTGTATCGTATTCAACAGGCCATCGTCAGCAGTATCGAACTGGAAGAAATTCTCTCCATTCTGGTATCTGAAGTTGTTGAACAACTGCAAATTGACGCCGCCGCGGTGCTGCTCCTCAACAACGAAAGCAACACCCTCGACTTTGGCGCCAGTCGGGGCTTCAGGAACCCCAACGCCCTGAAATTTACCCACCTGCCGCTTGGCGCGGGCCTGGCCGGGCGCGCCGCCCAGGAAAGAAGCATAGTCCACTCTGCCAATTTGCAAGAAAGTCCCGTGCTTGAAAAAGTGCTGGCGCACGAGGAGTTTGTAGCCTACTATGCCTTACCGCTAATCGCCAACGAGACGCTGCACGGCGTACTCGAAATTTTGCACCGCGCCAAACTCTGCCCCGACCCAGAATGGCTCAGTTTCCTCGATTTACTCGCCGACCAGGCCGCCATCGCCATAGACAACGCCCGCCTGCTGCAAATCACCCGCCACAATCTAAAAGAAGCCCAGGCCCTCTATCGCATTAATCAGGAATTGCTCTCTACCACCGACCCTTATCAACTCATGAAAAATGTCGTAGAGATGCTCAAAAGCAGTTTCGATTATTATCATGTTCAAATTTACGTCATCGACCCTGGCAGCGGCAACTTCGTTGTTCGCGCGGCCAGCGGCGAAATTGGCGAAAAAATCATCGCATCTGGCAGCCATCTCTCAGCGGGCGACGGAATCATTGGCTTCACCGCCGAAACAGGCCAACCTTTCTTTACCAACGATGTTGAAAACAGCATCTCTTTTGTGCGCTCCCCTTTTCTGCCCGCAACAAAATCTGAACTGGCCGCGCCCATTAAAATCGGCAACGATTTTCTCGGTCTGATTGATATTCAGCAAGATTCCAGGGCATCTCTCAGCAAACACGATCTACACCTGGTCTCTGCCATTGCCGACCAATTGGCCCTGGCCCTGCAAAAAGCCAACCTGTACAACGATTTACAAGAGGCTTTAACCCAGGAAAAAACCATGCGCGCCCAGTTAATTCACTCTGAGAAACTGACCATAGCCGGAAAACTGCTTGCTTCCGTATCGCACGAACTCAACAACCCGCTACAAGCCATTCAAAACGCGCTCTTCCTGCTCAAAGAAGAAAAGGGCCTTTCGGCGCAAGGCCAGCAAGACCTGGCAATTGTGCTGGCCGAAACAGATCGCATGGCAAATTTATTGCAACGGCTGCGCGCCACCTACCAGCGCGTCGATCCCAACGATATCAGACCTGTCTATCTCACCGAAACAGTAGACGATGTTTATGCCCTGCTCAGCACCCACCTGAGACAACATCAAATTAGCGTAGAGTACCAGCCAACCCCCAACCTGCCACCCATCCACGCCATGGCCGACCAAATCCGACAGGTGGTGCTTAATCTATTCCTCAACGCAGTCGACGCCATGCCCCAGGGAGGCAGATTGCGCATCGATATTCAACATCTTCCCGAAAAAGAACAAGTGCTGTTCAGTATCAGCGACACCGGCCACGGCATAGAAGAATCAATTTTCCCGAATATTTTTGATGCCTTTGTCACCAACAAAAACGGCGGCACCGGCCTCGGCCTGACCATTTCAAACGAAATTGTCCAAAAACATGGCGGGCAAATAAAAGCAAGCAACAACCCTGAAGGCGGGGCCACCTTCGAGGTGCTGCTACCCATCGAAAATACGCTCCGCCCCAACAACCCATGACCCAAACCGGAAAAATTCTGATTATTGACGATGAGCCCAACCTGCGCCATACCCTGGCGCGGCTCTTACAGCGCGATGGGTTTCAAATCACCACCGCCGAAGACGGAGAGCAAGGCCTGGCCTTTCTACAAGATACCCCCTTTGACCTGGTTTTTATGGATATTCGCATGCCCGGCATGCCCGGCCTCGACGTTTTGGAGCGCATTCGCAGCCAGCACGCCAACCTGCCCGTCATCCTGTTCACCGCCCAGCCCGACATCAACTCCGCGGTTGAAGCCTTGCGGCGCGGCGCCAGCGACTATCTCCTAAAACCACTCAAACCCGAAATTATTTTAGAACGCGCCCGAACCATTTTGCGCGCGCAGCAAAAAGAGCGCCGCCGCCGCGAAATATTGACCCAAATCGAAGCCCTGCAAGCCGAACTCAAAGCCCTGAACGATGAAACCCAGCCTGAAGAGCAGCCCGCCCCAACAACCATCGCGCCACCCAAAAATGAACGCTATTTGAAGCGTGGCGACCTGCTGCTCGACCATCACGCCCGGCGGCTGACCATCCACGAACAAGTGATCGCCCTCAGTTCCACCTCCTTCGATTTTCTGCTCGTCCTGGCCCGTCATGCCCCGCAGGTTGTCGATTACAAAACCCTGGTTGCCGAAGCACAAGGCTACCAGGCCAACCTGCGCGAATGCCAGGAACTGGCAAAATGGCATATCCACAACATTCGCCAGGCCATCGAGCCAGATGCGCGCCACCCGATCTATGTGTTGAATGTGCGCGGAATTGGATACCGCCTGATTACAGAATAAAAAGACGCCGCTCTAAAAATGAGCGGCGTCTTTTGTCCGCCAACTTTTGCCAACTTTTCCTGCCTTATCCAATCGTTACCGCGTGAGAAATCTGCCAGAATAAAAACAATGGAAAACTCAGCCCCCGCCCTCAAAAAATTGCAATTGCGCGTCCTGGTTGTCGATGATCACCCCAACACCGCCGCAACCCTGGCGCGCGCCATCTCGCAACTCAGCCCGCGACTGGAAGTCCTGGCCGCCCGTAGCGCGGAAGACGCGCTCCAAATGTTGCGAGATAGGCCGGTCGATTTCCTGATAACCGACATGATGATGACCGGCATGAACGGCCTCGAACTGGTCGAAAAACTGCAATCGCACCCCGCCGGACGCCCCGCCTATGTCATGTTGGTCACAGCCTATGATGTGCCTGGCCTGAAAATAACCGCCCGGCGGCTGCATGTTAATGAAATTGTGATCAAACCGGCGCGCCCGGAACGCGTTTGCCAGCTGATTTCGCAAGCCATTGAAAAATTTGGGCAAGAACCAGCCGAAAACCTGCCAGAAACCCACGCCTCCTGGAAAATTCTCATTGCCGACGACCTGCCTGATAACGTCGCCCTGCTCACCCGTTATCTAAGCAACGAAGGCTACGCCTGCATCACCGCGTCAGATGGCGCGCAAGCCCTGCAAAAAGCGCGCGCCGAACTGCCCGATATGGTCTTGCTGGATATGAACATGCCAGTTAAGGACGGTTTTGAAACCCTGCAAGAAATTCGCTCCGACCCGGCCATTGGACACCTGCCCGTTATCGTGCTAACCGCCGCCCGAATCGAGCCGATGGACATGCAAATGGCCCTCAATATGGGCGCGGATGATTACATTACCAAGCCCTTCGACCGCCGCGAACTGCTGGCGCGCATCCGCACCCGCTTGCGGGTCAAAGAAGCCGAAGACCAGATCCGCCGCCGCAACCGGGAACTGAACCTGCTGCCCGAAATTGCGCGCGAATTAAGCGTCCACCGTCCGCTTGCTGAGTTGGGAAACATTATTCTGCGTCGCACCGTAGAAACCCTGGGCGCATTTGGTGGACAAATCATTCTATTTGAAGGCCAGGAAACCATCCAGCACGTTTACCAGGTTGTGGCCGAAGAAAACAACCGATTCGCAGCCAAACAACCCGACCTGCCAGGCCTGAAAAGATATTTCAACGAAAAACGCCAGGGCTTTGCAATCGCCGACACCAGCAAAGACCCGCGCTGGTCGTTGAGCGGTCCGCCTTGCGCCATGGTGATTGTGCCAATCTTCGGGCGCGCCGATTTACTCGGCTTGTTGGCCCTGGCCCACGAACAAATCCGCTACTTTAAGCCCGAACATGTTTCCTTGTTGCAGGCATTGGGCGGGCAGGCCGCCATCGCCATAGAAAACGCGCGTTTGATCAGCCAGATGGAAACCATGCACAAGGAACTCAATACCAATGTGTTAAACAATCTTACCCGCCCTATTATTGACATCAAAAAATATTGCGACGCCTTCAAAGAAATCGGAACGCTTAACGAAAATCAAAAATTATATATTGCCAATATGTTGAAGGCAGCAAACATTGTAGAAGAGCAGGTGCGCAAACTGCAAGCCAGCACGCGCCAGGATTTGGCAAAATACGCGCAGCCTTCAACTCCCACGCTGGCAAAAAAAATCACGCCGCCCACCGTCGAACAACCCCAACCGCAGAAAATCACCCTGCCCAAAACATCGGTGCAATTGTAACCATTAAAAATCTGGTATCAAATATGCTAAACATTTATAGCAATAATCAGAAATTCAACAACAACGTATAAAAATACTCATCAGAAAATTATCTACTGTCAATCACCAGACTAGAAATGAGAGATTAAATTATGTCAACATCTTATGATAAGCCCAATCAATCCCTAAAAAAGCCTATCAGCGGAAATCTCTGGGGACGTGGACGGTTGCGTGATCGAATTGTCATCTTGATGATTATTGCAATATCGCCAATTCTGCTGGTTTACTCATACATTAACGTAACAGCCGAGCAACAAGATTTGGAAGATGTTTTGCTAGAAAGAGCCAAAGCCATAGCAATCACAGGAGCAACATATATCGAGACTTCGTTTGAACAAGCGATTGAAAACGGACTTCTGACGACAGAGGATGTCTTTGATGAAAATTATGTAAAATATTTTAATATTGATATAACAAAGTACCCAGAGATTTCGGACGACCCAGCGATTTACGATAAATTCCGAACATCGTATGATGCTTTCGCAGATAAAACTTGGCAAAGATTTCTTGACTCAAACTTGACTGGCCCAGAAATCTTATATGCTGTTGGCTCAGATCGCAATGGTTATGTACCTACTCATAACGCGATCTTTTCAACAGGCGATGGAGACCCAGGCACAGACCGCACAAAACGTATTTTCAGCGATGAAGTGGGTATCACAGCATCAAGAAACACTGAAGGGATACTAACGCAAATTTACCAACAAACCGGAACAGGTACAACTCTCTGGGATGTTTCGATGCCTATCTATGTAAACGGCCAACACTGGGGCGCTTTCCGCGTTGGCATTGCTTTAGCCGAGAATCAGATTCGTATTCAAACTGCGACAACAAGAGCAGTGATTGCCACATCTGTTTTGCTCCTTGTGGTTGGTGTTTTTGCGCTATTCCTGGGAAACTATATTACTCAACCTATTGAACGCCTTACCACAGCAGCACAGAAAGCGGCGGCTGGGGACCTTGACACAGTTATTGATATCCAAAACAGAAATGAAATCTCCATTCTGGCCGATTCATTCAACCAAATGACATCCCAAATACGAGAATTTATTCAAAATCTTGAACAACAAGTCGCAAACCGTACCCAAGCCCTGACCACATCCTCAGAAATCAGCCGTCAACTCTCCACCATTCGCGAAAAAGATAAACTGGTTTCAGAAGTGGTAGAGCAACTAAAGTCTGGCTTTAACTACTACCATGCCCACATGTACCTGCTCTCAGAAGACAAGCAACGCCTCATCATGGCTGGCGGCACTGGCGAAGCCGGAAAAATTCTACTGGAGCGTGAACACAGCCTGCCGTTAGGACGCGGCCTGGTTGGGCGCGCCGCTGAAAGCAAAGAAGCAGTATTGGTTCCCAACACCCGCAAAAGCCCTGATTGGCTGCCCAACCCCTTGCTGCCCGATACCCAGGCAGAAATAGCGGTTCCGATTATTTTTGGCGGAGAAGTGCTTGGCGTTCTGGATGTGCAAAACGACATCGCCAACAGCCTGACCCAACAAGACGCCGATCTGATTCGGGCCGTAGCCGACCAGGTCGGCATCGCGCTCGAAAACATTCAAGCATCCGCCGGAATTACCAAACGTATTACCGAGTTACAAACAGTGGCTGATATTAGTATCGCCATCTCCAGCATTCAAGATATTCAAGAAATGCTCGAAACAATGGTGCATCTCACCCAACGCCGCTTTAATCTATATCATTGTCATGTCTTTCTTTATGAAAAAAATAGCGACCATCTGGCAATTGTCGCTTGCGGATACAAAGAGGGTGACGAACATCAAGGCACGCATGGCACAACCACCATTCCGCTCTCGCAAGAGCAATCACTGGTGGCACGCGCAGCCCGCACCAGACAACCCGTTATCGTTAACGATGTGCGGAGCGACCCAGGCTGGTTGCCCAACCCGCTGCTGCCAGATACCGCTGCCGAATTGGCTGTGCCAATGATTGTGGGCGAACAACTAATTGGCGTATTGGATGTACAAGCAGAACGCACCAATGCCTTTACGCAAGAAGATGCCAGCATTCAAGTTACGCTGGCTTCGCAAGTAGCAATTGCCGTACAAAATGCGTACTCGTTAACCCAAACGCGAGAACAGGCCAGGCGTGAAACCACGCTCAACCTGATCGGCCAAAAAATCCAAAACACCACCTCCATTGAGCAAGCCCTGCAAATTACCGCCCGCGAATTGGGCCAGGCCCTCGGCAAAAAGCCCACGCTGGTAAGTCTTAATTCGTCCGAAAAAATATCCGACCAGCAATAATCATCACACGAACCGGTAGCAGAGTCTTATCCACAAGGAATGCTAACTATGAATAATTTTCTCTCTAACATACGCGGTTGGATTTCAGCAACACGGTTGAGCATGAAATTGCTCGTTCCAAGTTTGCTCATCTTCGTATTGGTGATTGTTATCTTTCTGGCATATATCACAATCACCTTCATTACAGAAACACAAGCCCGCGAAATCGAGACCACAGTTCGCACGGAGCAAATTGTCGCATCAGAACTGCAAAAATTGAATGACTTTGCGCTCGGGCTGGCAATACAAGCAGCAGAAAATCCCAAAATTCAGGAAACTTTCGCAGAAGGAGAGCGGGAAGCGCTAAAGGCATTAACGCTCGATAGTTTCAACGCACTCAAAAACCAATTTGGTATTCGTCAATACCAGTACCATACCCCGCCTGCGCGCTCATTTTTGCGCTTGCACAGTCCGGAAAACTTTGGTGATGACCTATCCTCTTTTCGTTCAACGGTCATCGAGGTTAACCAAACCCAACAAACAGTCGTTGGCATTGAAGTTGGGCGCGGTGGGGCAGGATTGCGCGGTATTGCCCCGGTTTTTTATGAGGGCAAACATTTTGGTAGCGTCGAATTTGGGCTGAATATCGACCTGGCTTTTGTTGAAGGCTTGAAAGAAAAATACGGCAATGATTGGCGTATCATGTTAACCCGCGAATCTCTCGAACTTGCTATCCTCGAAGATATTGAAGCCTTATCCGCAGGGCCAGTTCCTGAACTTTTAATCTTAGGCGAAACCCTGAAGGGTCAGCATCAATCGCCGGACGCATACCCAATTGTCCTTGCTGGCGAAAGTATCACATCGCAGACACGCAGCAACGACGGTAAAATTTTATTGATATCAACCGTACCACTCAAAGACTACCGAGGAAAAATTATCGGCGTCGTCGAAACTATCATTGATGATACTGCACTGGCGCAACTCCAATCCAATCGTCTCTTCCTACTTCTGGCTGGGCTGCTTCTGGTTGCCGTAATCGGCGGTTTTGCGCTGAACGTCAGCACCAATCGAGCCCTCAGCCCATTGCAGGGCCTGACAAACGCCGCGCTCGCGTTGCAAAAAGGCGATTTCAGTCAGGAAGTACCTGTAACCAGTCAGGATGAAATTGGCGCGCTGGCAGCCACATTCAATACGATGAGCGCCCAATTGCAAGAATCTTTTACGAACCTCGAAAAACGAATTGCCGACCGCACCAAAGCCCTGGAAACTTCCTATGAAGTAAGCCGCCGTATTTCCAACATTCTCAACCCACAAGCCCTGGCCCGCGAAGTGGTCGAACAGGTGCAAACCTCCTTCAATTACTACCATGCCCACGTCTATTACTTCGATGACCAAAGCGAAAACCTCGTCATGGCCGGCGGCACTGGCGAGGCTGGCGCGGCCATGCTCGCCAGCGGACACAGCATCCCGCGCGGGCGCGGTCTGGTGGGGCGCGCTGCCGAAAGCAACCAGCCCGTGCTGGTGGAAGATGTCTCCCAAACCATCGGCTGGCTGCCCAATCCTTTACTCCCCGATACCAAAGCCGAGGCCGCGGTGCCGATTGCCATCGGCGACCAAGTATTGGGCGTACTGGATGTTCAACAGAATACTGTTGGCGGCCTGGGAGAAGATGACATTGCCTTGCTGCAAGCGATGGCGGCGCAAATTGCCATCTCGCTGCAAAATGCGCGCGCTTATGAACAATCGCGGGTTCAGGCTGAACTGGAAGCCACGGTTAACGCCATTGGGCAAAAAATTCAACAGGCAAGCACCGTCGAAGAAACCCTGCAAGTTGCCATCAGCGAAGTGGCGCTCGCCATCGGCGCGGCGCGAGCCTCGGGCAGACTTTCAGCCCCGGTAATCGAAACCGAAGAATCTAAAGCAATTGAAGAAGAAGCGGAACAAATCACAGAAATTGAGGAAACTACGTAACAGAAAGGTCTCATGGCAGATGACAACCCAATCAGACAAACTTTCCTATTTATTGCAAGTCTTGTGGAAAAGCCCCGTGTTTGGCGATTCGTTTCCAGTATCCATGCGCGAACAAAAAACACTGGCGCAATTCTCAGAAATATACCCAAGATTTGTCCAGATAATGTCTCCCATTCTGCAAAAAGGTATACCTCAAGCCAATAAAGATGAAGTAAAAGAAATCATCGCCCAGATTGCCCCCAAATCGATAGCCTTTTGCGCCTCAATTTCTGCTGGTGAAATTCAAAATCTGGATGATTTGAGCAAAGCAGCCGCCGCCATCGCCATTTCCTACTGGGCCGACCAAAGCATGGATCGCGGCGACGAATGGACGCTATCCGCGGTGCAATATCTCAACCACAAACATATTTCCAGCGATATGCTAAACTCCGATATTTTTCAGGCCCGCCTGGAAGCCCTGCGTCATATTCAGATACTAAGTCATCAAATTACGTCCTCGCCTCAAAACCTGCCCTATGTTTTACAGGCCATTGAACGTGATGTGCTAGGAAACCAGGCGCAAATGCGCCTGCTCAGCCAAAAATACAAGCAAAAATTACCTGACGCCTTTTGGAACGATTACGCCCAGGAAGTAGCGCAAATTATGATAGATTGTTCAGGCCTGATGAGCGCAATTGCGATTATTTATGCCATTTATCATCGCCATCAAACCAATTTACCATCGCTTGAAGAAATTTACGCCCACCCAACCCTGATGCAATTGGTAAGAGAAACCTTTAACCCGGCTGTGCGCGTTTTTGACGATGCGGGCGACTATATTACCGATGGCGGCAAAGATGCGGCCTGGGGTGTCTTCAATCTCAACATCATTAACCAAGCGCACCCCACTCTGGTCAAATTTTTCATCGAATGTTCAGGAATCGCAGAAAAGCACCCCCTGAAAACCCAGGCTTTGTCTAACTTTGCCCTGCCCATCGAAAAGCGCCGCGTTGCGCTCTCACGCATGTATCTCGATTTATCGCGCCAACGGTTGGCCTCACTCCCCGCGCCGCTATGGAATCGCTACGAAGTCTTTCTAACCTTGTGCAAGCGTACCCTTGAAGCGGGCTTTGTAAATATTTTTGGAGATATTTTCCTTTCAGAAACATCTCGCCTTTCAGATTTTGATACCGAACTTTTCACCCTGATAGCAGCCCCCCCATCCTGGCAGGAGGTAGATACATGCGCGTAAACTCTTCTTCAGAATCACCCCAGCGCAGTTGGATACAAAAATTTGTATCCACATTTATTAGCGCCCATCCATCTGTTGAAACCCCGCTCGAACGCCGCAAAGCCGAATTAACCGCCGCTCTTTCACTCACCTTCGCCACCATCATTCTGCTTGGCATTTTGGCGACCTTAATTCTTGCAGGCTGGAGCATTCTCGTCTTTGGCGGTCTGGTTTTTGGTATCATTTCGTTTGTGGCTTATTTTCTCAGCCGCAGCGAAAGGTATGCGCAATCACCAGCCATATTTATTGGCGGCTTCCTTGTGCTGGCTTATGTCGCCTCGTTTTCTGGCGAATATCCGGCCCTTTTTCTGGTGATTACCTTTGGCATTCTCTTTCTGCTGACCAACCTGCTCGAACTAAAACGGATGTTGGGCTTTATCCTTATTAATATGGTGCTGGTCATTCTGGTCGCTTTTCTGTTCCTGCCCCAGTTAAGAGAAATTCAAGCCCTGAATACCTATGCCGGAATTATCACCTTCGGTCTATTCACCCTACTTTTTGCCTGGCATCGTGAAAACCTGGAAAAATTGCGCCTTGATGAAATCCTGATCTCCCAAAAAGCCATCGAACAATCAAATCTTGAACTGCAACAAGCGCAACAACAGGTGAACAACCGTCTGCAAGAAATTAAACTGGCCGCTGAAGTAGGCCGCGCCGTTTCACAAGTGCGCTCGCTTGACGATATGCTCGACGAAGCGGTGGAACGCATTCGCGCCCAATTCAACCTGTACTACACTCAGGTCTATCTCATTAACCCCAGCCACACCTACCTGGAAATGGAAGCCGGCACCGGCGAAGTAGGACAAAAACTACGCGAAGCCAAACACCGCCTGACGCTAAATGCCAATTCGCTCAACGGACGCGCCGCGCTGGAAAAACGCCCCATTGTGGTAAGCAAGACAACCGATAGCCCCACCTTCAAGCCCAACCCCTTGCTCCCAGAAACCCGCTCCGAAATGTCCGTGCCGCTCATCGTGGGCGAAAAAGTCATTGGCGTTCTTGATATGCAAAGCGATCAGCCTGGTACGCTAAACGAAGCCATTTTGCCCGCTTTTGAAGCCCTGGCAGGCCAACTTGCCATCGCCATTCAAAATGCCCGCCTGCTGCAAGAAACCCAAAAATCTTACGCCGAACTCCAAAAATATTCGGCCCGCCTCTCGCGTGAAAACTGGGCCGAATACCTCGACGCCATTTACAAACCCGAAACAATCGGTTTTGTTTTTGAGCAGGGCGAAATTCACCCACTCCCCGAAGATGAGCAGATAGAAGATAATGCAGAACTGAGCGAAGAAATTTCCATTGGCGGCGCGCCGCTCGGCAGCCTGAAGGTTGAAATACCGGAAAACACGCGTCAAGCGCAGGCATCCCAATTGCTTTCGCTGGTCGCAAACAGAGTAGCCCAACACATAGAAAACCTGCGCCTGCTCGAAAGCGCCGAACGCTACCGCCTCGAAGCAGAACAAGCCGCCCGCCGCCTTACCCGCGAAGGCTGGCAGGAATTCATCAGTTCATCTACAAACCTGAGCCCAGGCTATCTCTATAAAATGGGAGAAGTTCGCGCCCATCGCCCGGAAGAGTTTTTGCAAGCATCGTCTGAAGGGATTACCCTGCCGCTCAAAGTGCGCGAGGAATCAATTGGCAACCTGATCATTCAGGGCATTGAGGAAACAGATGCCGAATCGCGCCTGATCGCGCAAGAAGTAGCCAACCGCCTCAGCGCCCATCTCGAAAACTTGCGCCTGAGCATAGAAACCGAAAAAGCCCTGACCGCCACAAAAAGACAGGCCCAACGCGAACAAGCCCTCAGTCAGATTACCAGCGCGGTACGAAGTTCCACTGACCCTGAAACCATTCTGCGAACCGCGGCGCGAGAATTAGGCAACATCCTCGGCAGGCAAACTATCCTTCGCATGGCAACTGTCGCGCAAGAAATCCCTGCGACGGGCGCAATTACAGAAGGCAACCCCGGAGGCGAATCATGAACAGCACCCCCCCAGTTTCAAACGCCAACCAACAAGCAGAGCAAAGTACATCTGATAAAAACCTGTCAATCTACCAGTTGTTGGTCGAAAACAGCCACGATATCATCTACATACTCGGGGCCGATGGCGTTTTCACCTTCGTCTCACCCGCCTGGACAACCCTGCTCGGCCACCCGGTAAACGAAGTGATTGGTCAATCCTTCCAGCCGCTCGTCCACCCTGACGACGTTCCCGTTTGCATGGCCTGGCTGCAAAAGGTAGTTCAAACGGGTCAGCGTCAAGAGGGAGTCGAGTATCGCGTGCGGCACATCAACGGAGAATGGCGTTGGCACACCTCCAGCGCCACGCCGCTCAAAGACGAAAATGACATTATTACCGGTTTCTACGGAATCGCCCGCGATATTAGCGCGCAAAAACAGGCCGAAGAACAAAGACTGCAAAGCAGTGAGTTGCGGTTCGAGGGGTTGGTGGGAACCCTGGCAGACTGGGTCTGGGAGGTAGACCAAAACGGTAACTACACGTATGTAAGCCCCAGAATCAAAGACCTGTTGGGCTACGAACCGGGTGAAGTAATCGGCAAAACCCCCTTCGACCTGATGCCCGCCGAAGAAGCCCAGCGCGTGGCTGGCGTGTTTGGCCCGCTGCTTTCAACCCAACAACCGCTCAACGCGATAGAAAATATCAATCAGCACAAAAACGGCAGCCGGGTCATGTTTGAAACCAGCGGCGTTCCGTTTTATGATGCGCAAGGCAACTTTAAAGGATACAGAGGCTCCGACCGTGACATCACCGAGCGCAAAAAGGCAGATGAAGAACGCCGCCGCTTTGAACTGATGGTGCAAAACAGCACCGACTTCATCAACATGGCAGACCTGAACGGCAATATCGTTTTTCTGAATACCGCCGGACAGCGCATGCTTGGCATTGCGCCAGAGGAGATTCAGAGCCAGGTAATTTTCAATCTGCTGGAAGAAAACAGTCTCAAAAAAGCGCAGGAAGAGGTCTTGCCAACGATTATGAAAGCCGGAGCCTGGACCGGCGAATTACAATATGTCAATCGAAAAACTGGCAAAATCATCGATGCCTATGCCAGCGCCTACATGCTCCGCAATCCTGAAACCAATGCGCCGCAATACCTGGTAAATATCTCACGCGACATCAGCGAACAGAAACAGATTGAGTCTGAAGTTCAGGAAAGCCGTCGCGCGCTTTCAACGTTAATGAACAACCTGCCCGGTATGGCCTATCGCAGTCTCAATCAGCGCGATTGGCCGATGGAATTTGTCAGCCAGGGCAGCCTGGCTCTTACCGGCTACCCCCCCGAAGATTTAATAAAAAGCAAAAAACTGGCCTACGGCGACTTAATTCACCCAGAAGATCAGGATATGGTTTGGGAGAAAATTCAAGAAGCGTTCAGCAAAAAAGAACAATTCAATATTGAATACCGGATCACAACCGCCAGCGGAAAAGAAAAAGTTGTTTTTGAACGCGGCTCAGGCATCTGGTCATCAGACAATGAACTGATCGCGCTGGAAGGATTTATCGAAGACATCAGCGAACAAAAAAGGCTGGAACAGCAAATCCAAGAAGCGTTTGAGCGTCGCGGTTATCAGGTACAGATCAGCACCGAAATCGCGCAAGAAATTGCCGCCGCAACCAAACTGGAAGAACTGTTTGAAAACGTAGTCAGCCTCACCAAAGAACGCCTCGGCTACTACCACACCCAATTGCTGCGCTATGACCCGGCGCAAGATTCCGTTCTCCTCATCAAAGGCTACGGCGAGACCGGCGCGAAAATGCTGGCAGACGGGCACAAAATGGCAATGGGACGCGGCTTAATCGGCACCGCCGCCGCAACCGGCGAAACCGTCATGCGCCCCACGCTGGCAGATGACCCCGACTGGCAACCCAACCCACTACTACCCGAAACCAAAGGCGAAATCGCGTTGCCAATCAAATGGCAAAACAATGTGCTTGGCGTATTGGATGTGCAAAGCGACCAGGCAGGCGCTCTCACCGAAGATGACCGCCTACTGCTGGAAAGTTTGTGCGGGCAAATCGCCATTGCCATTCATAGTGCTGAATTAGTAACCTCTGTTCGTGAAAGTGAGTTACGATACCAGCAAATTCTCGACGCGATTACCGACATGATTCTGGTTAAAGGCGAAAAGTCATCGATTGTATGGGCGAATAAAGCCTTCCGTGAATATTATGGAATGAGCAATGAACAATTACGCGATATGATAGACGCGCCCCTGGTAGAACCTGATTACACCTTGCAATATATCAAAGACGATGCCTATGTTTTTGAGAGTGGTGAGATATTGCAAATTCCAGAAGAGCCTGTCACACGCTACGATGGCGTTGTGCGTCCATTTGAAACGTTCAAAGCGCCCATTCGTGATTTGAGCGGCAAGGTCATTATGACGGTTGGTGTGTCACGCGATATCACAGAACGCCTTAGAGACAAGCAAATTATGGCCGAGCAGTTTGAGGAAGTTACCCGTCTATACCAGGCAATGAGCCGTGAAGGATGGAAAACCTATCGAGAAACTACCAATCTACCTGTCGGGTTCATCTATGACAAGGCTGGTATCAGGCCAATAAAAGATGAAGCATTAGAGAATAAAGCCTTTGCCGAAATTCCGATGAAAGTTCTGGGCGGCGAAATCATTGGAACACTAAGCATTGAGAATGACCTTCAGAACCCCATACCGCCTGAAGATATCGTCTTCCTCCAGCAAGTATCAGACCAGATTGCCCTGGCAATGGAAAGCGCCCGCCTGACTGCTCAAACCCAATCGGCGCTGGCGCAAACCGAAAGACTCTCGCAAGCCAGCCTGCAATTAACCCGCGCAAATAACCTGCAAGAACTGCTTGAAGTCACCGTAAAAACAATTGAAATTCCCGTCATCAACCGCGCCTTCATCTGTAGCCTGGCCTATACACCCGAAAGCAAGGTGAAAGATATGACCGTCATTGCAAACTGGTGGAACGGTAAGGGACAAAAAGCAACCGACGTTGGCACAAAATACACAAAAGAAAATCTGGAAGCAATGTCATTGTTCCTGAGCCCCACGCCGCTCTATTCCAACGATGCCCTTAACGATGAGCGCATAGAAGCAGCCAGCAAAATGATTGCGCAAGCAAAAAATATTCGCGCAATCGCCTGCCTGCCGCTATACACAGGTGAAACCCAAATCGGTTTCATCCTGCTCGAAGGTGAAGAACCACACGACTTCAGCGAAGATGAAACCCGTTTGTTTACCGCCATGGGACCGCAGATCGCCACCGTCTTGGAAAACCGCCGCCAATTTGAACGCGCCCAACGCCAGGCCGAGCGCGAGGCCATGCTCAACGCCATCAGCCAGAAAATTCAGAGCGCCACCTCGGTTGAAGCGGTGCTGCAAATTGCCGCCCGCGAACTCGGACACGCGCTCGGCGCGCCGCGCACCATTGCCCAACTAAGCTTAAAAGATAAATAACCAACCCCGCCAGGAGATTTTAGCTCATGCCCGGCAACACGATCAAAAAGCGCATCCAATCACTATTCTCTGAGATAGAACATCTCGCATCTAATCCACAATTAGACGCGGCTATCTTACGCAACGAACTGGAATCACTGCGGACGCGCGTTGCCGCTCTGGAAGAAGAAATCAGTAGCCAGGAAAGCCGATCTCCTGCCTCAGATTCTCAGGAATCCCAGCCCCAGAGACCTGCAAAACCGACCATAAATAGCTCAATTCTTTATGAAAAAGAACAGATCGGCTTTGCCTATAGTAGCAACCGGGCCGAGCCTTTGCAATCGGCCCGGCTGGATGGACTGGACATCCAACGATCCATTCACACCCCACTCACAGAAACCGGAAAACCTATCGGCGCGGTACTGGTGGAACCGTCGCCTGAAACTGAATTCTCTTCTGAGGAAGCCGCGCTAACGGAAGCAATCGCGCGTCAGGTTTCAATCCAAATTCAAAATCTGCGTCTGCTCGAAGCCGCCGAGCGCGCCCGCGCCGAGGCCCAGGCCGCCACCCGTCAGTTTGCTCATGAAGGCTGGCAATCGTACCTCGATGCCATTCACCAGGCCGAGCGCATTGGCTATGCCTACGACCAGGCTGGCGTTGAACCGTATGGGCAAGAAATGCCCGAAGATGCCGATATTCAAGAAAGTATCTCTGTCTTAGATCAACACATTGGCAAACTCTACCTCAAATCCAGCCCTGGGCACCTACTCAGCGAAGAAGATAAAGACTTGGTGGCCGCCGTTGCCCGGCAGTTGGGTCAACAGGTGGAGAGCTTACGCCTGGTTGCAGATTCTGCCCGCGCCCGCGCCGAAGCCGAAGAAGCCACCCGCCGCATCACCCGCGAAAACTGGCAAAAATACGCAGTCGACAAAGAAAAAACCCAACTGGGTTTCATCTACAACGAAAACCGCGTACTACCACTTGAACAAGAAATTACCCACGCAAAAGTGAGCCAGCCCCTGATCGTGCGCGGAGAAGCCATCGGTCAGTTAGCAGTTCTGGAAATAAACGAGGCATCCCCTGAAACAAAAGAATTACTGGCCGCCATTGCCTCCCAGGCCAGCATTCACCTCGAAACCCTGCGCCTGAACGAGGAACTGCAAAAACGCGCCGCCGAACTGCAAGAACTCGATCGCCTGAAATCCTCCTTCCTGGCAAACATGAGTCACGAACTGCGCACCCCGCTCAATTCCATTCTCGGCTTTTCAGATGTCATGCTCGAAGGAATCGACGGCCCGCTAACCCCCTACATGGAAAACGACCTGAAACTGATTCAGAAAAACGGTCAACATCTACTACTCCTGATTAACGACGTTCTCGATATGGCAAAAATTGAATCAGGCCGCATGAACCTGCACCCGGAAAAATTCAGAGTGCACGATGTGCTGGAAGAAGTAATCAACATCACCTCAACCCTGGCAAATAGCAGAAACCTGGGCCTGTACATTGAGCCAGAATCTGATGACAACATTGAAATACTGGCCGATGTCACCCGCATTCGTCAGGTAATCATCAACCTCGTCAATAATGCCGTTAAATTTACCGAAAAAGGCCACGTGAGCGTTCAGGTAAACAAACATTCTCGCGAGCAGATTCTCATCCAGGTAAAAGATACCGGGTTGGGGATCCCCGCCTCCCACCTCGAATCCATCTTCCAGGAATTCTCGCAGGTAGATACCTCCACCACCCGCAAAGCCGGCGGAACCGGACTGGGCCTGCCCATCAGCCGCAAACTGGTCGAAATGCACGGCGGACGCATGTGGGCTGAAAGCGCCGGAATTGAAAACCAGGGTTCAATCTTCTATGTAGAATTGCCCATCGAAGCCAAAATCGAAGAAATAGAAAAGAAGGTGAAATAATGGCCCAACCTGAATATCTTGAATGCGTGCTATGCGGACATCGCCAGCCTTATAAACCTTTCACGCCTGCCATTTGCGCGAAATGCCAATCGCAATGGCTTGAAGCCCGATACGATTACAAAACCTTCAAGAGAGACATTTTACGCGGTCTGCCTGGCCGCCCCAACAACCTTTGGCGCTATCAAGACATCCTGCCCATTGACAACCCAACCCGGCTCGACCTTTACCCGGCCGGCGGCACACCCCTCTGGCTTTCGCAGCGATTCGCCACCGCGCTGGGGCATGAAAAAGTCTACATCAAAGATGAACGCTACGCCCCCACCAGTTCTTTTAAAGACCGCCAGGCCGCCGTCGCCGTGGCCGCCATGCTCGAAAACGGAATCAAAGAAGCCGTAATCGCCTCCACCGGCAACGCCGCCGTCGCCTACGCCGCCGCCTGCGCCCGCGCGGGTATCAAACTCTGGGTTTTTATGACCAGCCTCGTGCCGCAAGAAAAACTACGCGAAGCAGCCCTGTTTGGGGCCGAAGTCATCCGCGTAAGTGGCAACTACGACCAAACCAAGCAAATCGCCGCCCAATTTGCCCAGCGCCGCCAACTGCTACTCGACCGGGGCGCAAGCTCTGTTCCGGCCAGAGAATCGATGAAAACCATCGCCTACGAAATTGTCGAACAACTTGGCTGGCGCGCCCCCGATTGGTACATTCAAGCCGTTAGCGGCGGACTTGGGCCGCTCGGCGTCTATCAAGGATTTAAAGAACTGCTCAACATGGGGCTGATTGACCGCATTCCCAAAATGGGCATCATCCAGGCCGAAGGCTGCTCGCCAATGGTAAAAGCCTTCAAGGCTGGCAAAGATGTCGCCGACCCACTCGTGCCAGATACCTGCATCATCATCCTCTCCACCGGCGACCCAGGCCCAACCTACACCTACCTGTGGAAACTAACCCAGCAATTTGGCGGAACGATGGAAGCCGTTAGCGACGCTGAAGCCTTTGCCGCCATGCGCGCCCTGGCAAAAAGCGAAGGCATGGCCGTCGAACCGGCCACCGCTGTCGCCTTCGCCGGCCTCGAAAAAATGATTAAGCAAGGCATCATTTCGCCCGATGAAACCGTCGTCATCAACTGCACCGGACACACCTTCCCCGTCGAAAAACACGTGTTAGGCGACCAATGGGCTGTTGATGTTCACCTGAGCGAAGGCCAGGCCCCCGCCCCGCAAGAAGGGTTGCAAGCCGCTCTCGAAAATCTGGACGAAAAAGCCCGCACCGTTTTGCTGGTAGACGACAACAGCGACGACGCCCTGCTCATCCGCCGCTTGCTCGAGGCCCGCAAAGCCTATCGCGTGTACCACGCCAAAGACGGCTGGGAAGGCCTGGCAATGGCGCGTCAAAAAATTCCCGATCTCATCATCAGCGACCTGACCATGCCCGGCATAGATGGCTTTGGCCTTGTAGAAGAACTCAAACTCGACCCGCGCACCCGCGATATTCCGGTGGTTGTCGTTAGCGCAAAAGACATCACCACCGAAGAACGACGCCGGCTTAACGGCCACATTCAGGCCCTCTATCAAAAAGGATCATTACCGCCGCGCAAGTTCGTTGAAAAAGTCGTCAACACCATCGAAGATGAAAAAAGTGACGAAAAAAGAGGCCAGAGATGAGCCATGTAGTCCTCTACATTGAAGACAATTCCGATAATATGACCCTTGTTCGGCGCGCGCTTGAGGCACGCGGCTATACCTTCGTTGAAGCAGTTAACGGCCTGCAAGGCGTCGAAGTAGCAGAAACGCAAGAGATTGACCTGATTCTGCTCGATATTAACCTGCCCGATATTGATGGCTACGAAGTAGCCCGCCGCCTGCGCGTCAGTAACAAAAAGAAAGCACTGGCCTACACCCCCATTATCGCCATCACCGCCAATGCCCTGAAAGGTGACGCCGAGCGCGCCCTGGAAGCAGGTTGCGATGTCTATATGTCCAAGCCAATCAACATCCGCGAACTTTGGGCGCAGGTGGAAGGCCTGCTGCCCTCACCGATGTAAAAACGATTCGTCGTTACCAAATGCGCGGCGACATTAATGTCGCGCTACGCCCCTATTGAAAATCGCTTCGAAAAAAACCGCCTTCTGGCGGCTTTTTTTCGGTTTATGTTATACTTTTCTTCTATCATCCAACCTTCAAAAAAAACAGGCTCACAATGCAACTGACAAAATTTGCCAAATTCTCCTGGGCTACCCTGGCCTGGACGATTCTTGTCATCCTGTGGGGCGCGGTGGTGCGCGCCACAGGCTCAGGGGCCGGGTGCGGCTCGCACTGGCCCACCTGCAACGGGGAAATTATCCACCGCCCGCAAGCAGTTGAAACCTTCATTGAACTCAGCCACCGCGCCACCAGCGGCGTAGCCATGATTCTCGTGCTGATTCTGCTCATCTGGGCCTACCGCGCCTACCCTAAGGGAAATCTCGTCCGCAAAGGCGCAACCGCAAGCGCGGCCTTCATCCTGATAGAAGCCTTTCTTGGCGCTGGCCTGGTACTGCTTGAACTGGTCGGCGATAATGACTCGGTTCACCGGGCCATTGCGGTCGCCTTGCATCTGCTCAATACCTTCATCCTGCTCGGCGTAATGACCCTCACCGCCTGGTGGGCCTCAGGCGGTAAAGCGATCACCCGCCAGGGCAAAGGCAACTGGCCGATATGGTTCTTCTTTGGCCTGGCGGGGGTATGCGTAATCGGCATGACCGGCGCAATCACCGCATTAGGTGATACCCTCTTCCCGGCCAAATCGCTGGCGGAGGGGCTTGCTCAAGAAAGCGACCCCAATGCCCACTTTCTGGTCCAGTTACGCATTGTACACCCTATCGTGGCGGTGCTGGTTGGCCTATACAGCCTGGCCCTTACGCGCAAACTGATTCAGCAACCTATCGCAAGAACAACCCGCCACCTGGCCCTGATATTAACCGGATTGGTTCTAATTCAATGGGCTGCTGGCCTCATTAACGTCATCCTCTTGGCCCCGGTTTGGATGCAAATTCTGCACCTTCTACTGGCCGACCTGCTGTGGATTGTCTATGTCATCCTGGCCGCCAATACCCTTTCAGTAGAAACTTAGATTTATGAGAATAGTCCGCGATACTTCGTTCATCCTGCGCTGGGTTTCGCTCTTTTTCATTGCCGCCGCGATCATCCTCAGCATGGTTGAATTAACCGCCTACAGCCGCGCGAGGGGCAACTACCCGGCAGGCTTGTCGATTGCCGGCATACCGGTTGGCGGCATCAGTCCGCAACAAGCCGCCGACAGACTGCTGCAAGTTTACAACAACACCCCCATCGAAATTCAATATGCGGGCGAAATCATCCATCTTGATCCTGCCCTGGTTGGATTTAGCCTGGAAACCGAAGCCATGCTCGCCGCGGCAGATTTACAACGCACCGGAAGTTCTTTTTGGGGCGGCTTTTGGAATTTTCTGTGGGGTCAGCAAGTTGAAACAAGCCCGGTTCCGCTAGTGGCCTCCTTCTCTCAGGAAAATCTGCGCGCCTACCTGCGCAACGAAATTGCCCCGCGCTACGATATTCCAGCCCTGCCCGCCCAGGCAATTCCCGGACAAGTAACCTTCATCCCCGGAACCCCCGGGCAAGAAATAGACATTGAGCGAGCCGTCATCTTAATAGAAGACGCGCTCCGCTCACCCAATGCCCGTTCCGTTACCCTTACGTCACAACGTACCGTGGCAGGGCGTCCGGCGCTCAACAATCTAGGCGTCATCATCCGCCAAATCATCGACCTGACCCCCTTCGATGGCGTGGTTGGCTTTTATATGCTAGATTTGCAAACCCGCGAAGAATTGCACTTCGCCTACAACCAGAATGAAGATATTGGCACCAATCCAGATGTCGCCTTTACAGCCTCAAGCACCATCAAAATCCCGATTCTGATCTCTACCTACCTGCATCTCGGCCCACAACTCAGCGAAGACGTAGCCAACGATGTGCGCCGAATGTTAACCCTTTCAGAAAATCCGCCATCCGATGCCCTTATGGAACGAATCGACCGCGCAAGCGGCCCGCTGATCGTCACGAACGACCTGCAAACCATCGGGCTAACAGAAACCTTCATCGCCGGTTATTTTTTTAACGGAGCCCCTCTTCTGCAACGCTTTGAAACGGCCTCCAATCAACGCTTAGACGTTACCACCAACCCCGACATCTACAACCAGACCACCGCCTCAGAAATGGGCCAATTATTGGCCGACCTGTACCAATGCTCAGAGACCAATGGCGGTGCTCTGGTAGCCGCATTTCCAGACAAAATGAACCAGGAAATTTGTCTGGAAATGATTGAATACTTGAAATTGGACCGCATCGGCGTATTGCTTGAAGCCGGCTTGCCCGATGGAACCCAGATCGCCCACAAACACGGTTGGATTAGCGGGCCGGCAGGCATCATTCGCAACTTTAGCGACGCGGGCATTGTTTATACCCCCGGCGGCAACTATGTCGTTGTCATCTATGCCTATCACCCTGTTCAAGCAGTTTGGGAACCCGTTTCGCGCATGATTGCCCAAATTTCTCAGGCCGTTTACAACTACTTTAACCTGCCGGTGCAGTAAAAAATAAATCAGAACAGGTATAATTGAATCATGAGCCATATTTTGGGACTTTACCGCTTGCAACAGGCAGACAGCCACATCGACCAAACCAACATGCGCCTGGCAGAAATTCGCGCCGTGCTTGAAAATAACAGCGCAATGCAAGCCGCCCAAAACAACCTGGCCCAAGCCCGCGAGAATTTGCAAAAAACTGAAAAAATTTTACGCGAGTGCGAGGCCAATAGCCAGGCGCAACGAATCAAATTGGAACAGGTAGAATCCAGCCTGTATAGCGGCAAAGTACAAAACCCCAAAGAACTGCAAGATTTGCAAAATGACCTGGCTGCGCTCAAACGCCACCTCGCCACCCTGGAAGACCGGCAACTCGAAGCCATGCTCGCCATCGAAGAAGCCCGCGAAACTAACCAACAAGCCGAGAAAAACCTGCGCGAAACAGAAGCCCGCCTCATCTCGCAAAACGCCTCGCTCGCCAGCGAACGTGACCACCTGCGCGGCGCGCTTGAAAATCTGCAAGCCGAACGCGCCGCCACCTATAACACAATCCCAACCGATCTGATTACAAAATATGAAACCCTGCGCCAAAAACGGCGCGGCCTTGCTGTGGCAACCATCAGCGACAACGCATGCGATGCCTGCGGCGCAGGGCTAACCCCTGGCATGGCGCAAACTGTGCGCATGGCAGCCCAACTGATTGAATGCCCCTCCTGCGGACGTTTCCTCTTCCAAAATTAAGGTCTCGCCATGAACCGCTTACCGCCGCTCGATATGCTCTCCTTTTGGATAGGCTTCATTGTCGCCAGTATTTTTTGGGCAATCATCGCCTCCCTCAGGCCAGCCATACGCAATGCGCTCGAAATGTTCAAACAGCAACAGAAAGAAGCCAGGTTGCGCGCTGGCTCCAGCACTGAAGATAACCATCGTCGAAGTATCTGCCAGCAAACCCAGGAAATGCACCTGGCAGCCTCGCTCTTTTCTTTGACAGAAATTGCCATCGAACCACACCTCATCGCCCCGCCCGCCCAAACCGAACCTGGCGCAGAACCCCACCATCGCGATATTGTTGAACAAACACTACCCTACCTGCCCGAAACGCCCGAACTAAGCACTTTTTATGGTACGCCAGGGCTAAAACTGGCTGAAGCCCTCAGCGGCGGCGTAAACATCGTCATCACCGGGCAGCCAGGAAGCGGAAAAAGCACCGCCCTGGCATACCTGGCCTGTCATATCGCCGAGCAATCACCAGAAACAGCCAATCTCAATGACCACCTGCCTTTCCTGGTGCATATTGCCGAACTGGGGCTGCCCCTCGCCGAAGTAAAAAAAGCCGAAGATGTGCTAACCCCACTAATCGAAGCCCAGGCAAGTCGGGCGCGCATGATCGACCGCCCGCGCATTCCCGCTTTTGTACAACAAACCTTCCAAAGTGGGCGCGCCCTTTTGCTCTTGGACGGCCTCGACGAAATGCCCCAGCCACAGGTACAGGAAGCCAGCAACTACCTGCGCGTGCTTTTACGCGCTTACCCCCAAACTCGCATCATCGCCGCCGCCGCGCCCGAATATATTGACGGACTGTTGCAACTCGGTTTTTCGCCCATGAGCCTGCAAGCCTGGAGCGCCACGCAACAAACATCCTTGCTCAATCAATGGGATTCTCTCTGGCAAAAATATGTCAAAGACGAAGCCTGGGCGCAAACCGCCCCCAGCGTAGATACCCTGTTGCTCAAACGCTGGCTCTCGCAAGACAACCTCGGCCTGACCCCGCTCGAATACACCCTCAAAATCTGGGCCGCTTACGCCGGCGATGTGCGCGGAGCCAGCACCCCCGACCATATCGAAGCCCACATCCGCCGCCTAACCCCAGCCAAACTCCCAGCCGAAGCCGCGCAAGTTCTGGCCTCCCAGAGTAGTTTAAGCCAGTTGGCCGCCTTTGAAGAAAAACAAGCCAGCGAATGGGTGCGCCCCTTCGAACAGGCCCTCAACCAGGCCAGCCCTGAGCCAGGAGCCAGCCCCGAAACGGAAACAAACGAGGCCGGGTCCGCCATCGCCCCCGCCCCCAATGAAGAAAAAGCCCCAGCCAAGAAAGCAGCCCAGGCAAAGAAAATATCCGTCATCAATCTTTTTGTCAAAAGCGGCTTGCTTAAAAAATTCCCCAAGAATCGCCACGCCTTCAGCCACCCAACCCTGGCAGATTATCTCACCAGCCAGGCCCTGAGCACCCCTGGCGCGGCAGAACCCATCATCAAACAGCCAGACTGGAGCAGAAAAACACAGGTCATGCGCTACCTGGCGGCATTCAGCGATTCCACGCCGCTCATTCAAAGCCTGCTTGCAGAAAGCGACCCGGTTCTCTTGCGCCCCCAGCGTACAACCGCCATGCTGGTTCGCCATGCGCCACGCAGCGCGCCCTGGCGCAACACGGCCATCGCCAGCCTGCTTGAAATTCTACAAAATGACGATTACCCGCTGGCCTTACGCGGCGAAATTGCCGCCAACTTTGCCCTGAGCAAAGACCCGCAAATAAGCACCCTCTTTCGTCAACTTTTGCAGGCCCCTTCCGACAAATTGCGCCAACTGGCCGCCCTGTGCCTCGGCCTGATGCGCGACCCAAAAGCGGCAGATCCGCTTGCAAATCTGCTCTCGCGCAGCATCGGCCCCACCCAACAAGCCGCCTGCCTGGCATTGGTTGCCATTGGCACCCCGCCCGCGCTCGAAAGCGTTGCCGCCGCCCTGCTCGGCGGTGACGAAGACCTGCGCCAATCTGCCGCCGAAGCCCTCGCAAACGACCCCCATGAAGGCCGCGAAGCCCTGCGCGAAGGCATTGGCAATGAAGACATCCTGCTGCGCCGCGCCATCGTCTATGGCCTGGCGCGCGTGCCAGAAGCATGGGCCGACGAACTGCTCCAAAAGACTCAAATCGAAGATAATCAATGGGCAGTACGCAACGTAGCCGTTGAACTGCTCGAAAGCCGAAAACGACCCAACCCGCGCATACCCCGCCGCCTGCAAGAACCATCTGAAATGCCCTGGCTGGTTGAGTTTGCCGGACGGCAAGGCATGGGCATTAGCCCCGGCCAGGCCGCAATGGACATGCTCTTGCAGGCCTTCAAAGGCAACAACCCCGAAGAACAACGCGCTGCGCTGTCTTACCTGCGCCACAAACCATCTGAAGGAATTATTGGCACGCTCTATCACGCCTACTTCGTCAACGACCATCCCCAAAGGGAGTTGGTTTATCAAATTCTCAAAGAATATGCTTCGGGCGGAGTATCGTTACCCGCCCCCATGCAATTCGGATTAGGATAGGAGCCATGTTAATCAAAAATGCCACCCTTATCACCTGGGAACGCGAAAACAGGATATTAAACGACTCTGCGCTATTGATTCAGGACGGCAAAATCGCCGATTTCGGCCCTTCAGCCGATCTCGAAGCGCGCTACCCCAACGCCCCGCTGTACGACGCGCGTGGACAACTGCTCCTACCCGGGAACATCTGCGCGCACACCCACTTCTACGGCATGTACTCGCGCGGCATGGCCATTCCCGGCGAACCTGCCTCCCGCTTCTCCCAAATTCTGGACAACCTGTGGTGGCCGCTCGACCAGGCCCTGGACGAAGAAGCCGTGCGCCTTTCAGCCCTGGTCTGTCTGGTCGATGCCATTAAACACGGCACCACCACCCTGATTGATCATCACGCCTCGCCCAATTTTCTAAGCGGCTCACTCAACGCCATTGGCGAAGAAGTGGAAAAAGCCGGTTTGCGCGCCTCGCTCTGCTACGAAACCACCGACCGCTACGGCGAAGCCAAAACCCAGGAATCAATTGAAGAAAACATCGCCTTCATCAAATCGGTTGCCAATGGAAGTCGTCCGCTCTTGCGGGCCGCTTTTGGCCTGCACGCCCCGCACACCGTCTCCACCGCCACGCTGGAGGCCAGCCTGAAAGCCCTGGCAGGGTTGGATGCGGGCTTTCACGTCCACGTCAGCGAATCGACAGACGACCGCGAAATCCTGCGTCAGCGCGGCGACGACCTGCCGGTAGAATGGCTGGCAAAACATGGCGCGCTCAACGAAAAGAGCATCATCGTCCACGCCGTGCATGTCGAAGAGAGCGAAATCGAAACCCTGGCCCAAAGCCGCGCCTGGGTAACGCACCAACCACGTTCGAACATGAACAACGCCGTCGGCGTGGCAAAAACCGAGGCCATGCTCGCGGCTGGCATCAAAGTCTGCCTGGGCAACGACGGCTTCTCCAACGCCATGTGGGACGAATGGCGTGCGGCCTACCTGCTGCACAAAATCGCCCACGAAGACCCGCGCCGCATGGGCGGCTACACCCTTACCGACATGGCGATCTACAACAATGCCGCCTTCGCCAGCCAGATGTTTAACCAACCCCTCGGCCTCATCGCCAAAGACGCCGCCGCCGACCTGATGCTGGTCGATTACCACCCGCCCACCCCCATGACAGCAGGCAACCTGCCCTGGCACATCCTGTTTGGCTTTCGCGATAGCGCCGTCACCGGAACCATCGTAAACGGCCAATGGCTGATGCGTGACCGTCAACTGCT
>DAOUML010000312.1:0-7054 GCA_034411635.1 Anaerolineales bacterium
CCACGATGTTGTGATGGTTTCGGTTGTTAAAGTTCTGTCTACGATGTCTTGATGGTTTGCTTATAAAAATGTCCACGATGTCTTGATGGACGACAAATATCGAGTATCGAATATCCAATATCGAGTATCGAATCTCCAATTACCAACCACCAATTACCCATGTCCCTCCGCCCTCGCCTTTCATCCCTCATCCTTCACCCCTCATCCTTCCTCCTCGCCCTTGCCGCCCTCGCCTACGCCCCCTTTTTCTGGGAGCACGGCTTCTACTGGGACGAGGCCCCTTGGACGTGGATTTACTACCGCCTCGGCCCCGAAGCCCTCACGCAGACCTTCTCCACCAGCCGCCCGTTTTGGGGCATGATTTATCAGGCTACCCTGCCGCTGGTCGGCCCGCACCCCTGGGCCTGGCAACTGCTGATGATTCTCCTGCGCTGGCTGGGCGCTGTCCTGGTCTGGAAACTTTTCAGTCGCCTCTTTCTCAATTCGCGCCTGCCGCTCTGGGTTGCTGCGCTTTTTCTTGTCTACCCCGGCCTGGGCCAAAACTTCATCGCGTTGATGTACACCCATTTTTACATCGTCCTCAACGCCTTCCTGCTTTCGCTTTATTTCAGCGTCCTCGCCCTCCAGAAACGAGACTGGCGCTGGCACATCCCGGCCCTGGCCCTCTCCGTCGTCAACCTGCTGACGATGGAATACTTTTATTTCCTCGAATTTTTCCGCATCATCCTCTTCTGGTTTCTGGTCGAAAAACCAAAAATATTGCGCGTAGCCAGTTCATACTTGGCTTACTTGTTTACTTTTCTGCTCATTACAGCCTGGCGCGCCCTCTTTTTTACCAACCAGACCGCCAGTTATTCCTACCAAACCCTCGAAAACCTGCGCGAAAACTTCTTCCTGGGGATATGGACGCTGCTCCTGAACATGCTCCAAGCCTTCTGGACGACCGTCCCCGCCGCCTGGATTCTGCCCTTCGAACCGGTCAACCCCACGACCCTCGGCCTGTTCACCACCATCGCGACTTTCTCTCTCGCCCTGGCCGCCACCCTCCTGGCCGGCCTGTACTTTTGGCGAACCTCGATACTCGAAAATCGAAATTCGAAAATCGATAACTCGAAAATCGATAAACCGAAAATCGATAAACCGAACACCGAATATCGAATACCAAACACCGAATATCGAATACCGAACACCGAATATCGAATAACGAATAACGAATATCGAATATCGCCCCTCCTCCTCGGCCTGCTCGCCTGGCTTCTCGGTGGTGGCGCGTTCTGGCTGGTTGGCGAACGCACCTTGCCGCAACTGCACTTTTCGGCGGACAGGTTTACGCTCTCCTTCATGCTCGGCTCCAGTCTGATTCTGGCCGCCCTGCTCGGATTCTTGTCCCGTTTTCCGCGCCTGCAACTGACTTTTTTCGCTCTGCTGATTGGCTTCTCGGTCGGGCAGCACTTCCAGAGCAACACCCTCTATCGTCGCGATTGGAACACCCAGCGCGCGCTCTTCTGGCAGATGAGTTGGCGCATCCCCGAACTGACGCCTGGCACAACCGTCCTCGCCAACGACTTCCCGTTGACGGTTTTCAGCGACAACTCACTCTCCGGCCCGCTGAATTGGATTTACAACGGCGATGCGCCCGGCATGAACTACATCCTGTACTACGTCTCCGTCCGCACCCAGGAGGGGCGCGCCCTCGGCCCCGACCTGCAGCCGGACACGGCTTTCGAGCAATATTATCTGGCCGATACCTTTTACGGCAACACCTCGCAGATGATTGTGGTCAACTTTTCGCCGCCGGGCTGCTTCCGCGTGCTAGACCCGGAGATTGACCCGTTCAACCGCCTGCTGCCGCCCGATTTGCGCGCAGCGGCCTCGTTCAGCAAACCGTCCCTGATTCGCGCGCAAAACGCCGCCCGTCTGCCCGATTTTTACGCGCCTGAAATTTCGCGCAACTGGTGCTACTACTTCTCGCAGGCCGAACTGGCCCGCCAACGCGCCGATTGGCCCGCCATCCTCGATCTTTACGAGCAGGCGCAGGCCATTGGCGACCGGCCCAACGACCCGGTGGAAAATTTTGTCTTTATCGAAGCCCTGGCCCACAGTGGACGCGAGCAAAAAGCCCTCAACCTGACCCGCGAAGCCTACCGCGTCTCGCGCGAGTTCATGCGTCCCCCGCTTTGTGCGCTGTGGACGCGCATTGAACGGGAAACAGGCCCCAGCGTGGAACGCGATGAGATGGTCGCCTCGGCGCGGGAAATGCTTGGGTGTCCGTAAACATCCAAAATTTGGCACTGTCCATTATTTTTATCCTGTGATAGAATTGCTCTGTTAATTTACCCGCCCTCGCGGCGGGTGCTTTCCGCCTGTGGCTCATCAACGATGTTGTCTGCGGGCTATCCCGAGGAAAGGAGGTTTCCCTGTTATGCGTAAATATGAGTTGGTTTGTATCATCCACCCCGACCTGGACGAAACAGCATTCAAAGATGTTGTTGAGAAGGTGAGCGGTTGGATTGGCGAGGCTGATGGCACCATCGAGAAGACCGATGTGTGGGGCCGTCGTCGTATGGCCTATCAGATTAATAAGCAGCGTGAAGGGCAGTATGTTCTCTTCAACATGACCATGCCGGCTGCTGGCACTCAAAAACTTGAACAAAATATGCGTTTTCAGGAGTCGATTTTGCGCTCCATGATTACCCTGGTAGCCTAGTTTTACCTGATTATCCTGCGTCTTACGAGGAGAGAAGTATGAGTCGTGGTTTGAATAAAGTCATGATTATTGGTCATCTCGGACGTGACCCCGAAATGCGTTATACCCCCTCGGGCCGACCGGTTACAACCTTTACGGTTGCCACCAGCCGCTCCTGGAATACCGCCGACGGCGAACGTCATACCGAAACCGAGTGGTTTAATGTGGTTGCCTGGGGCAACCTGGCCGAAATTTGCAAACAGTATCTCAACAAGGGCCAGCAGGTTTACATCGAAGGTCGCCTGCAAACCCGTCGTTGGGATGATAAAGAAGGCAACAAGCATACCAGCGTTGAAGTGGTTGCCAATGAAATGATGATGCTCGGTGATCGACGCGATTCACATGCTCAGGCCAACGAACAAGAATCGCTTGATGCTTCATCTTCCAACGAAGACGAATTCCCTTTCTAAATTTTCGGACACTGGAGTTAAACGTCCATGAGTGATTTTCGCAATAACGAATCGGGGCAGGGTGGTGGAGAACGCCGCTTTTTTTCGCGGCCCAAAATCTGCCAGTTCTGCGCTGATAAAAACATTGTCATTGATTATAAAAACGCCGATATGTTGCGGCGCTTTATCGTAGAGGACGGAAAAATTCGCCCTCGCCGCCAAACGGGAACCTGCGCCAAGCACCAGCGCGAAGTCGCTGCCGCCATCAAGCGCGCCCGTCACATTGCGCTCCTGCCCTTTGTTTTTCAGGGCCGGGATGACTAGTTAAAACATCGGGGCATGGGAAGCAACCCCATGCCCCGAAATTGTATAAATCCCATGCCTAAAAATCAGAATATTATCAATAAGCGGCACGTTGCGCGCGCTGAAGTTGTGCGTCGCCAAAGTCTCGCTATTCAGGCTGTGGCAATTGCAATTATCGTAATTGTCGTTGGCCTGCTTGTCTATGGCTATCTTAGTACCAGCGTCTTTTTGCCGCAGCGCTCGGTAGCCAATGTGAATGGCGATAAGATCACCCTGCAAGAATTTCAGGGGCGAGTGCGCCTGCAACGTCTTGAATTGATCAATAATTTCAACCAATACTACCAGTTTGCTCAGATGTTTGGCGCGCAGGACCCGTTTAGCGACCCCAATTTTGGCGGCACGTTGCAACAAATTGCCGTGCAATTGCAGCAGCCAGAATTGATTGGGCAGCAGGTTCTTGATTCATTGGTCGACGACCGCCTGATTCGTCAGGAAGCCGAAAAACTGGGGATTGAACCCAGCGCAGCCGAGATCGACGGTTATATTCAGAGGCAATTTGGATTCTATGCCGACGGCACGCCAACCCCGGCTCCCACCAACACGCCTTATGTTCAGCCGCCGCTTAACCCAACCCAGTTGGCAATTATCACGGTGACGCCGCTGCCTGAGCCGACGGTTGTTCCTACTCTGGAGCCGACTGCCGCGCCAACCGAAGGCCCCGAGCCGACTCCTTTCCCAACTGCCACGCCTTATACGCTCGAAGGTTTTGAAACCAGTTACAACGACACCCTGGCGAACTTACAGGAAAACATCAGCCTGAACGCCGAAGATTTTCGTTACTTCTTTGAAACACTTTACATCCGCGAAAAAATGCTCGACCTGATTGCCAAAGACGTGCAGACGACAGAAGAGCAGGTTTGGGTGCAGCACATTCTGGTCGAAACCGAAGAGCAGGCCAATGAAGTTTTGCAAAAATTCGCCGAAGGCCAGTCCTGGAGCGAATTGGCCGCGACCTATTCCACGGATCCGTCCAACGCCCAAAATGACGGCGATATGGGCTGGGTTGGGCCGGATGTTAACTTTGTGCCAGAGTTCAAAGAAGCCATGTTTGCCCTGCAACAGGCCGAAATCAGCGCGCCCGTCCAAACCGATTTTGGTTGGCACATCATCCGCGTTTTAGGACGCGAAATCCGTCCTGTGAGCCCTGAACGGCTTCAGCAACTCAAGCAGGAAGCCTTTAGCACCTGGCTGGCAGGTATCCGCGCTGAATCAAGCATCGAGACGTATGATCTGTGGAAAGAACACGTCCCCACCGACCCCGCCGCGCCGTTCTAGCCGATTTATTCAGCGCATAGCGCGTATCGAGTGCTGGTCGAGTAGCGCATCGCGCGTATCGAGTGCTGGTCGAGTAGCGCATCGCGTGTATCGAGTGCTGGTCAAGTAGCGCATAGCGCGTATCGAGACCCGGACGACAGTTCACTTGTCGCCCGGGTCTTTTCGCACTTGCGCCTGCCCCTGCTCTATGGCAAAATAAACCCATGTCACCACAACGCTGGATATACTTCTTCCTCGCAATTTTGGCCGGGTTTGGGCTGGGGCTGCTCTATGGGTGGGTTATCAGCCCGATTGAATACCTCGACACCTCCCCCGATACCCTGCGCGCCGACTATCGCGCCGATTACGTCTTGATGGTGGCTGAAATTTACCAGGCCGAACAAGACACCGAACAAGCCATCCGCCGGCTGGGGCTACTCGGCAGCGCGCTCTCCCCATCTGAAATGGTCGCCCAGGCTTTGCAATTCGCCCAATCGAGCGGATATGCCTCGCCGGATATTCTCCTGCTCCAAAATCTGACCGTCGCCCTGCAACTGCGCGACGCCAGCGAGAGTTTGCCATGAGCGAAGCGCGCGGACACTGGTACCTGGTCACTGGTCTGCTGATTGGTCTTGTTTTGGGGATTCTCTACGCCTGGGTGCTGGCCCCGCTCGACTATGTCGATACACCCCCCAGCAGCCTGCGCGCCGATTTCAAGGACGAATACCGCTACCTGATTGCGGCTTCTTACCGCGCTACTGGCAATCTTGACCGCGCCCGCGCCCGACTCTCCCTGCTCGGCGACCCCGACCCGGTGGTTGCCCTTGGCGAACAGGCCCGGCGCATGTTGGCCGCCAGCGCCCCGGCGGGAGCCATCCGCCTGGTGGCAGATTTGGCCGAAGCCCTGCTCAATCCGGCGCTGGCATCCTCCTCCGAGTCGCTTATCCAGCCCTTGCCTACCGAATCGGCGGCCCAGCCAGTCCTGCCTGCGGACACCCCCCTGCCCACCGACGCGACTTCGCCTTTTGAGCCAATCCTGGCCCCAACCGAGACCCCCTCGCCAAGCCCGACCCTTACCCCAACCGCCACCCCCGGACGCGGAACGCGCACCGCCACCCCCACCCGCACCCCGCGCAACTCCCCAACGCCGATTCCAACCGCCACCGTCCGGCCCTCCCTGACGCCGACTGCCACCCCCGGCCTGCCCTTCCAGTTGACCGACCAATCCACGTTTTGCGATGCGGCCCGTCCGGGGCTTTTGCAGGTAATCTTGGAAAATTCCGCCGGTAACCCGGCCTCCGGTATTGAATTGACCGTCACCTGGCTGGGCGGCGAGGAGACTTTTTATACCGGACTGAAACCGGAACTTGGCTTTGGTTACGCCGATTTTGCCATGACTCCCGGAATCGAATACGCCCTCAGCCTGAGCGGCGGCGTCACCCGCATTACCGGCCTGCAAACCTCTCCGTGTAGCACGGACTCCGGCGACCACCCCGGCAGCATCCGCCTCGAATTTCGTCAGCCGTGATAATCGCTGCCGAGTGGGACGAGAATCTCCGGGTGGGCGTCGGCATAGGCGATGAGCAGGATTATGAGTTTCGTGGAATTAAAAGAAAAAGCCGCCAGTGAACGGCTGGCGGCAAATTCTTATTCCCGAACGGCGTGGCTTGTCTTTTTGCGATGTTCGCCTGGTATGGCTGAAATCAGGGCGCGCAGGGCGGTGTTGACCGATTCTGGCGTCGTGAATACTTCGGAAATATCCGGGTCGAGTACCACCACGACTCGATCAGCGATTTGCCCGGCGAAGCGGTTGGGTTTGGCTTTGCTGTAATCCAGGTCGTATTCAGGGCGCAAATCTTCAGAAACTTTAGCGGTTGTTTTCTTCATAATCTTTGATTTCCTTGCGGGTTGCCAGCCTTGCGCTGATGATACGAATAATATTTGGTTCTCGTTCGGTAAAACTGACAATCATTAACTTGCCTTGCACAGAATGACCGATAGCCAATTCTCGCAGTTCATCGATTGAATGGTCTTCATCAGGGAAAATCAAGGCCAGGGGATCGTCGAACACGGTGCTGGCTTCGTCAAAACTAATGCTATGCTTGCGCAGGTTTGCGGCGGCCTTGCGAGAATCCCATTCAATGCGGACGGTCATGGATTAATTATACAACATTCACCGAAACGGACAGACATCCGCCGCTTGGTGGGTGTGGTTCAATTTTTCGGAGGCGGTGAAGGTTGGTAAAGAGCCTTGCCGAATTTGAAATTACGCCAGGGATTGGGCTTGTGCGTTTTGTCTGTC
>DAOUML010000313.1:0-5703 GCA_034411635.1 Anaerolineales bacterium
TTAAAGTCGGCCTTTCTCCCTCATCCCCAACCCTTCTCCCGGTGGGAGAAGGGAGCATTTCTCCCTCTCCCACCGGGAGAGGGCCGGGGTGAGGGGTTATTAAGCGACTTTAAGAAAGCCCTATTTAAAAGCAACTCATCATCGCCTACCGTAACGCGGCTTGAAAGTCGCGCTTGGCAGTAAGACCGTTGAGAATTTGAGAATTGCCAATCCGACTTTTGGGTAGGTGTCAGATTTCATTCAGGGCAGGTATAATCACGTCATCTTACTTGTCGTATTTTCTTATTCATCAAGGATTAATTATGCCGCTTGCGCAGGGCGATTTGCTCAATAAACGTTACCGCATTCTCGAAGTTTTGGGGCATGGTGGCATGGGTTCGGTATACCGCGCCCATGATGAAAGCCTGGGGGTCGATGTCGCCGTTAAAGAAAACCTCTTCACCACCGAAGATTACGCCAACCAGTTCCGGCTGGAAGCCAATATCCTGGCCCGGCTGCGCCACCCCAACCTGCCGCGCGTTTCAGATCACTTCGTTTTGCCCGATGAAGGCCAATACCTGGTAATGGACTACATCGAAGGCCCCGACCTGCGCCAAATCCTCGAAAAAAGCGGCCCAATTAGTGAGCCAGAAGCCATACGCATCGGCACCGCCATTTGCGACGCGCTCACCTTTCTCCACACCCGTCAACCGGCGGTGCTACACCGCGATATAAAACTTGGCAACATCAAACTCGTGCCAGATGGTCACATTTGCCTGGTCGATTTTGGCTTGGCAAAAGTTGTTCAAGGCGACCAACCCACCATGACCGGCGCGCGCGCCATGACCCCCGGCTACTCTCCGCCCGAACAGTATGGCTCTGCCCGTACCGATGCCCGCTCCGACATCTATTCCCTGGGGGCCACCCTGTACGCAGCCGTCACCGGCTTCATCGCTGAAGATAGCATCATGCGCGCCCTTGAAGGGCTTGAACTTACCCCGGTGCGCAAACGCGTTCCCCATATTTCTGAGCGACTGGCCGCTACCATCGAAAAAGCTATGCAGGTCAGCCCTGAAAACCGCTATCAGAGCGCCAGCGAATTTAAGCAAGCCCTGCTGGGTGAAACACAGCGACCCTCGCCCGAGCAACCAATCTCCCCCGCCCAAGACCCTGCGCCCGCTTTAGAACCTGTCCCTGCTCAAAAACGCGCATCGTTCAAGCCGTTTCTCTGGTTAGGAATTCTCTCTTTATTGGCGATATCGGGACTTTTTTACTTCAACCCTGAAATTTTTTCACCCCAACCGGCTTTATCTATCTCCCCAACCGATACCTCGGCGGTTCTTTCTCAGCCTGTGCCTGCTTCCGCTTCTCCCACCATTTCCCCGCCGACCATCACACCCACGCTCACCCCAACCCAAACATCAACCGCCACCACCGTCCCGACCACCGAAGCCCCCCCGCCGCCCTCCACAATTGTTGCCGCCGGCCCAATTGCCTTTGTCAGCATGCGTGAAGAAAACAAGCCGCAAATCTACACCATGAACCCCGATGGCAGCCAGCAAGAGCGACTCTTCGTCGCCCCTGATGGAGCCTGCCAGCCCAAATGGTCGCCAGATGGCTTAAAGTTGGCCTATATCACCCCTTGCGCGGGCCGGCAGGTCGAGTATCCCAACGCCAGCATCGCCATCCTCGACCTGGCAACAGGCAAAACCCAAACGCTTTCATCTCTGCCCGGCGGCGATTTCGACCCATCCTGGTCGCCCGATGGACTCTGGCTGGCCTTCACCTCCTTGCGCGATAGCACGTCGTTACAGTCGTTCGTGCAAATCTACAAGATTGACCTTGAAAATGAGGTTGCCGTTCGCTTGACCCAAACCGATTCAACCCAACCCGCCCGCCAGCCGGCCTGGTCGCGCGATGGCGGCCAGATCCTCTATTCGATAAGAATTCGTAACGTCTGGAGAATTTGGAGCATGTCAATCGATGGAGAAAGCCATCAGCAATTTTTCCATGATGGCGGCGGCGTAAACGATACGCAGCCTGCCTGGGCTTTTGATGATAACCGTTCCGTTTTATTTACCCAGTTTAGAGGCAATCTTGATACGCTACCGTATTTGGGTTTGTATCAGATTGAATCGGGGGTAACAGAAGTATTAAACGAACCATCGAAACAGCCTCTGCGCGATGCCAGTCCATCACCCGATGGTCAATTTGTGTTGGCGGAAGGCAACGATGGCAACAATATCGATATTTATCTGCTCAACCTGCAAACGCGTGAGATAACTCGCCTTACCAACCACCCGGCCATCGATTTCGATGCCGATTGGCGGCCCTAGTCTTTTGGGGGTCTAACATTCCTCTTATTGACGCTCATTTGCCAGCATGTTATGATTAATTCTGCTTTTTAGCACTCAAATTCTCTGAGTGCTAAAAAATACGAGCGTCTTGTCTAAAAAAATGCAAGATTTAAGTGACCGACAAAAAAAACTCCTGCTCCTGATTGTGCGCGATTATATAGACACCGCCCAACCGGTTGGTTCACAGCGTCTGGTTGAGCAATATAATCTCGATATGAGTTCGGCCACCATTCGCAATGAAATGGCCGCCCTCACCGAGATGGGATTTTTGCGCCAGCCGCACACATCTGCCGGGCGCGTTCCCAGCGAAGATGGCTACCGCTACTTTGTTACCCAATTAATGAACCAGGCCGAACTGCCTGATACCCTCCAGCACACCATCAGCCATCAGTTTTACCAGGCGCGCCCTGAAATTGATCAATGGATGACTCTGGCCGCCTCCGTGCTTTCGCAGCAATCGCAAGCCATTTCGCTGGTGACTGCTCCTCATGCTGAAAAAATCTATTTCAAGCATGTCGAACTGATTTCCACTCAGGGACGCCAGGTTTTAATGGTCTTGGTTACAATGGGTGGCGAGGTGAGCCAGCAAATTCTCAGCCTGGCCGAGCCGGTTACGCAAGAAAAATTATCAGGCGCGGCGGCGCGCTTGAACCAGGCTTATGCCGGACGCAGCCTCGATGAAATTAACAACCTGCCCGCCCGCGGCGATGCCCTTGAAAATGACATGGCCCTGCTCATCTGCCAGGATATGCGCCGCATCAACGAACGCATCACCGGGCAACTTTACCTCGATGGTTTAAGCAACGTTTTGTCTGAGCCGGAGTTTCACACTTCCAACGAAGCCCGCCGCGCCTTGCGCCTGCTTGAAGAACGCTCCTTGTTGCACAATTTATTAGCCAGCACCATTTTGCAGCAAAGCGCGGGCGGAATGCAAATTCTGATTGGCGGAGAAGGCGCATGGGATGAGTTGCGCCAATGCACAGTTATTCTTGCCCGCTATGGTTCGCCTGGCACAATTACCGGCACTTTGGGCGTGCTTGGCCCAATGCGAATGTCTTACACGCGCACCATTCCAACGGTTCGCTATGTTGCCGAAGTATTAAGCGAACTGGTTACCGATGCGTTTGTCGATGAAGTTACAGATTAATCCTCATAAAGGTAAAGGTTATGCCAAAGAAAAAACAAACAGCCGAAGTTGAAGAATCTCTGCAAGCCCTGCAAGCCCAGATTGATGAGGCTCAGGCCAAAGCGCAGGAATATATGGACGCGCTCCTGCGTGAACGCGCCGACTTCACCAATTTTCGCCGCAGGGTAGAGAGCGAAAAATCGCAGATGTGGTCGCAGGCCAGCGGCGAAATGGTCAGAAAAATCTTGCCGGTGCTAGATGACCTCGAACGCGCTGCTGCCAATCGCCCCGCCGAAAATGCCTGGGCCGATGGGATTGAAATCATTGCGCGCAAGTTTCAATCTATTCTTGAAAAAGAAGGCATTACGCGCATTGAAGCCGTTGGCCAACCCTTTGACCCGAACCAGCACGAAGCCATTATGCAGGAAGAATCGTCAGAATACGAATCAGGTATCGTGACGGCTGTCTTGCAGCATGGGTACCTGCTGCATGGCGAGCAGGTCCTTCGCCCGGCAATGGTGAAGGTGGCGGCGTAAATGGGCAAAATCATTGGGATCGACCTCGGCACAACCAACACTGTCGTTGCTGTAATGATGGGCAGCGAGCCGATTGTCATCCCATCCATCGAGGGCGAGCGACTGGTTCCCTCGGTGGTCGCTATCAACAAAAATGGCGAGCGGCTGGTGGGGCGCGTGGCCCGCAACCAGGCCATTGTCAATGCCGAGAATACCATTTTCTCGGTAAAACGCTTCATGGGCAGCCAGTTTGCCGACGAAATGGCGCAAAGCACTTTACAGCGCGTGCCTTACCATGTTAGATCGGGCGAAAATGGCGATATGCGCATCAAAATGGGCGAAAAAGATTATGCCCCGCCTGAAATTTCGGCCATGATTTTAGCCAAGGTTAAACGCGATGCCGAAGCCTACCTCGGTGAAGCAGTTACCCAGGCTGTCATCACCGTGCCGGCATATTTTAATGACGCCCAGCGCAACGCCACCAAAGATGCCGGAAAAATTGCCGGGTTGGATGTTCTGCGCATCATCAACGAGCCAACCGCATCTTCCCTGGCTTATGGGTTGGATAAAAAATCCAACCAGACCATCCTGGTCTATGATTTGGGCGGCGGCACTTTTGATGTTTCTATTCTGACGGTTGGTGATGGCGTCTTTGAGGTAAAAGCCACCAGCGGCGACACCTTCCTCGGTGGTGACGATTTCGACCAGCGCATTATGCAATATCTCGCCGATGAATTTGAGCGCGAAAACGGGATAGACCTGCGTGGCGACCCGCAAGCCTTGCAACGCTTGAAAGATGCCGCCGAAAAAGCAAAAATCGAATTGACAAATACCCTGCAAGCCGAGATTCAATTGCCCTACATTATGGTGGATGCTTCGGGCCCCAGGCATTTGTCGGTTTCATTAACCCGCGCCAAACTGGAGCAGTTAACCGCCGATTTGGTTCAAAAGACCCTGACACCCATTCGCCAGGCCCTTTCCGACGCTTCACTTTCCCCGGCTCAGATCGATGAAATTGTACTGGTAGGCGGAATGACGCGCATGCCCGCCATACATGAACTGGTGCGCGGCTTTTTTGGCAAAGAATTGCACAAAGGCGTTAACCCCGATGAAGTGGTGGCGGTGGGGGCTGCCATTCAGGCCGGCGTGCTGGCCGGAGTTGTCTCAGATGTCTTGTTGTTGGATGTTACCCCGCTGACTCTTTCAATTGAGACGATGGGGGGCGTGGCAACTGCCCTGATTGAGCGCAATACTGCCATACCAACCCGCAAGGTGGATATTTTTTCCACCGCCATTGATAACCAGCCGCAGGTGGAAGTGCATATTGTGCAGGGCGAGCGCCCCCTGGCTGCCGATAATAAAAGTTTGGGCAAGTTTATTTTAGACGGTATTTTGCCCGCCCCGCGTGGCATTCCGCAAATTGAAGTTACCTTTGATATTGATGCCAACGGCATTTTGAAAGTTACCGCCCGCGATAAACAAACCGGGCGCGTTCAGCATATTACCCTGACGGCATCCTCGGGCTTGAGTAATGACGAAGTGGAGCGTATGCGTCAGGAGGCCGAAGCCCATGCCGCTGAAGATCGCAAACGGCGCGAACGAATCGAGTTACACAACCAGGCCGATGGTATACTCGCGAAGGATAATAAGTGGCATTTTCGTGTACGGAAAAGGATAAGTCTGGGATAATTGAGTCGTAGTGCCAAACAAACTTACCGAGAGAGAA
>DAOUML010000314.1:0-3472 GCA_034411635.1 Anaerolineales bacterium
CCATTTTTTACTATTCTGTCTGATTATATGCTTACGGACTTGTTGGAATACGAATTCTCCGATAGCCTGCCTGGTCTCGATAAACGCTATCTCCCCACCCGGTCATCTTCTGCAAACTGTACGGCGCTTAGATATTTTTAGCAATGACGATTCCCGTGTCATATTCTCAAAAATCCCCTCACCTGATTACTATGAAGTAAAATGAAATCAAACCAACTCACTTCAAGGAGACCCATTTATGACTCGCACTGTTGTTGCAACCGAAAAAGCCCCCAAAGCGCTTGGCCCATATTCTGCCGCCATTCAAACCGAGCAGTTTGTCTTTTCCTCCGGCCAGGTTGGGATCGATCCCGCTACCGGTGAACTGGTTGGCGCTGATATTGAGGCGCAGACCCGCCAGGTGCTGACCAATCTGAAGCACGTTCTGGAAGCCGGCGGGGCCAGCCTCGAGCGCGTGGTCAAGACAACTGTCTTTCTGCGTGATATGGCCGATTTTCCGAAAATGAATGCCATTTATGCCGAGTTTTTCCCATCTGAGCCGCCGGCCCGCTCCACTTTCGCGGTGGCAGGCTTGCCCAAAGATGCCAGGGTTGAGATTGAAGCCGTCGCATTGAGAAACGAATAACAGGCGTGGTGGTAAAATAGTCCTTCGTAATGAGTCTCGGCAAATTTTTGCCTGGATCGTTGGAATGACGATGTACCCAGATGTCTCTGTGATTATCCCTTGCTATAATGAGGAAAAGCGCATCCACACCTTGTTGGATGCGCTCCTCAAGCAAACCTACCCGGTGGAAAAAATCTTCATCACCATTGCCGATGGTTTATCGCAAGACCGAACCCGTGAGATTATCGCCGCGTTTCAGCAAAAAAATCCGCAACTGAAAATTGAAGTGGTTGATAACAACGCCAAAACCATTCCGGCGGCGCTCAACCGGGCGATTGAGGCTTCTTGCGGAGAAATTATTGTCCGCCTGGATGGTCATTCCGCGCCTTATCCAGACTATGTAGAAAAATCGGTGCAAGCCCTATTGGATGCGCGCGCTGATAATGTCGGTGGGGTTTGGGAGATTCGACCAGGCGGCGATAACTGGATGCCCGAATCGATAGCAGTGGCCGCCGCTCATCCATTAGGCGTGGGGGATGCGCATTATCGTCATGCCCGGCAGCCGGCTTATGTCGATACCGTTCCGTTTGGGGCATTCCGGCGCAGTTTGGTCGAAAAAATTGGCGGGTTCGATGAATCGTTGTTGAGCAATGAAGATTATGAGTTCAATGCTCGTATCCGTCAGGCTGGCGGAAGGGTATGGTTGAATCCTGAAATTCGTTCGGTTTATTTTGCGCGTTCCACCTTTGGCGATTTGGCCCGCCAGTACTGGCGGTACGGCCTGTGGAAATGGCAAATGCTGCGCCGTTATCCATCCACCCTGCGCTGGCGTCAGGCTCTTCCGCCGCTGTTTGTGCTGGCGATCTTGGGGTTGTTCCTGTTGGCGTTTTTTCATCCTTTTTTTGCCTGGCTTTTGATCTTTGGGCTTTCATTTTATTTTGCTTTCTTGTTTGCCGCAGGCGTGCAACGCGTAGCCCAACGGAAAAAAATATTTTTGTTTTTCGGGTTGCCGGTGGCAATCGCTGTCATGCACTTCTCATGGGGGCTTGGTTTTTTGTGGAGCATTCTTTTTGGAGTAAAGCCTCGCTAACATGGCATCTGAAACCGTAAAACAACCGCTTTTGCGCCTGCGTCCCAGCGAACAAAAAGCCCTGATTTTTTTTGGCGATTTGCTCGTCTCCCTGCTTGCTTTTGTGGGCGGCGTTTATTTTTGGGCAATTGCCGACCCATACCTTGATTTTTCGTTTGAGTTTTTCCAAAGACGTTTGCAGTGGTGGTATTACCTGTTGCCCATCATCTGGTTGGTGATGATGGTTGAACTGTATGACCTGCATCGCGCCGCTAATTGGCGAAAAACCCTGCGTGGTTTGATGGTGGTGGCCGCCATTGGGTTGTTTGGCTATGCTTTGTTTTTTTTCACCACCGAAGAACCCAACTCTCTGCCCCGGCGCGGCGTTGCGGCATTTCTCCTGCTGGCTTTTAGTTTGACTCTGCTCTGGCGGCTGATTTATATCCGCATCTATACGACTCAGGGCATGATGGGGCGTGTTCTGGTGGTGGGCGCAGGTGAGAATGGACGCACCCTGGCCCAAATGTATAAGGCCATGAACCCCGCGCCGTTTACGTTGGTTGGCTATATTGACGATGATCCGGAAAAAGCAGGTTCTTATCTGGAAGATTTCCGAGTTTTTGCCGGCAGCGACCGCTTGCTCGAACTGATTGATTTGCTCAATATCTCCGATGTGATCGTTTCCATCACCGGTGAAATGCGCGGTCAAACTTTTCAAACCTTGCTCGATGTGCAGGAGCGCGGCGTTGAAGTGACCCGTATGCGCACCATCTATGAAGAATTGCTTGGCCGCGTTCCTATTCATCACCTTGAATCGGACTGGGTCATTCGCTCGTTTGTCGATGAAGCCCGCGCCAGCGGTTTTTATCACCTTGCCTCGCGCGCGCTTGATATTCTGGCCTCGCTGGTAGGGATGTTGCTCTTCCTGCTCATGCTGCCCTTTGTTGGGCTTGCCATCCTGCTTGATGATGGCTGGCCCATTTTCTATCGCCAAGCGCGCCTGGGGCGGGGGGGGCGCGAGTTTGAAATGCTCAAATTGCGCACCATGATTAAAGACGCCGAAGCCGATGGCAAAGCCCAGGTAGCCGAGGAACACGACCCGCGCGTTACCCGCGTCGGCGGATTTTTGCGCCGCAGCCGCCTCGATGAATTTCCCCAATTTTGGAATGTCTTGCGCGGCGAAATGTCTATGGTCGGTCCGCGCGCCGAACGCGCCGAACTGGTTGAGAAATATCAACGGAAGATTCCCTTCTACCGCGCCCGGCTGATGGTCAAGCCTGGCCTGACAGGGTGGGCGCAGGTCAATTACGGCTACGCGGCTACCGTTGAAGATACCGAAATCAAACTCGAATACGACCTCTACTACATCAAACATCGCAGTATTGTGATGGATATTCAAATTATTTTGCGCACGATTACCACTGTCATTGGTCGGCGCGGGAGATAGCATGAAAAAATACCTGGTAACCGGTGGCGCCGGTTTCATTGGCTCAACCATCGTCCGCGCCCTGCTAGAGCAGGGCGATTTTGTGCGCGTGTTGGACAACTTCTCAACCGGCAAACGCGAGAATGTAGCGCAAATTACCAATTTGCCCCATTTTGAACTTCTTGAAGGCGACATCCGCAATCCCAATGACGCCGCCGAAGCCGTTAAAGACATCGACATCATCTTCCACGAAGCCGCCTTTGTTTCCGTCCCACAATCGATGGAAGACCCGCTGCCCTGTTTCGAGATTAACCAGCGCGGCACCGAAATTCTGCTTGAAGCCGCCCGCAAAGCGGATGTCAAACGGGTGGTT
>DAOUML010000315.1:0-14724 GCA_034411635.1 Anaerolineales bacterium
GGTTGTCGTTCTGGGCGTAGACTTCGGCCAGGGCGCGCAGTTGTGAGTTGGAGCCAAAGACCAGATCGACGCGGGTGGCGCTCCAGCGCACTTCGCCGGTGTTGCGGTCGTGGGCGTTGAAGACTTGGGCGTCTTCTGAAATTGGGTGCCAGGCTACGCTCATATCCAGCAGGTTAAGGAAGAAGTCGTTGGTCAGTTTACCGGCCTGTTTGGTGAAGACGCCATGTGGCGAGCCATCGTAATTTGCGCCCAGAACGCGCAAGCCGCCCAAGAGAACGGTCATTTCGGGGGCGCTCAGGGTCAGCAGTTGGGCTTTATCGACCAGCATTTCCTCGGCTGAGACGCTGAAGGTCGTCTTTTGGTAGTTGCGGAAGCCGTCGGCTTCGGGTTCGAGGATGGCGAAGGATTCCACGTCGGTTTGTTCCTGAGAGGCGTCGGCGCGGCCCGGGGTGAAGGGTACTTCGACGGCGAACCCGGCGGCTTTGGCCGCAGATTCGACTGCCGCGCAGCCGGCCAGCACAATCAGATCGGCCAGTGAGATTTTTTTGCTGCCGTTTGCCGAAGCGTTGAAATCCTTTTGGAGGCCTTCCAGCACGGCCAGCACTTTGGCGAGTTGCGCGGGTTGGTTGACTTCCCAGTCTTTTTGCGGGGCCAGGCGAATGCGGGCGCCGTTCGCGCCGCCGCGCTTGTCGGAGCCGCGGAAGGTGGATGCTGAAGCCCAGGCTGTGGCGACCAGTTCGGAGGTCGAGAGGCCTGATGCCAGGATTTTGTCTTTGAGCGCGGCGATGTCTTTTTCATCTACCAGCGGGTGGTCGACGGCGGGAATGGGGTCTTGCCAGATCAGGTCTTCGGCGGGGACTTCTGGGCCGAGGTAGCGGGCCTTGGGGCCCATATCGCGGTGGGTTAGTTTGAACCAGGCGCGGGCGAAGGCATCGGCAAATTGTTCGGGATTCTGGTGGAAGCGGCGGGCGATGGGTTCGTAGATGGGGTCGAAGCGCAGGGAAAGGTCGGCGGTGGTCATCATCGGTGGGTGTTTCTTGGTTGGGTCGTGCGCGTCGGGGATCATGTGTTCTTCGCGCACTGCTGCGGCGTGCCATTGCCACGCGCCGGCGGGGCTTTTTGCCAGGGTCCATTCGTAGCCGAAGAGCATGTCGAAGTAGCCCATGTCCCATTGGGTGGGGTTGGGTTTCCAGGCGCCTTCGATACCGCTGGTGGTGGTGTGGACGCCTTTGCCGCTGCCGAGTTTGTTAATCCAGCCGAGGCCCATTTCTTCGATGGGGGCGGCTTCAGGTTCCGGCCCGACCAGTTTGGGGTCGCCGGCGCCGTGGGCTTTGCCGAAGGTGTGTCCGCCAGCGACGAGGGCGACGGTTTCTTCGTCGTTCATGCCCATGCGGGCGAAGGTTTCGCGCACATCGCGGCCTGATGCGACTGGGTCGGGCGCGCCGTTGGGGCCTTCGGGGTTGACGTAGATGAGGCCCATTTGCACGGCGGCCAGCGGGTTTTCGAGGTTCCGGTCGCCGCTGTAGCGTTTATCGCCCAGCCATTCGGCTTCGGCGCCCCAGTAGATGTCTTCTTCGGGTTGCCAGATGTCGGCGCGACCGCCGCCGAATCCGAAGGTTTTGAATCCCATCGATTCGAGGGCGACGTTGCCGGCCAGAATCATGAGGTCGGCCCAGGAGAGTTTGTTGCCGTATTTTTGTTTAACCGGCCAGAGCAGGCGGCGGGCCTTGTCGAGGTTGCCGTTGTCGGGCCAACTGTTGACGGGGGCAAAACGCTGGTTGCCGGTTCCGCCGCCGCCGCGACCATCGGCGGTGCGGTAGGTGCCGGCGCTGTGCCAGGCCATGCGAATCATCAGGCCGCCGTAGTGACCCCAATCGGCGGGCCACCAGGCTTGCGAATCGGTCATCAGGTCGGCCAGGTCTTTTTTGACGGCGGCCAGGTCGAGTTTCTTGAATTCTTCGGCGTAGTTGAAATCAGGGCCCAGCGGGTTGGAGGCCGGGGCGTGCTGGTGCAGGATATTCAGGTTGAGTTGGTTGGGCCACCAATCGCGGTTGGAGGTGCCCCGGCTGGCGGTGGTGTTGCCAACTTTGCCGGTTACTGGACATTTGCTTTCAGTCATTTTTTCTCCTTTTACTTTTTGGGAAGTGGTTTGAGTGAGTTAAATTCGTTTAATGCTTTTTCTGCGTTCTTCGCTCTTGTCCGCGTCTAATTTTTATTACCGAAACAGTCTATTGGCCTGTTTTACAATTCGGGCAAAGCCCATAGAGAGAGATTTGCGGGCGCAGGATTGTGTAGCCGGATTTTTGCTCCAAGTTTTTAATGATTTCCTCGTTAAGGGATAATTCGCCATCTACAATTTGGTTGCATTTCATGCAAATCAGGTGTGGGTGCGGTTCAGGGCGGTTGCCGTCATAATGACTGTCTTCGCGCAAGTCGATTTCAAAAACCTGATTTACTTCTTTGAGCAGCGCCAGGGTTTTATATACAGTTGCCCGGCTCATGGTTGGAAATTTTTCTTTGATGCGCTCGTATAACTGATTTGCGCTCGGATGTCCCTCGCTGATGGCAATCAGCCGCACGAGTTCAATGCGTTGCGGGGTCAGGCGGAAATCGCGCTCTTTTAGCGAGGCAATCAATTGGTTAAAGCGAACATCGAGGTTGGTCATGTCTTTTTGATAACTCTTCCTAAAAGAGAATGATTATCCATAATTATACACCAAATAATACTCAGGCGCAATCAGGGATTTTTTTGGGAGTTTGTGCGAAAAGGCCATTGGCAGGGCGCGTGATTTTGAGATTTTCTGGGGTGTTTTGCCTGCGCAGTGTTGGCGGATTGCGCAGGCGTTTCCTCAGGTGGCTGTTATCATGCGCAGAAAAACATCCACAATTTGCGGGTCGAAGTGTTGGCCGCGTTGCTCGCGCAGGTAGTTGATTGCTTCTTGATGGGCCCAGGCTTTGCGGTAGGGGCGGTCGCTGGTCAGGGCGTCCCACACATCTACTACGGCAAAAAGACGCGCCGAGAGCGGAATTTGCTCTCCGCGCAGGCCGTGTGGGTAGCCGCTGCCGTCCCATTTTTCATGATGGTATAGGGGAATATCGAGCGCGTTTTTCAGATAGCCGACATCGGACAGCCATTGGTGGGCGTAAGCCGGGTGTTCTTGCATGATTTTGCGCTCTTTTGGGGTGAGTTGTCCTTTTTTGAGCAAGATTTTATCTGGCACGGCCATTTTTCCAATATCATGCAAGAGAACGCCATGCCGAATATTGGTAAATTCGTTTTTGTTTATGTCCAGTTCTTGCGCTAATGCCATGGTTAACTGGCTGATGCGCTCAATGTGGCCTGGCGATTCTTCCTGGCGAAGTTCAAGCGCGCGCGACCAGCCTGCAATGGTGGCGTCGTAGGCCAGGGCCAGTTCCAGGTTTTTGTGTTGCAGTGATTCGAACATCTGGGCGTTGTCGATGGCGATGGCGGTCTGGTTGGCAAGGGTTTCCAGAAACAGGTCCCATTCCGGGTCTTCGGGGGGGACGGTGCGTTGGTATATTTCTAAAATACCTTTCATTTGTCCGCGCGCAATGAGCGGCGCGCCGCAGTAGTGGGCGAATCCTTCCATGCGGGCAAAAGATTTGTCTTTCTCAATGAGGGCCGGGTCTGCGATTTTTATTGGTTGGCGGTTGAGCATTACTTCGCCGGTAAAGCCTTGTCCGGGCCTGATTTCGAGGGTTGTAATTTCGCTGGCGCGGAATCCTTGCGCGGCGACATATTTCATGGTTTGTAATTGATCATCCAGAATCAGGATTGCGGCGGCATTTGCTTCGAGATGATGGATGGCTTGCCTGAGGAGAACATCGAGCGTAACTTGCATCTCAAAACTGGAGATGATGGCGCGGTCGATGGCGCGCAGGGCTTCCATTTCGGAGAATCGTTTGTACAAGGCTTGTTCGGCAATTTTACGGTCTGTAATATCGCGTCCGAATACAATCAGGCCGGCGCGGGTTCCATCGTTGGCGAAGATGGGCGCTTTGATTACATCGTAGACTTTGGACTCTCCGTCTGGCGTGGGGATGGTTTCTTCTCCGCGACTGATGTTGGCCTTTGCCCAGGCGTGTTCATCGCTTTCTTCGCATTTTAGAAATGCTTCTCTGTAAATTGGGTCGGTATACTCAGCCAGTTCTCGGTCGGTTTTGCCGCGATAATCGATATTGGACAATCGAAAGAGTTCGAGATCGGCTTTGTTGGCTTCGAGCCAGCGGTTTTGTCCGTCTTTGAAGCAGATGATGTCGGGGGTGGCATTGATCAGTACATTCAGTCGTGTGTTGATTTCGCGTAGTTTTTGTTCGCTTTTCTTTTGCTCGCTGATGTCAGTAATAAAACCTTCCAGAAAGAGCAGTTGGTCTTTTTCGTTAAACACACCGCGCCCATGTTCCCAAACCCATTTTTCGGTATCTGAGACATCAATAATCCGGTAGACGAGTGTGTACGAACGGCGCATTCCGAGCGCGTTTTGTATTTCTTCCCAAACGTGCTGGGAATCTTCGGGGTGAATCAGTTTGCCAAAAGAGATGTTGTTATCGCCGAGCAGGTCTTGGGCGCGGTAGCCGGTAAGCGCGAATACGCCCTCGCTGAGATAGGTCATTGTCCACTCTGGCGTGTTTTCGCAACGATAGACCATGCCTGGCAGGTTGCCTACCAACGTATTGAGCATGCGCTCATTTTTTTGAAGATTGTTCTCGATTTTTTTCTTATGGTCAATATCGCGCACAGACATGATGAAGCGATTTTTTTTACCAATCGATTCGTAGCGCAGATTGATTTCAACCCAAAATTGATGACCGTTTTTGCGCCTGGCTTGCCACTCCATAACTTGCGCCCCCTCGCGCCTTACTCGCGCCGCCCAGCGATAGACCTTTTTCAGGCTATAGGCCTCAACCATGTTGCCCAGACTGGAGATGGGTTGGTCGATGATTTCTGCCGGGCTATAACCAAATATCTCATAGACACGCTGGTTGGCGTCGATTATTTTGCCTTGTTGTGGGTCTATTACCAGAATGGCGTCATCGGTTGCATCCAGCACGGCTTTCAGATAGTCGTTGCTTACGAGTAAGGCTTGCTGGGTCAATTTTGTTGCTTTTTGGCTTTCATCCCACTGCTTTAATTGACTTCTCAAAAGCAGGTAAAGCAAAATCGAGGTGATTATCACATAAAACAGGCCTTTGTAAGTTTGCAGCCAGGTAAGATTGGCTGAGTCTGTGGCGAAAAAATAAATTACCTGGTCTGAAATGAAGATCCAGAGCATAGCCAAAAGGGCATAGTAGGCAATTGTGCGCTGGGTGATTGTTTTAAGGTTTGGGGCCATGTTTGATCCTGAAAGTTCGGAAGATACCATTTAAGAAGGCCAAAGGGCTTTCTTTCATTTTACAACTTTTTGACCTTCATTTGCCATAAAAATCTGGTTTTCTTCACCGAGATTTCTGAAAATAAAAACAGCGCGAGAAAACTCTCGCGCTGTTTTTATATGCGATCACTAACTTCGAGTTTACAGCGTAGCGGGATTACTCAGCAATGCAACCACCAGCCGCACGGCATTTTCGACATCGCGTATATCCACCATTTCGCTGGGGCTGTGAACATAGCGGCAGGGGATGGAAATACAGCCAACCGGCACGCCCGCGCGGACGAGTTGCATGGCGCGCGCATCGGTGGTGCCGCCCAGCAGCACTTCGCGCTGGTATGGGATTTTGGTTTTTTCGGCGGTTTCAACCATCCAGGCGACGATGCGCGGATCGGAGAGCATGCCGCCATCTTTGATTTTGATGGCAGGGCCTTTGCCAAGCGCCATCTCGAAGTTTTTTCGTCCGGGGGTGTCGCCCCAGGCGGTTACATCAAGCGAGAAGCCCAGGTCGGGGTCTATGCCGAAGGCCGAGGTTTGCGCGCCGCGGGTGCCGACTTCCTCCTGGGTGGTGAAGACGAAATAGACTTCGTAAGGCGTCTTTTTCAAGGCGCGCAGGGCTTCAATGGCTACCACGCAGCCGATGCGGTCGTCCATGCTTTTGGCTACCAGACGATCACCCAGATCAAGGAAGGGGCGTTCAAAGGCGGCCACTTCGCCAACCTTGATGGGACAGTCTGACCGGCTTTTTGCGCCGACATCGATGAACATTTTTTCCACGCTGGGGGTATCGGTTGGTTTTTCGAGCGGCTCGGTGTGGACGATACCCGGCAGCCCGCTGTAGAAGCGCACGCGCGCGCCCATCAGCATTTGTGGGTAAACGCCGCCGATGGTGGTGAAGCGCACAAAACCGTTTTCGTCGATGTGCGAGGCCACCAGGCCGATTTCGTCCATGTGAGCGGCAATCATGAGGCGTTTTCCGCCGGGCGTTCCGGCGCGGGCGATCAGGTTGCCGAGCGCATCTACGCGGATTTCATCGGCCAGCCCTTCGATTTCGGCGCGGATCACATCGCGAATGGACGATTCGTAGCCGGAGGGGGAGAAGGTTTCGGTCAGGGTTTGAATGAGTTTTTTCATAGGGTTTAGGGTCTTTCTTCGCGTAACACTTCAGGTGAGATGCGATCAAGCGCGGCGGAGAGGAGCGCAATGGTGTTCTTCCAATCATCCACGCGCATCACCAGGGTAGAGGTGTGCGCGTAGCGTCCGGGAACGGAGACGGAGACGGAGGGGATACCGGCCTGTTGGCGGTGGATGGCGCCCGCATCTGTCCCACCCCCGCCGGGCTGCCGGTATTGGAAGGGGATTTTTTCGCTCTCGCCGGTTGCCGCCAAAAAGCGCACCAGGCGCGGGTCGCTGAGCGTCCCGGCGTCGTAGGTGTAAAGGGCCGGGCCGAGGCCAAGTTTGGTGTTGTAGAAAATATTTTCCTCGTTGGCGTGGTGGGGCAGGTCGTTGGCCGGGGTCGAGTCGATGGCAATTGCCAGGTCCGGTTTAAAGTAGTTGGCGGCCACTTTTGCGCCGCGCAGCCCAATCTCCTCCTGCACCGAGAACGACAGGCACAGGTCGATATGCGCCGGGGCATTTTTAAGCAGTTCAACCAGAATGGCGCAACCGACACGGTTATCAATTGCTTTGGCGAAAATGGACGGGCCGACACGCTTGAATCGGGTGGCAAAGACAGCCCGGTCGCCGGGTTTGGCTTTACCGCCAGGGCCGATGTCGATGCGCAGTTGGTCGAGCGGAATTTTTCGTTTGCGCTCGTCGGCGGTGGTCAGGTGAATTGGACGCGCGCCAATTACGCCGGGAGTCTTGTCTTTGCCAACCAGCACGGCCTTGCCGACCAGTTGCCTTACATCCAGCCCGCCGACGGTCTCGAAGCGATAGATGCCTTCGCCGTCTTCGGCTACCAGCATAAATCCGACTTCGTCCATGTGGGCGTCGACCATCACGCGCAGGGCATCGGGGTTGGATGATTTTTTTGTTACCAGTACGTTGCCCAGCGCATCGACCTTGATTTCGTCGGCATACGGCTTGACTTCTTCAAGAATTATCTTGCGCACCTCGCCTTCGTCGCCTGATACGCCGCTGGCATTGCACAGTTTTTCGAGCAATTCAATTTGGGATTTGCCAAGTGTAATTTTTTTAGCCATGAGTGTTCCTAATTCGTTATTCGATACTCGATATTCGATTCGATGCTCGAATTTCTAATCTCGAATTATCGAGCGCCGAGTATCGAACGCCTAATCTTCCCAAACAATTTTTTCAACAAAATCCGCTTCGAGCGCGGCGATGAACTCGGCCAGCAGGCGGCCGGCGCGTTGGATATCTTTCAGCGCGACGACTTCGACCGGGGTGTGCATGTAGCGCAGTGGAATGCCAATGACCATGCTGGGAATGCCCTCCGCGCTGACTTGCATGGCGTAAGCATCGGTGCCCGAATGGCGCGGGATGACTTCGGTCTGGTAGGGGATTTCGAGTTCTTTGGCAAGTTGTTCAAATTTTTTAAACAGAAAGGGGTGCAGGTTGGGGCCAAAGCCCAGCGTGGGGCCTTTGCCAAGCGTAAAGGTTCCCCAATCGCTTGCGCCGGGGCCTTTCGCAAAGGTCACATCGATGGCGACTGCCAAATCGGGGCGTAAGCCCTCGGCGGAGGTGAATGCCCCGCCCAGCGATACTTCCTCCTGCACGGTTGCTACTGCCCATACATCCCAGGTGTGCGATTTTTTCTGTAATTCTTGCAGGGCTACTGTCACAACTGCCACCGACGCGCGATTATCGAGGGTATGCCCGGCCAGAACATCTCCGGCCAATTCGGTTGGCTCTGTGGCGTAAGAGACCAGATCACCGATTTGTACTTTGGCGGCTACTTCTTTGGGGGGCAAGCCGGTTTCAATCAGCAAATGTTCCATCGGAATTGGCCCATCGCCGAGCGATTCGGGCAAGAGCCGCGCCGAAGGTTGCACGACGATACCTGGCAGTTCTTCCTTTTTGCCGCCGGTAGCGTGGACGGTGACAGGCGTGCCAGGCAGAACCCGCGCATCGACGCCGCCAACTCCGGTCACGCGCAGGAAGCCGTCTTTAACCTGCGTCACCATCATGCCGATGGCGTCCATGTGGGCGGCCAGCATGATTTTTGGCGCGTTTGGGGTCGTGCCTGTTTTCAAGGCTTCAAGAGAGCCGATTTTGCTGTATTGAATTTTATCGACCAGCGGCGTCCAGGCTGTTTCGATGAGGCGGGCCGCGGGGGTTTCGTAGGCCGATAAGCCCGAGGTCGAGAGCAGGGATTTCAGAAAGGGGGTTAATTCCATTGGGCGTTTTGTCCGTGTCAGGGAATAGATTAGGGAGTGGCGCTTGCTTCGGGGGTGGGGGTTGCGCTGGCCGGTACGGGGGTATTCGTGGGCGGCTGGGGTGTGTTGGTGTTGGTGGCTGGCAGCGAAGTGGCGGTAAGGGTTGGGCTTGGCGGCAGGGGCGTGAAGGTGCTGGTGGGGGTTACAGGCGTGGAAGTTCTGGTTGCCGGAATGGTTGTGGCGGTTGGGGTGTTGGTTTCAGGCAAAAACGGCGTCAACGACGCGGTGGGCGTAAGGGTGATGGTGGCGGTTTGGGTTGCTGTTGGGGTAAAGGTGAGCGTGGCCGTTAAAATATCGGGCGTGGCAGAAGGGCCGGCGGTGGGCGGAATCAGAATCAGTGTCTCAGTAGGGGTGACTGTGACCGGGGTAACGGTGGGGGTAACGGTGGCGGTTCGCCCGCCTGGGGCAAGCGATAAGGCGATTAATCCCAGGCAGTAGCATGGGATTGTGGCTAAAATGATGGTTAGCAGGGCGGTTCGGCGGCGGTTGCGGGTTTGTTCCAGTGTTTGCACTTCGCTATGATACCACTGATTCAAAGGTAAAATAAGGCTCATGATACCAATTCGCCTTAAACTTTCTGGTTTTCTTTCTTACCGTGACGCGGTGGAAGTGGATTTTAGCGGCTTCAATATGGCCTGCATTTCAGGTCATAATGGCGCGGGAAAATCGTCACTTTTGGATGCATTTACCTACGCCTTGTTTGGACAGGCGCGCAAAACTGGCGAAGCGTTAATTAATGCGGCCAGCAATACTGCCGAAGCAACTTTAACATTTGATTACGAGGGCAACCAGTACCGTATTCAGCGTATTTTGCCGCGTGGCAAGAGTACCACGCTCGAATTTCAGGTCTGGGATGCGACAGGCGAACGCTGGCGGGCCCTGACAGAGCGTTCGACCCGCGAAACGCAGGCCAAAATTGAGCAAACCCTGCGCCTGGATTATGAGACCTTTGTCAACGCTTCTTTCTTTTTGCAAGGCAAAGCCGACCAGTTTACCCAGCAGCGCCCCGGCGACCGCAAGCGGATTCTCGCCAGCATTCTCGGCCTCGACCAGTGGGATTTGTATCGCGAGCGTACAGCCGAGCGGCGAAAATCCCTTGAGCGCGAAGTGGCTCAGGCGGATGGTCGCCTGGCTGAAATTAACGCTGAGTTGGGCGAAGAACCCATTCGCCAGGCGCGTCTGGCCGAGTTGCAAGCCCAATTGGGGCAGGTTTCGACCAGCCGTGAAGCCCAGAAAACCACTTTCGATACCTTGAAACAGATGGACGCGCTTTTGCGCCGCGAGCGCGAGACGACTGATCAAGCCGCTGCTGCCCTTGAAAATTTACGCAAAAAAAGCCGCTCTCTTTCGGCGCGTTTGGCCGATAAACAGGCCGAGCGCGATGAACAGGCCGATTTGCTCTCGCGGGCCGAAGAAGTTGAGGCGGCTTATCGCGCCTGGACGGAGGCCCGCGTTGCGTTACAGGATTTTGAATCGGTGGCGGCTCAATTTCGCGAGCAGGAGAAACGCCGTCAGCCATTTTTGGATGAGATTAATCGCGAGCGGGCGCGGTTGGAGCAGGAAAAGCAGTCATTAGAAAATCAGTTAATGGTTAATAGTGAACAGAGTGGCGTGATTTCCGAACTGCAATCACAACAGGAGCAGGTTTTACAAACCTTGCAAGCGGCGGAAGAAAAGGTTCAAGCGCGCGAAACGCTGCGCGCCAAATTGGATGAAATGCGTCAGCGCCAGGCCGCGCTAAAAACAGAGAATGACGGTTTGAAGACTCAAATGTTGGCGATGGATGAGCGCATTAAAAACCTGGAAGCGACGGAGGCGGGGGCGTGTCCGCTTTGCGGGCAGGAACTTTTGCCCGAACATCGCGCGGCGACCATCGACGGGTTAAAGGCCGAAGGTAAGGTTTTTGGCGATCAGTGGCGCGCCAATCGCGTCGAAACGGAGGCCATTGCCGGGCAGGTGGCGGAACTTGAAGCGCAGGTGAAAAGCCTTTCGGATGCTGAAAGCGAGCGGGTGCGTTTGGCGGCTCAACTTTCGGCGTTGGAGGAACGTCTCGAAACGGCGAAGCAGGCTGCGGCGGCGTGGGAAGCGGGCGGAAAACTCCGTTTGCAGGAGGTCGAAGGCTTGTTAATCGGTGAAAAATTCGCGGCTGAGGCTCGTTCCCAATTATCCCAATTGGATGAAGAACTGGCCGCTCTTGGCTACGATGCTGCCGCGCACGATGCCGCCCGTCAGTCTGAACTGGACGGGCGCGAGAGTGAGGCCGAGTTGCGTCATCTGGAAGCCGCCCGCGCTGCTTTGAAGCCGCTCGATGACGAAATTGCCTCGCTAAATCTTCAACTTTCAACGCTAAATATTGAACTCGATGAGGCCGAAACCGCCTATGCCGAAGCAGTCGCCCGCCTGGCCGAGCACGAGGCGCAATTGCCTGACCTGAACGATGTGGAAGCGGCCCTGTACCGGTTGCAGGAACAGGAAAACCGCCTGCGCAATGAAGTAGGCATGGCGATTCAGTTGGTGAAGGTGTTGGATGACCGCCGGGCGCAAAAGGCGCAATATGCCGCCCTGCGCGAGGAACTGAGCGCTGAAATTGGGCGTCATAAAACGCTCGAACGCGCTTTCGGCAAAGACGGCGTGCCTGCCCTGTTGATTGAGCAGGCCTTGCCGCAAATCGAAGAGAAAGCCAACGATCTGCTTGATCGCCTGTCGAACGGCGCGATGAGCGCGCGCTTTGTGACCCAGGCCAGTTATCGCGATAAAAAGCGCGACGATTTGAAGGAAACGCTCGATATTGTCATCAGCGACCCGGCGGGCGAGCGCGATTATGAGATGTTTTCGGGCGGCGAGGCTTTTCGGGTCAATTTTGCCATTCGGCTGGCGCTTTCAGAAATTTTGGCCCAGCGCACCGGCGCGCGCCTGCAAACTCTGGTCATCGACGAGGGTTTCGGCTCGCAAGATGCGCAGGGAATTCAGCGCCTGATTGAGGCGATTAATACCGTGCGCGGCGATTTTGCCAAAATTCTGATTATTACCCACCTTGAAGAGTTAAAAGACGCCTTCCCGAACCGCATTGAGGTCGAGAAGGGTCAAAATGGCAGCGTGGTGAGGGTGATTTGAGCGCGACAATCACAATTTTGCGAAGAGTATGGTTTGTCTTTGTGCTGATTGTTAAGGTCTTGTGGCTTTTCCTGGCCGTGATGGCACCGTTGATGTTTTTGGTGGGGGTGATCGTTTCCATCGACCAGGTAAACCAGCACCGGCGTTTACTCAATAATTTGCAAACCTATGGGGCGGTCACTTCGGGCAGTATTTCTTACGTCAGCCTGGAAGATGGGCGCGCCGGGGTCGATTTTGTGCGCAGCGACGGATCGGTTGGCTATGCCAGCCTGAATTTGAAGTATTATCCCGAAGAAGTGAGCAATTCGCTTGCGCCAGGGCAGGTATTGCTGGTCTATTACATCGACGCAGTCGTTTCTGGTTGGGATGAAGCCGTGCTGGTCGAGTATTATGACCAGGCCCAGGCCCATTTTCCGATTTCGACAGATACTTTGTGGGTAGTGGGCATTTGTTTCCTTATCATTGTCATTCAACCGCAGGTTGTTTTTTGGGGGTTTGGTGATTTCGATAAAATTATGCAGAACTTGTTTGATATTCCAGGGGAATCGTAATGGAACTTGCCTTTAATATCGCCCTGGCCGCCGGAATCATCGTCGAAATCCTGCTCCTGTGGGAGACCTCCAACCGCCAGCGCAACATTGCGATTCCGCCCGGCTTCATTGCGCCGGGAGTCAGCCGCTTTCAGGAAGCGATTGCCCTGGTTGTGCTGGCTGCCTGGACCCTCATCCTGCCGCTGGAATTCTTCAACCCGCAGTTTGGTTATGCTTTTATGGATTCGGTGCTTCAGGCAACCATGGTTCCGGCGGGCTTATTCCTTGTTTTTGCCGGCCTGTGGTATCACCGATTCCTGCCGCGCATCAATGAGCAAACCCTGGTGGTGGTCACCGCCATCGTCCTGCTCTCGCTCTACGGGCAAATACAACTCGACTGGCAATGGCTGGCCGCGCTGGCCCTGCCGCTGTTGGCAATTTTCATCCTCGCGCTGACCAAACACACCCTGCCTCCCGCGCTTAAAAGCCTGTTTTATTTCTGGTATCTGATGTGTCTGTTGGTCATGGCCTACCTGGGCGCTTTCGACCTGCTCTTCAATCCCGATACCGGCTTTCTCGAAACCTCTTTCGACAATTTTATTGCTGGCGCAGCCGGGCTTTTCTTCCTGCTGCACTGCGTTTTTCTCGTGCGTTTCTTCCTCATGCTGACCGCCAACCTCCTTCCCTGGAACCGCTATCTGATTGATCTTGCCATGCCGCAGCTCTTCGGCGATGAGCAAATGCCGCGCCGTAATTTTGTTGTTATCCTGCTCGTGATTATGGCGGTCATCTGGCTCAACCTGCAATACGGCTTTGTTCCCGATTTCAACCTGGCCAGCCTGCTCATTCTCCTGGTCGTCCACTTCATGGATCGCGCCTTGCCCATTCTCCCTAAATTTCGATGAATATAATCCTGCTCATTTCCACCCTGTTTTGCCTCGGCGCAATCGTCATTATCTATTGGCTGCACAACCAGCACTGGCTCGATGTGCGCACCCCGCGTATTCCCATGCCGCCTGGCGGGCCGCTGGTCTCGGTTCTCGTCCCGGCGCGCAACGAAGAGAAAAACATCCGCCGCTGTGTCGAAGCCCTGCTCGCCCAAGATTATCCCAATTTCCAAATCCTTGTTTTGGATGACCGCTCAACCGACTCTACCTCCGCTATTTTGACCGAACTCTCCACCCACGACTCCCGTCTCGTTATTTTAGCAGGACGCGAACTCCCCCCAGGCTGGGCCGGTAAACCCCATGCCTTGCACCAGGCCGCCGCTTCCGCTACCGGTCAATGGCTTTTATTTCTGGATGCCGATACCTTCCTGCACCCCAACGCCCTCTCCGCCGCCCTGGCCGCCGCCCAAAAATCCCAGGCCGATATGTACACCATCATGACCGAGCAAATTCTCGGCTCCTTCTGGGAAAAAACCATCATGCCGCTGGTGTTCACCGCTCTCTCGGTCGGATTTTCCCCCCGCAAAGTCAACGACCCAAACACCCGCGACGCCATCGCCAACGGACAATTCATCCTGATTCGCGCCAGCGTCTACGACGCTATCGGCGGCCACGAATCCGTGAGAGACCAGATTGTCGAAGACAAGGCCCTCAGCGAAAAAGTCAAATGGGGCGGCCACCGCCTGGTCATCGCCGATGGGCGCGAAATCGCCCAAACCCGCATGTACACCGACCTGGCCTCGATGTGGGAAGGCTGGACCAAAAACATCTACCTCGGCTTGTCTGACCACCCCGGCCTGCTGCTGCTCGGCGTTTTCGGCGCGACCCTGGCGCTGATGGCCGCCCTCGTTCTGCCGGCCTGGCCGATTTTTGGCCTCGGCTTGTATCTCAACGGCGGCGGCTGGATGGCGTTGGCCGTGATTTTGGAATCGCTGCTGGTCTGGGGATATATTCTCTACGCCCGCATGAAAGTCAATCAAAACATGGGCATCTCGCCCTGGTACGCCCTGACCACCCCGCTCGGCGCAGGCATCTTCGCCGGGATGATGTTAACCTCGGCCTGGAAAGTCTTATCCGGCGCGGGGGTGACGTGGAAGGGGAGAAAGTACAGGAATAGACTTTATTGGTAATAGATCAAAGTCTTTTTTTGGACGCGGATTGACGCGGAGAACGCGGATTTTAATGGTTTTTCCGCGCAATCCGTGCTCGTCCGCGTCCAAATCCTTATTGCCGATAATGTCTAATGACATCAGTCACAAGTTAAGCATTTTGTGAAATAATCAAGGCTTGATTTTGGAGAACTTATCGAGTAACTTTATTGGATGAGCCAAGAAACCAATATCCG
>DAOUML010000316.1:0-3194 GCA_034411635.1 Anaerolineales bacterium
GCCGGCCTGACCATCGCCATCGGCTCCATCGCCCCGGCCCTCGGACAAGGCCGCGCCGTTGCCCAGGCCCTGGCCGCCATCGCCCAGCAGCCCGACGAAGCCAACACCATCTCGCGCACCCTGTTCGTCGGCCTGGCGATGATTGAATCGACCGCCATTTACTGTTTCGTCGTGACCATGATTTTGATTTTCCTCAACCCGTTCTGGAATTATGTCATTGCCGCAGGAGGTTAACCCGTGCTTATCGATTGGTTTACCGTCATTGCGCAAATCATCAACTTCCTGATTTTGCTGCTCCTTTTGCGCCGCTTTCTCTACAAGCCCATCCTGAACGCGATGGAAGAACGTGAGCGCAAAGTGACCGAGCGGCTCGAATCGGCCCGCCAGGAACGAATCAAGGCCGAAGAAGAACGCCAGCGTTACGAAACGCTCTACCAGGAACTGAACCAAACCCTGGACGAGAAAAAACGCCAGGCCGCCGAAGAAGTGGAAACCTGGCGGAAACAAGCCCTGCACGAAGCCCGCCAGGGCGTCGAAGCGGCCAAGGAATCCTGGCGCAAGGCCCTCCAGCAGGAACAGGACGCCTTCAATGCCGAACTGCGCCAGTTTGCCGTGCGCCAGTCCTACGCCGTCGCGGGAAAAGCCCTGCGCGACCTGGCCGACGATTCACTCGAAGCGCGCCTGCTGGCCCAATTCAGCGAACGTCTCGCCGGCGGCAAAATCGACCTGGGCAAATTCGACTCCAAAGACCGTCTGACCGTGCGCAGCGCCTTTGAACTCTCCGGCGAGGCCCGCAAAAGTCTGGCCGAATCCATCCAAAAGGGGCTGGGACGCAAAGCCGACCTCGATTACAAGGTTGCGCCAGAGTTGGGCGCGGGCCTCGAACTCGAATCTGACGAGGGCCACCAGGTGGCCTGGAACCTGAACCGCTACCTGCAAACCCTCGAAGAGGGCCTGTCCGAACGCCTGCAAAGCAACCAGCCCTGAGCGGAACGACGAGCGACAGCGAGGAGTGCAGTCGAAGGGCGATTAACCAGTAAACAATTGTTTCCAAACAACCCGTCCTTCGACTTCGGGCTACGCCCTCCGCTCAGGACTTGTAGATTGGATATATCAAGCCCTGAGCGGAGCGACGAGCGACAGCGAGGAGTGCAGTCGAAGGGCGGCTCGCTAGAGCAACAACTGTTTTCAAGTAATCCGTCCCATTCACCTGCGTTCAGGGCAGGCCTTCGACTTCGGGCTACGCCCTCCGCTCAGGACTTGTCTCTTATGCCCTACTACGTCTACCTGCTCAAATGCGCCGATGACTCATACTACACCGGCAGTACCCAAGATGTCGAACGGCGTTTATGGCAACACCAGCAAGGCACAGACCCAACCTCATACACCCACTCGCGCCGTCCAGTAGAATTGGCTTGGGCAGGCGAGTTCCAAACCCGGCGTGAAGCCCTTGCGTTTGAGCATCAGGTCAAAGGCTGGAACAGGGCGAAGAAAGAAGCCTTGTCGCATGAAAACTGGAACGGTATTCACGAAGTTGTCAAAGCCGAGAGAAAACGCCGCGAGGCAGAGAGAAAAGCAAGCAACAAGCCCTGAGCGGAGGCCCGAAGTGGCAACGAAGGGCCGCAGTCGAAGGGCGAATAACCGGGTAACAATTGGCTTCTACGAAACCGTCCTTCGACTGCGGCCCTTCCCTTCGGTCAGGGCCTCCGCTCAGGACTTGTAGTATGGATACCCCACATGAAATGATAGGTAACGCTGAAATGTCCCTCAAACAAATCATAGACCAGGCCGGGCGCATCTTTGAAGAAAGCCTGCAAGAAATCCCCGCCGAAGCCCTCAACCTGGAAACCGGCCACGTCACCTTCATCGGCCAGGGCATCGCCCGCGTCAGTGGCTTGCCGGGCATCCAATTGGAGGAACTCGTCCGCTTCGAGGGCGGGACCCTGGGCATGGCCTTCAATCTGGACGAAGGCGAAATCGGCGTCATCCTGCTGGGGCGCGACAACCGCATCCAATCTGGCAGCGAAGTCCGCCGCACCGGACGCCTGATGGACGTGCCAGTTGGCGAGGGTCTGCTGGGACGCGCCCTCAGCCCAACCGGCGCATCCCTCGACGGACGCGGCCCCATCGCCTTCGAGACGCGCTGGCTGGTCGAACGGGAAGCCACCCCCATCATGCAGCGCGCCCCGGTCGTCGTCCCACTCCAGACCGGGCTTAAGGCCGTCGACGCCCTCGTCCCGATTGGGCGCGGACAGCGCGAACTCATCCTCGGCGACCGGCAAACCGGCAAAACGGCCGTCGCGCTGGATACCATCATCAACCAGCGCGGCAAGAATGTCATCTGCATCTACTGCGCCATTGGGCAGCGCAATTCGGCAGTTGCCCAATTCATGGCCGACCTGGAGAAACACGACGCGCTCAATTACTCGGTGCTTTTGGTCGCCAACGCCGAAGAAACGCCCGGACTGCAATACATCGCGCCTTACGCCGCCACGTCGATTGGCGAATACTTCATGGAACAGGGCCGCGATGTGTTGGTTGTGTACGACGACCTGACCCGCCACGCCTGGGCCTACCGTGAACTCTCGCTGTTGTTGCGCCGCCCGCCCGGGCGCGAAGCCTACCCCGGCGATATTTTCTACATCCACTCGCGCCTGCTTGAACGCTCCACCCGCCTGCGCCCCGAATTGGGCGGCGGCTCGCTAACCGCCCTGCCGATTGCCGAAACCGAAGCCCAAAACCTTTCGGCCTACATCCCCACCAACCTGATTTCGATTACCGACGGGCAGGTCTATCTCTCGCCGGAACTCTTCCAAAAGGGCATTTTACCGGCGGTCGATTTGGGAAAATCGGTCTCGCGCGTGGGCGGCAAGACCCAACTGCCCGCCTACCGCGCCGTGGCCGGCGACCTGGGCCTTTCATACGCCCAATTCGAGGAACTGGAGACCTTCGCCCGCTTTGGCACCCGCCTCGACGAGGACACCCGCCGCACCATCGCGCGCGGCGAACGGGTGCGCGAAGTGCTAAAGCAGCCACAATACGCGCCCCTGCCCGCCCCTGAACAAATCGCGGTCTTCATGGCAGTCACGCGCGGCTATTTCGACGACCTGCAACTGACGCAAATCGGCGCAGTCGAAACAAAAATCCGCGCCGCCGTAACCGAATCCCTGCCCGACCTGTGCAAACGCATCGAA
>DAOUML010000317.1:0-6328 GCA_034411635.1 Anaerolineales bacterium
CGACGTTTACGGCTTGCTCATCCGCTCCGCCGGTGAATTTGACAGTTACCGCTACATCCTCAACTGCCAGGGCGAGACGCGCGTCGAGCGCATGCGCGGCGGGGAAGTCTTTCCGCTCGTCGAGTGGACTCCCAGCGGCGACGTGCCGCCTGGCGCGCCCGGCGAAGTGACGCTTGGTGTCTGGGCATCTGGAACCGAGATACGGTTTTTTATGAATGACCGTTATCAGTTTGGTATTTTCGACCCGGTTTTTCGCAATGGCACGCTCGGTATTTTTGCCAGCGCGCGTAACCCATTTGGTATGAACGTCAGTTTCCAAGACCTGACCATTCGCAGCGTGGTCTATTCTTCCCCCACCCCCACCCAAACGCCCTCCAGAACGCCCATCCCATCCCGCACTCCCCGCCCCTAGCCATTGTGGCGCGAGATGTTATCTCGTGTAAAGACTCAAGGCGGGATACCATCCCGCACAACACACAGAGGGTATAATCCCCGCACCACAAAATAAGGAACTGTACCGCTTATGAACTTCCTCATTACCGGCGCAGCCGGATTCCTCGGCGCAGCCCTCGCCAATCGCCTGACCCGCGAAGGCCACCAGGTGCGCGGCATCGACGACCTCTCCACCGGCGACCCGCAAGCCCTCGGGCCAGATGTCCACTTCACGCGCGGGGATGTCAATGACCGCCCCAAGTTATGGACTCTCCTTCAGGATGTCGATTGCGTCTATCACCTCGCGGCGCGGGTCAGCGTGCAGGAGTCGGTGCTGTATCCGCGCGAGTACAATGCCGTCAACGTCGGCGGAACGGTTAGCCTGATGGAAGCCATGCGCGATGTGGGCGTTCGCCGGGTAGTGCAGGTTTCCTCCGGCGCGATTTATGGCGACCAGGGCGAACAGCCGCTCAAAGAAAACATGACCCCCAATCCCCGCTCGCCGTATGCGGTTTCAAAACTGGCGGCTGAGTTTTATGTCAATACGATTGGCGATTTGTGGGACATCGAAACCGTCAGCCTGCGGGTTTTTAACGCCTATGGGCCAGGTCAGCACCTGCCGCCCTCGCACCCGCCGGTGGTGCCGAACTTCCTGCGCCAGGCCCTGCGCGGCGGTTCGCTGGTGGTACATGGCGATGGCTCGCAGACCCGTGATTATGTCTATCTGGATGATGTCGTTTCAGCGTTGGTGGCGGCCTCCACCGCGCCCAATCTCGACGGCCTGGTCATCAATGTCGGCAGCGGAATCGAAACCCCGGTGCGCGACCTGGTGCGGACGGTGTTGACCGTGGCCGGTTCCTCCGCTGAGCCAATTTACAGCCCCAACACGCCCGGCGGCGTCTCGCGCATGTGCGCCGATCTGACGCTGGCGGCTAAAAAACTCAACTACAAGCCTTCGATTTCACTCGAAGATGGCTTGCGCCTGACCCTTCAGCGTGACCCGCGTTTCAGGAAATAACATGACGACACAATCTCCACTCAATATTCTGGTTTTCGGCGCCGGGGCTATCGGAACGTATATCGGCGGGTCTTTGGCTCTCGCGGGGCATCAACTGACATTCGTGGAACAGCCCGCAGTCGCGCAACTCCTGCGTGAGCGTGGACTCAAACTCGATTTAACGGCAGACAAGCGCCGGGGAGCGCGTTCCGTTTTCGAGGTTCGGGATGTGGAAATTGCCGATTCGCTCGAATCGGCCCTCGCCGGGACCCGCTTCGATGTCGCCATCTTCGCCCTGAAATCCTTTGACACCCTGCCCGCGCTCGAATCGCTCAAACCATTTCGGGATGTTTTGCCGCCGATTCTGTCCCTGCAAAACGGCGTGGACAATGAACCGGCGATTGCCGAAGCCCTCGGCGCAGACAAGGTTATCTATGGCACGGTCACTTCAGCCATCGGACGCGGCGGGCCGGGTGAGATTACGCTTGAAAAAATGCGCGGGGTGGGGGTGGCGCACGTTTCGGAATTAAGCGCGCGGGTGTACTTGGCGATGGAAGAAGCCATGCTGAATTGCTGGTTTTTCCCCAATGCGGCGGAGATGAAGTGGTCGAAACTGCTGACCAACCTGCTTGCCAACCCGACTTCGGCAATTTTGAACATGAGCGCCGCTGAAGTTTACGCCCACCCCGGCCTGTATCGCCTGGAGATTGAGCAGTTGCGCGAATGCCTGGCGGTGATGCAGGCCCAGGGCTTGCAGGTGGTCGATTTGCCCGGTACGCCGGTGCGCGCCCTGAAGTTGGCCGCCCAGTTACCGGCCTGGCTCTCGAAGCCGTTTCTCTCGAAGGCGGCCGGGGCCGGGCGCGGCGGGAAAATGCCGTCCTTTCACATCGACCTGTATGCCGGGCGGCCCCGCAGCGAAGTGACCTACCTGCACGGGGCAATCGTCCGCGCTGGCGAGCGGTTCGGCGTGCCGACCCCGGTCAATAAACTGCTCACCGAAACCCTGCTGGCCCTGACGGAGAAGCGCATTCCGCTGGATGCCTATGCGCGCCAGCCGGAGAAGTTGTTGAGCGCGTTGAACCGCCATTAAGCGGCAAAACTACTCTCGCAAATACTTCCACAAAATCGACATCATCAGGCCCAGGTAGCCGAAAATTACCAGGTAGATATGAAAGGCAAAACGCCATTCGTAAGCCGGAATGGCGTTTTGTCCGAGCAGCGTCAGGGCGGTGTAGATCAGCCCGTAGCGGAGGATGAAGGTTTGCAGTCGTTTTTTCTCCAGCAGAAACATGAGCGGGACAAGCGTCATACAGGCCCAATAAGCGAACATGCCGACCTGACTGGCATCCGGGTTGCCCCAGGGGGAGTTGCCAATCAGGAACCATTCGACCATTAATCCGCTCAGGCCGAATAGGGCAGTGTAAAACAGGATGAATTTTGGCCGGTTGCGCAGGGTGGTCAGCAAAATGCGCGTAATCAGGTAAGCGCCCCCCAGATAGAGCGTGTTGAAAAAGAGCGAACCGATAAAATTATCCAGATCGTTGCGCAGGAATACCGAAAACTGCCATTCGCCGATAGCGACGGTTAATAGGCCGAGCAATATGAACTGGAGAATTCTGAAGAGTGTTTTCATTGCCGAAGCAATTTTTTATCGCGCAGGTTCGTCTTGGTTTCCCTTGGGCTGGTATTGGTTATTCCTGTGGCGGTTGGTTGAGTGGCTGGTTTTCCGCCGGCTGGTTTTTGGTTTCTTTTTTGTCCTGTTTAAGTTTTGTTTTCTGTTCTTTTTTCTTCTTTTTTTCGAGTTCTTTTTTGCGTTTCTCGTATTTGTAGTTGACTGTAGGCAAGATGGCCTCCTGTTCTTTGAAAGATATTTTGAGATGGTGAAAAACATTATGCCACAATCTGGGCGCAAAATGGTTGTCTCTCTGGAGATTCGCTGATATTTGCGATCAAAGGCCGTATGTTGGATGGTTTTTGTTTTTGCCGCTAAGAATGAGCATGATTCGCCTTTGCTCCTCGGGCGGTCAGGTCCTGATAGATTTAGATGGTGTACTGCGCTACAATACAACTAGAAACATCAGAATTTTTGGGAAATGGAGAAAATTATGAATACCTTGCGACAACTTGCCAATGTCCTTTCGGTCGCGCTGGCGCTGACCGTCAATATCCTTGCCAGTACCCTGCCGCTTAATGGGCAAGATACCGGCCAAATTTCAGACCGCTTCGAGGTCTTTTTTGTCCCGGCGGGTTATGTCTTTGCCATCTGGGGCGTTATCTATATTGGCTGGATTGCGTTCCTGGTCTACCAGTTTTTGCCGTCCCAGCGCGAAAACCCGCGTCTGCAAAGGTTGGGTTACTGGTTCGCGCTGAGCGGCGTTTTCAATGCGGCCTGGCTGTTTTGCTGGCATTACAACCTGTTTGGCCTGAGCGTACTGGTTATGCTGGCCCTGCTTGGCTCGTTGGTGATGAGTTATCTGCGGCTGGATGTGGGACGCTCTGCCATTGGCTCCGCTGAACGCTGGTGCGTAGACATCCCCTTCAGCGTTTATCTTGGCTGGGTCAGCGTGGCGACGGTGGCGAATTTCACCAGTTGGTTGTATGACATCCGCTGGGACGGGTTCGGACTCGACCCGCAGGTTTGGGCGGTGGTCATGCTGGCGGTTGCCTCGCTGTTGGGAATCCTGATGGCCTTCACCCGCCGCGATGCCGGCTACCTGTTCGTCTTCGTTTGGGCCTTTGCGGGGATTGGCGTCAAACAGGCGGCTTTCCCGCTGGTGGCTGTCAGCGCGTGGCTTGCGGCGGGGCTGGCGTTGGGGTTGGCGGTCTATGCGATTGTGATGCGGAGAAGGATGGGGTAAATAAATGCCAACCCAAAAAGAAATATACGAACATCACGCCGACCTGTACGACCGCTTGATTCAGCGCGAGGATTATCAGGGCAACCTGCTCAAAGCCATTGAGTCGATACTTGCGCCGGACGGCCTGGACATCATCGACCTGGGCAGCGGGACGGGACGCCTGGCCCGTTTGCTCGCGCCGCGCGCCCGTTCGCTGCAGGCCTTTGATGCTTCGGAAGCGATGCTGGCGGTGGCCGCCGAGTCGCTGCGCGGGATGGGGCTGATGAACTGGCAGGCGCAAGCGGCGGACCACCGGCGTTTGCCTGTCCCTGAGGCCAGCGCCGATTTGGTGGTATCAGGCTGGAGTTTTAGTTATCTCGCGGTTTGGGGAGACCGTTCACAATTGGAAGCAGGGTGGAGGGAGGTTGAGCGCGTTCTTCGTCCCGGCGGAACGGTGATTTTGATTGAGTCGCTTGGGACCGGGAATCCGGCTCCAGTCCGTCTTCCACATTTGGAAGCGTATTATGCCTGGCTCGATGAGATGAGTTTTGCCAGGCGAGAGATTTCAACCGATTATCGCTTTGCCAGCCTGAATGAGGCGCGCGAGTTGGCCGGGTTTTTCTTTGGGCCGGCAATGGCGGCAGAGATTGAGACGGAGATTTTGCCGGAGTTTAGCGGGGTGTGGTGGTTAAAACCGTAGGGGCGCAGCATTGCTGCGCCCCTACGGTTTTAACAATTTACCCGTACCGTTCCATGAATTTTTCCATGCGCCGCAGGGCTTCTTCGATTTTTTCGTAGGCGGTGGCGTAGGAGCAGCGCACGAAGCCGTCGCCGCCCAGGCCGAAGGCGGTTCCCGGCACGACGGCGACATGTTCTTCGTGCAGGAGTTTTTCGGCGAAGGTGTCTGAGTCCATGCCGCTGGCGGTGATTTTGGGGAAGGCGTAGAATGCGCCGCGTGGCTCAAAGGTGTCGAGGCCCAGGCGGTTGAGGCCGCCGACAATCAGTTTGCGGCGGCGGTCATATTCGGCCAGCATGTCTTGGACGTGCGGTTCGCCGCTCTTGTAGGCTTCGATGGCGGCGTCTTGCGCGGTGGTCGGGGCCGACATGATGGTGTATTGGTGGATGCGCACCAGCCCGGCGATGATGTCTGCCGGGGCGGCGGCGTAGCCGATGCGCCAGCCGGTCATGGCGTGGCTTTTGGAGAGGCCGCCCAGCAGCACGGTGCGGCGTTTGATGCTCTCGCCCAATGCCGGGAAGCAAACATGCTCAAAGCCGTAGACCAGGCGGTCATAGATTTCGTCTGAGACGACGACCAGGTCGTACTCTTCGGCGATTTTTGCGATTTCAATCATCGTCTCACGTTCGGCGACGGCCCCGGTCGGGTTGCTGGGGTAGCCGATGAAGATGGCTTTGGTGCGCGGGGTAATGGCCTTGCGGATGTCGGCGGGGTCGACGGCGAAGTTGTTTTCGCGGCGGCTGGCGATCTCAACCGGCACGCCGCCCGCCAGGTAGACTTCGGCCTGGTAAGCGACAAAGCACGGAGTCGGGATGATGACCTCGTCGCCGGGGTCGAGCAGGGCGGTGAAAGCCAGGTACAGGGCTTCTGAAACGCCAACGGTGGCGATGATTTCGGTTGCCGGGTCGTATTTGACGTTGTAGCGATGGAGCAGGTTGTCGGCGATGCCCTGGCGCAGTTCCATTTTGCCGGAGTTGGAGGTGTAATGCGTTTCGCCAGCCTGTAGAGAGCGGATGCCGGCTTCGAGAATGGGCTTGGGGGTGGTGAAATCTGGCTCGCCGATGCCGAGCGAGATGACATCTTTCATGGTGGCGGCAATGTCGAAGAATTTACGAATGCCGCTCGGTTTCAGTTCGGCGGCGCGTTTTGAGAGATAACTTTTTTGGGCTTGGGCCTGCATGAGTCCTCCAGTATTGGGTGAGGTGATTTCAAGTAACTGCCTACCGTAGCGCGACTTTCAAGTCGTGTTTGGAGTAAGGCATTTGAGAATTTGCTTTCAGGCGACATAAACCCCCATTCGGGGACGATGTGTCGCCCTACGAATAT
>DAOUML010000318.1:0-6910 GCA_034411635.1 Anaerolineales bacterium
ATTTTGGAAGAGTTTGTCAAAATCATGCAAACCGGGCCGCGCTTTTCACGGGTAGATGAAACCCGCCTCGATTGGTGGCCCGCCAGTGATGAGTTTTCAGCGTTCAGCATCCAATAGAAAAAAGCAGGGCGAGAAAATATTCGCCCTGCTTTTTTCTATTATCATTTCGACGAGCGCCGGCGAGGAGAAATCTTCAGGTATCGTTACGTCCTCCGCAAAGAGCACTCAGGACTACTCAACCCACAGCGAATCGAACTGACATGCCCCAGAAACGGGGGGGTCTACTTGCCCAACTTCTTCCTGAACGCCCCCGTCAGGGCCGGAATCATCGTAAACAAATCGCCGACCACGCCATAGCGCGCATCCTGGAAGATGGGCGCTTCGGCATCTTTGTTGATGGCGACAATCACTTTGCTGGAACGCATGCCCGACATGTGCTGAATGGCCCCGGAAATGCCCGCCGCGATGTATAAATCGGGCGAAACAACTTTTCCAGTCTGCCCGACCTGGTTGGCGTAGGGAATGTACCCCTCGTCCACCGCCGCGCGCGAAGCGCCGACTGCGCCGCCCAGCACGGATGCCAGTTCGCCGACCAGGCGGAAGCCTTCAGCCGGGTCGTTGCTGACGCCGCGCCCAGCCGAAACGACCACCCCGGCATCCGTCAGGCTGACGCCCGATTGCCCGGAGACAAAGCCCTCGACGCTGACGGAACCATCCGCCACGGCAGCGACATTCTTGATTTCGCCGCCGCGCCCGGCTTCGGGAGTCGGTTTGGGGAAGGCGCGCGCGCGCAGGGTGACGAGTTGCGGGCTGGCCGAGCAGGTTGTCTTTTCGAGCAGTTTGCCTTCGTACACGGGGCGGGTAGCGATGACGGTTTCACCGTCCATTTCGAGGCCGGTGACATCGACCAGCACGCCAGTAGCCAGGTCGATTGCCAGCATGGCGGCGATTTCACGGGTGCGCGAAGTCGTCGGGAACAGGATCAAGGATGGGGCGGAGTCCGAAACGAGCGCGGCCAGGGTGCTGGTGAAGGCCTCCGGGCTGAAAACGGCCAGGGCCGGGTCGTCGGCCAGTAACACGGTATCCGCGCCATATTCCAGAGCGGTTTTTGCCAGCGCTTCGACATTTTGCCCAAAAACGAGGGCGGTTGCCGCGCCGAAAGTCTTGGCCAGGCCGAGGGCCTCCCAGGAGGCCGGGGCGGGCTGGCCGTTGAAGTGATCGATATAAACCCAGGTGTTCATAGCACTTTCTCCGCCAGGATTTTGTCGGCCAGAGCCTCGGCGATTTCTGCCGGGCTGCCGCCGCTGATGATTTCGCATTTCGTGTCGCGCGCGGGCGGGTTAAGCAGTTCGGCGCGCCGGACGGCCTGGGCCGGGGCTTGAATACCCAGGTCGGCGAGCGTCCAGACCGGGATGGTGGCTTTGCCGGCTTTGCGGATGCCCATGAAGGACGGGTAGCGCGGTTCGCCGACGCCCTGCATGATGCTCAGGACGGCGGGCATTTTTGCGCGGGCGGTCTGCTTGCCCTCTTCGATGGTGCGCTCGACCTTGATTTCTGCGCCTTCGACGGTCATCGCGCCGACCAGGCTGAGCAGCGGCCAGCCGAGGACGCGCGCCACCTGGGCCGGGACGAGGCCGGTGCCGTTGTCGATGGTCTGGCGGCCAAAAAAGACCAGGTCGGCGTCGCCGATTTTCTGGATGGCGGCGGCCAACACGCGGGCGGCCCCGGCGGAGTCGAGGTCGTCGAGGGCCGGGTCACTGACCAGGATGGCCTCGTCGGCGCCCATCGCCAGGGCGTGTTTGAGCGCGTCGCGGGCTGAATCGGGGCCGATGCACAGGGCGGTGACGCTGGCATCGACGGCTTCCTTTTGCTGGAGCGCGCCCTCCACTGCGTACTCGTCAAAAGGGTTGATGACCAGGGGCGCATCACCCCAGGATGGCTGCCCGTTCTGGGCCGTCAGTTTGGCCTCGGAATCGGGGGTTTGCTTGACACAGACAACAATTTTCACGGTTCCTCCTTTGGTTGGGAAGCGGGATTTCTTTTTTTGTACACGGATACTTCGACAAGCTCAGTACAAGTTACGCGGACGGACACGGAAATGCACGGATTTTTAAATCTGTTCAAAACCCATTTCACCACAACGGTAAGGACGGGGCACGACGGAATAAAAAAGGGGTGGAAAACCTACAAACTTCGTCACGAAAAACCCAAAAACGTCGTGTTCCGTCGTAGCCGTCGTGGTTCAAAAAGGATTTTTCCGTGTAAATCCGCGAAACCCGTGTAATCCGTGTACTGGTTTAGCCTTCCTGCCAAAATATTTCATCGTAAGCAGGGAGTTCACAGCGCAGGGGCTTATCTTCGCGTTCGCCGAGGGCGTAACCGGCCTGGATCAGGGTCTGGATTTCGGAACTGCCTTCGTAGATGATCGCGCCGCGGCTGTTGCGCAGGTGGCGCTCCAGATCGTACTCGTCGCTGAAACCATACGCGCCATGCACCTGGATGGCCTGATTAGCAGCGTCGAAGGCGGCTTCGGTGGCGAATTTCTTGGCATACGAGGTTTGCAGGGTGCTGCGCTGGCCGAGGTTCTTCATCCAGCCGACCTGCCAGTATAAAAGGCGCGCAATCTCATAATCCTGCGCCATTTGGGCGATTTTCTGCTGGATAAGCTGGTAATCGCCAATCGGTTTGCCAAAGGCTTTGCGCTCGCGGGCGTAAGCGCTGCTGGCCGCCAGCGAGGCGCGAATAATGCCGACCGCGCCCGCCGCCACCGTGTAACGTCCATGATCAAAAGCCGACATCGTGATTTTGAAACCCTCGCCCTGTTCGCCGATGCGGTTTTCGAGCGGCACGCGCACATCCTGAAAGGCAATCCAACCCGTCGAACCGGCGCGAACGCCAAGTTTGCCATGCAGGTTGCCGCGCGTCACGCCGGGGCTGTGCAGGTCAACCAAAAAGGTGGATAAACCCTGCGAGGGTTTGACCGCCGCCGGGTCAGTGCGCGCCGTTACCAGGGCGTAATCGGCCAGGCCAGCCAGCGAAATCCACATCTTTTCGCCGTTCAGGATGTAGGCGTCGCCATCCCAGCGGGCGGAGGTCTGCATGGACGCCACATCCGAGCCCATGCCAGATTCGGTGAACGCGCCGCAACCAATTTTTGCGCCGCTGGCAAGGGGCGTCAGCAAACGCCGCTTCTGCTCCTCCGTGCCCCATTGGAACAGGGTCATTGCGCACAACCCGGTATGCACCGACATCGCCACGCGCAGGACGCTATCGACCGCTTCGAGTTCCTCGCAGGCCAGGCCCAGCGACAGATAATCCATGCCCTGTCCGCCGTAGCGGGTCGGGAAGCAGATGCCGAGAATGCCGAGTTCGCCCATGCGTTTGAGCATGAACGGAATCGGCTCCTGTTTGCGGTCATATTCCTTGATGACCGGCGCAATTTCCTTCTGGGCGAAATCGCGCACCATCTTTTGCGCCATTTTGTGTTCGGGGGAGAGCGAGAAGTCCATGCGGGTATTATATCAAAAAACCTACCGAACGGTAGGTAGGGAAAGAGAGTTTAACAACGGACTATAAGCAGGTGATGCCTGGCATGTCCAAACGCGGTTTCAATCAGGTAGTCGTTAAAAAATTTGACCAGGTTTGACCAGTATAAAATGATGAAAAATGCGATAAATGGCGGTAGAATCATAAGCGGCGTGTGGTTGTTTGAGTTGTCGTTGCCACCACCGTATTCTTAACCGAGTGTCTTTTTTCGCTACACAAATCCAAGGAGCAATAGAACGCGGATACTTCGACAGGCTCAGCACAAGTGACACAGATTTGACGGATTCTCGCGGAGAAATCTAAAAAATCTGTGAAAATCCACCCAATACCCTGTCTGGCACGCGTCCGTAAAATCCGCGTTCCATTTTTTATCATAAGGAGCATCGATATGCCCGAAGCCCTCATCATCGACGCCATTCGCACGCCCATCGGCGCGCTGGGTGGCAGTTTATCCGCCCTCCGCCCCGACGATTTGGCGGCATTCGTCATCAAAACCATCCTCGAGCGCAACCCCATCGACCCGGCGGAAATCGAAGAAGTGCTTTTTGGCTGCGCCAACCAGGCCGGTGAAGACAACCGCAACGTAGCCCGCATGGCCTCCCTGCTGGCTGGCATTCCCGTCAGCGTGCCGGGCGTCACCGTCAACCGCCTGTGCGCCTCCGGGCTGGCGGCAGTCAACCTGGCCGCCCGCGCCATCCGCGCCGGTGATGGCGAGATTTACCTGGCCGGCGGAGTCGAATCGATGTCGCGCGCGCCCTACTCCCTGCCCAAAGCCGAAAACGGATTCCCCTTCGGCAATCTCACCGCCTACGACACCGCCCTCGGCTGGCGCTACCCCAACCCCAAAATGAAAGAGATGCATGGAACCGACTCGATGGGCGAAACCGCCGAAAACATCGCCGCCCAGCGCCCGCACCTCACCCGCGAAAAACAGGACGAATTCGCCGTCCGCTCGCACCAAAACGCCATCGCCGCCATCGACACGGGCAAATTCGCCGAAGAAATCGTCCCCGTCGCCGTCCCGCAGCGCAAAGGCGACCCGATTCTCGTCAGCACCGACGAACGCCCACGCCGTGATACATCCGTCCAAAGCCTGTCCAAACTCAAACCAGCCTTCAAAAAAGACGGGGGAACCGTAACCGCCGGAAATTCGTCTGGGTTAAACGACGGCGCGGCGGCAGTACTCGTCATGAGCGAGACCAAAGCCGCCCAACTCGGCCTGAAGCCGCTGGCGCGCATCGTCAGCATGGCCGCCGCCGGGGTCGAACCGCGCACCATGGGCCTCGGCCCCGTCCCGGCCAGCCAGAAAGCCCTGCAACGCGCCGGGCTGAAACCCGCCGACATCGGCCTGGTCGAATTGAACGAAGCCTTTGCCGTGCAAGCCCTGGCCGTCATCGAAGACCTCGGCATAGACCCCGCCCTGTACAACCTCAACGGTGGCGCAATCGCCCTCGGCCACCCGCTTGGCTGCTCGGGCGCGCGCATCCTGACCACCCTGCTGCACGAAATGCGCCGCCGCGCCAACGTCCGCTATGGCCTGGCCACCCTGTGCGTCGGCGTCGGTCAGGGCGAAAGCACCATTGTAGAAGCCTTGTAATCTTCAAGCCCTTCGACTACGCCGCGAAACCTGCGGCTCCGCTCAGGGCCTATCAAAAAAGGATTGGAAAATGTCCAAACGAACCATCTTACTCTTATCCCTGCTCCTGATTGCCCTCTTCGGCTGTTCCCCCACTTCAGGTGAGACGCAATCTCCCGAAGGCCTGCCCGCCGTTACTGAAACCCCCTTCCAGCCCCAGGGCGAACTCTCCCCCCTGCCCGAACTCAGCCTCGTCACCCCTGGCGCCGAAAACACGTCCAGCGCCCTCAGCCTCGACCAATTACGAAACGCCGAATACCGCACCCTCGGCTTATACGACCGAACCGTCCAAACTTTTCGCATGGAAAACGGCCTATACCGCATCGGCACTGACCCCGCCGCCGAAGGCTATATGGCCATCAGCCTGATTGAACCGTACGCCTTTGGCAGCCTGAACAACGACGAAATGGCCGATGCCGCCGTCATCCTGGTCGAGAACTATGGCGGAACCGGTCAATTTGTTCAAATTGGCGCGCTGCTCAATCGCGCCGGCCAACCCACCCACGCCGATTCCTTCTTCCTCGGCGACCGGGTGGCAGTCAACGCCCTGGGAATCCAGAACGGCGAAATCGTCGCCGCGCTCACCGTGCATGGCCCCGAAGAACCGGCCTGCTGCCCCAGCGTCCCGGCCACCATCCACCTGCGCCTGATTAGTGAAAGTCAACTGGTTATCACCCGCTTTACCACCCGCACCCCCTCCGGGCAAGAACGCGCCATTAATATACGCGCCCCGCTAAACGGATCAGAAGCCAGCGGCTCCATCACCCTCAGCGGGGACGTAACGATTGCGCCTTTTGAGAACAATCTGATTTACACGATTTACAATGCCCAATACCAGGAAATAGCGCAAAGTTACCTGACCGTTGATGCGCCCGACATGGGCGCGCCCGGCACCTTTGCCTTCACCATCGACCTGGCCGCCCTCGGGCAAACTGGCGACCTGTACCTCGAAATCAGCGACATCAGCGCCGCCGATGGTTCAACCATTGCGCTGGCGCAAATTTATCTCAAAGTCAGATAAAACTCAGACGGCTGCGCCTGGGCCTGAAGCCGCCTCGCGGCTGCTTTCGGCGGCCTGTAAAGCCAGGTAACGTTCGCCAAACTTTTCGATTTTGTCGCTTTCCATATCAAACTGATTGTAGTGACGCTCCTCGTCAGCGACCAGGGCTTCAAATACCTTCTTTGAACCAGAATCAGCATTTGCGGAACATTCATTCGCCCAAAGGTTATAATCGCGCGCGCTGCTTTTTTCCATCTCGCGGGCTTTGTTGAGCATGGCCTTCACATCGTGAATTTTTTCAACGCTGCCGGCCGCCACCAATTCCACTTCGCCCTTTAAGAACAAAATCCGCTCGGCGCACAGTTCAATATGGCGCATTTCCTCAACGGCTGTTCGCAAAAACAGGTTTGAAATCAAGCCATAGCCCTGGTCTTCGCAATGAAAATGGAAAAACATGTATTGATGCACCGCCGTCAACTCATCAGCCACGGCTTTGTTAAGTAACTCAATGCTTTTTTCGTGCATGGCAAACTCTCCTTTGTGATATTTTTTTCAAGTTCGATTATACCCGCCCCGGCCACAAATTGCGTTTTTTATGAGAACATCGCGCGCACCCCTACCATTTATGTAGCACCCCGAAAACGGGTATAATTCGCGCTTCAGAAAGGTGAAGCATGTTATCCAAATTTGTCAAACTCATCGGGGGCGACCCCAATAAACGTGAAATA
>DAOUML010000319.1:0-7092 GCA_034411635.1 Anaerolineales bacterium
CGGCCCGCAGGCCAAATTCCTGCCCGCCGCCGGTCAGGTGCGGATGAATGCCCGTTCCCTTGCGGACGTACAGCGCCCCAACGCCCTTCGGCCCATAGAATTTGTGCGCGCCGAGCGAGAGCAAATCAACGCCCAGTCGCTGCGCATCGACATCGAGATAAGCCGCCGCCTGCACCGCGTCGCTGTGGAAGGGAATCCCGTTTGAATGGCAAATTTGCGCCAGATCGGGAATCGGGTTAACCGTGCCAAACTCATTATTGGCATACATCACCGAAACCAGCGCGGTTTTGCCACAAATCGCCTTTTCAAGCGCGGCAGGCGTCACAATACCAGTCTCATCCACATTCAGCCATTCAACCTGGAATCCGTGCAGTTTTTCCAGTTGAATGGCGGTTTTTGTCACCGCCGGGTGCTCCGATTTTGAGCAAAGAATCCAGTTTGCGCCGTTTTTCTCGCGCATCGCAAAGGCCGCGCCACGCAGGGCCAGGTTGTCCGATTCAGAGCCGCAGGAGGTGAAAACAATCTCATCCGGGCGGCAGTTCAGGCATTCGGCAATCGTCTCGCGGGCAGTTTCGAGCGCGGCCTCGGCCCGCTGCCCGACGCGATGGACCGAAGAGGGGTTGCCAAAGTTTTCGCTGAAATAAGGCAGCATTGCCGCCAGCACGCGAGAATCGACCGGAGTGGTGGCGGCATAATCGAAATAAACGGGAGATTTCATCAAAGCGGTTCCTTTCGCCAGATTATACCCTTTTGGTAACTGCCTACCGTAGCGCGACTTTCAAGTCGCGTTTAGGAGTAAGGCGGTTGAGAATTTGCTTTCAGGCGACATAAACCCCCATTCGGGGACGATGTGTCGCTCTACGAATATCAGTTCGTAGGCAGTTACCCCTTTTGACAAAATCATCCCTGAAAACAAGGCTACACGATTTTTAATTTGGTAAACTTACACATCTTCAATCATCATCTAACACAAGGGCCAAACATGAAAAAACTCTTTCGCAACCTTGCCATTGGCATCGTATCCGTAATCATCCTCTTCGCCATCCTCTACGCGCTGCTCCCCAAAGGCCCGCGCGACCCGATGGAATACAACGGCCTGACCAAAACCGAAAAAACGCTCTTCGTCGGCGACGAATACGCCGCCGTCACCGGCACCCCCTGGGCCACCCAGGCCGCCCTGGACGTGCTCGCCCGCGGCGGCACCGCCTGCGACGCCGCCGCAACAGCCCTGCTGACCCTGAACGTCACCCACGGCGAAGCGGCCTCCTTCCCCGGCGTGGCCCCGCTGATGTACTACAACGCCGAAAGCGGCGAAGTCAAATCCTACATTGGCGCGGGCAAGGCCCCCAGGGCCGCCACAATCGAAAAATTCAAAGCGCGCGGCTTCGAGACCATCCCCGATATGGACATTTACGCCCAACTCGTGCCAGCCTCGCCCGATGTGCTCACCGCCCTGCTGCAAGAGTGCGGCACCATGCCCTTCAGCAAACTGGCCGCCCCGGCCATCCGCCTGGCGCGTGAAGGCTTTCCCTTCCACGCCATCATGGTGCGCAACCTCGATTTCTCACTGATCGAACGAATCGGTTTTTCCATCATCCTGCCCTACAACGCCCAGGTTTACATCAAAGGCGAGTGGTGGCGGCCCGTGCATTTGTACGACCGCTTCACCCAGCCCGACCTGGCCGAGACCCTGCAATCCCTGGCAGATGCCGCCGATGCCGCCCCCGACAACCAGAGCGGCTACCAGGCCGTGCGCGAAACCTTCTATACAGGCGCAATCGCAGAAAAAATCGCCGCCCTGCACCAAGAAAAAGGCGGCCTGATGACCTACGAAGACCTCGCCACCTACAGCGGCGGCTGGGAGCAACCCGTCAGCGGCAGTTACGGCCCCTACACCTTCTACGGCAACGGCACCTGGTCACAGGGAGTCGTCGAGCCGATGGTGCTGCAAATCCTCGAAGGCCTCGACCTGAAAAGCCTCGGCCACAACAGCCCGGCCTACATCCACACCGTCACCCAGTCCATCGAACTGGTTTTCGCCGACCGTGAAGCATACCTGGGCGATTCAGACTTTGTCGATGTCCCGCTCGAAACCCTGCTCTCGAAAGAATACGCCGCCCAGCGCCGCCAATTGATGACGGATTCGGCCTTTGGCCTGCTCCCGCCGCCCGGACAAATTCCTGGCTACACGCCCTACATCACGCCGCAGGGTTCAGACTCGCCCTCCAGCCCGAACCTGTCTGACCGTTTCGCAGTCGACATCCAGGCCGGACAGGATACCTCGCAACTCGCCATCCTCGACTCGTTCGGCAACTCGGTCGTCATCACCCCCTCCGACTTTCCCCAAACCCCAATGGTGCCCGGCACCGGCCTCAACCTCGGCAACCGCATGAACCAGTTCCGCCTCGACCCGGCCCACCCCGGCGCGCTCGAACCCGGCAAACGCCCACGCATCACCCCGCACTCGCTCATCATCTTCAAAGACGGCCAATACTTCATGTCCATCTCGACCCCCGGCGGCGACATGCAGGCCCAGGCGCTCGTGCAAGTCTTCCTCAACCTGGTCATTTTCGACATGGACATCCAACAAGCCATCAGCGCCCCGCGCTTCTACAGCATCAGCGCCCCCGAATCGTTTGCCCCGCACGAATTCACCCCCGCCGGCCTGCGCCTCGAAGCCAGCCTGTACGACCAGACCGCCAGCGGACTGCAAGCCCTCGGCTACACCCTGCAACGCGACCCAGACTGGGACAAAGACTACGGCGCAGTCGGCGCCATCCTCATCGGCGAAGATGGACGCATCTACGCCGGGGCCGACCCGCGCGAAGAAACCCTGGCAGGAGGTAAATAACCCATGAATCCCGAACCACTCCACGCTTTCATCGTCCGCGCCAAAGCGGCCACTTATGTTGGCAGCGGCGCCCACAGCACACCCAGCCGGCCCGGCTCACACGATCTGCACTACAGCGAAGGCGACTGGCTTTACATCGACAGTTACTTTGGCGGCACCGATTTCATCGGCGAAGAAGCGGTTTTCCTGGACGGAAAACCCCTCTGGGCCATGAACTACTACGGCTACATCCTGCGCCCCGACCTGATTACCGCCGCCGAAGCCGGCGCGATGATCAAAGCCAGCCTGTCGCGCATGTACACCGAAGGCCGATTTCTGGGCGGTTTCCAGCACCACCAAGGCAGCCTGACCTACACCGACACCAGCGCAGGCGATTTTACCCACTTCCACGGCCAGGAATGGATTGACCGTGACGGCATCCGGGCTTATGAACTACTGTATCATGGCGGATTGGTTAAAGACTGATACAATCAAGCCATCTTCCTAGCCCGGACAAGCCAGAAAAGAAAGCCTTTACCCACGACCCCGCAAAGAACACAGGACAGGCGGAGAATCTTAAATGCTCTTACGTCGTGTTCCGTTATTGCCTCGCACCCCGCGTGTTTTGTGGGGTTGTGGTAAATTTCTTGCTTTTTGCCTGCACTCCCGAAGGACACCGGGACGGCGTGGCCACAGGCCAGGGTGCAAGAATTCAACTTTAAGTTCCCAAAGGAGCAAAAAATGTTCGACTTTCACCACATTCGTTTCATGTTCCTGCAACTGCTCAACTGCCTGATTCCCCTCATCTGGCTCGGCATGAGCATCGCTGCCCTGCTCATGCTCAAAAAGCGCTCGCTGGGCGAAACCGCCACCGTCTTGTGGGCCATCCTGATTTGCGTCCTGCCCATCCTCGGCGCAGTTGCCTTCTGGATTATCTCCCCCAAAGGGCAAGAACAAGACGGCGTCGGCTAAATGCTGCCCTTTCAGCCCTTTCAAGGGCCAGAACACCAACCCTTTCACCTTCAGGGCGGCCCCGCAGCCGCCCTTTTGGTACACGGCTTTCCCGGCACGCCGCTCGAAATGCGCGCCACAGGTGAAACCCTGCGCGAACTCGGCTTCACCGTCAAAGGCATCCTTTTGCCCGGTTTTGGGACAGAAATCGAGACCCTGCCCACCAAAACAGCCCAGGACTGGCTGCAAGCCATCACCGTTGAACTGGCCGAACTGCGCCGCGCTCACCCGACCGTGCTGCTGGTCGGCAATTCGATGGGCTCGGCCCTATCTCTGGCTGCCGCTACCCGCGTAAAAATTGACCGTTTAATCGTCTACGCCCCCTTCTGGAAGTTGACCAATCCGCTCTGGGCCATGCTACCGGTTCTGCGGCGCATCCTGCCGCGCGTCAAACCGATGCGCATCATGAAACCCGATTTCAACAACCCCCAATTCCGCGAAGGACTGGCCGAATTCCTGCCCGGCATTAACGTGGACGACCCATCCATCCGCGAACAAATTCGCGATTTTGCCCTGCCCATTGGCCTGTTCGACGAAATCCGCAAAGCCGGGCAACTCGGCTATCGTGCCATCCCCAAACAAACGGCCCCAACCTTGATTCTGCAAGGCCGTGACGACAACCTCGTCAACCCCAAACTGACCCGCGCCAACCTGACGCGTTACCCCGTCCCCGTCACCTACGCCGAATTCCCCGGCGGCCATGATCTGTACGACCCGTCCAAACCCGCCTGGGGTGCGGTACAGGAACAAATAAAAGCATTTGCGAAGCAAATGTAACGGCCCTACCGTAGCTTCTCTACCGGACAAATTTCGTGAGAGTTTGTCATCCCTGGCACTGCCCGCCAGGGCAAGTGTTCGAGCAATAGCGAGAAATCTTCCCATACGTGCGCCAGATTTCTCCCCGCTACGCGGCTCGAAATGACATCTATCCAGTACAAAAAACTAAAACACCAAGTATAAAGAGCAAGACACCAGTGCAACTGTTGTTGCACTGGTGTCTTGCTCTTTATCTCACTTTACCCCGGACTGGCGCGGCAGCCGCAATCTTGCCAGACGGCCAGGATGGCAAGCAGGGCCGCCAGGCCGAGAATCAGGCGTGGGTCGAGGCGGTTGGGGGCGATGTCCAGGTCGGTTTCGTAGCGCAGCAGATTGAAGCGTTGTTTCAGGCTGGCTGTGTGGGTTTCCCCCGTTTGCAGGCGGTATTCTTTGGGAATCAGGTTGCCGAGCAGCAGGCGTCGCAGCATGGCGGCGTTGGTCTGGGCTTCAGCGCAGAAGGCAAGCGTCTCGCCGTCGGCGTTGAGCAAGGCCCATTCATCACCGGCCACCGATTTAACGCCGCGACGCCCGCAACGGCCAAGAATCTGGCCGCCGGGGGCGTCGAGAATGTCGTAGATTTCAGCGAATTGATCTGAATGACGGGGTTTGATGATGAGCAGTTCGCTTGTCTTTTGCTCATCGCCAAACAGTCGAAAATCAGCGCACGCGCCGACCATCTCCTGTTCAGCGTACAGGACAACTTCACCCGCCGGGTTGTAGATGCGCAACTGGCCGAGCAGGGCAAAGACCTGGTTGGTGAGGCGGTATCGGTTGTGCTGAAAAGCCGGGTGCATCACTCGCCTTCGTCAGATGCCGCGCCAGGCTGTTCAAAACGCAGGACTTCACCATTCATGTCGATAATAACCTTGAAGCCGCTCATGCCCAGGTAGGCGCGCATTTCTTCGGGGATGCCAATCTGAAAAAGCGCGTCGAATTGTTTTTCGATGTTCTTTAACTGGCTTTCAATCATGGCGCGGCTGAAAGGATCATCGCTGCCGAGCATTTTGGCGGCCTGCTGGCTGAGCAGATCTTCGCTGCCTTTCATCATGCTGGCAATCTGGTTGAGCACCTGCCTATCCACCTGCTCGGAGGGGATGTGGCGGCGAAAACCAGCGTCGTCGATGACGTAGCATGGGTCGGGGCCGACGAAGGCGGTTTCTACGGGGTGGTCGAACTCGTCGAAGATCAGTCCGGCAAAGAGGGCGTTGCGCGGCATTACGAATCCTGTTTGCCTTCGATGATGGCGAGCAGGGCGGCAGCGGCAATGCCCAGGCGACGGTCGAGCATGCGGGTGGTGTCCATGCTGAAGTCGATGTCCATCTCATAGCGGAAGAGGTTGAAGCGCTGCTTCAGGTCAGCGGCGCGGGTTTGGCCGATGGTCAGATCGTAGTTTTGGGGCAGCAGGTTGCCAAGCAGGAAGCGGCGCAGCAGGGCCAGTTGCATGTTATCTTCAAAGCACAGGCCGATGACGTTATCGGCGGGGTCGAGGACTTCCCATTCGTCTTTGAGAATGGATTTGAGTCCTTTGCGGCGCAGGGCGCCAACTTTTTGGCCGCTGGTGGCGTCGGTAACGTCGTAAGCGGCAGAAAAATCGAGCATCTGGCGGGCTTTGATGAGCAGGAGTTCCTGGCTTTTCTGCTCGTCGGAATAGATGCGGATGTCTTCGCGCAGTTTGAACATTTTTTGTTCGCTAAACAGAACCACTTCTCCCTGCGGGTTGTAGAAACGCAGTTTTCCGGTGAGAGCGATGGCTTGTTTTTTGAGCAGGTATTGGGGATGTTGAAAAGCAGGGTGCATGGCGTTGTCTCCTTGTTTGGGGCGCGGGTGAGGCCTGTAAAACGGTGGTCAGGCCAGGGTGAGGGGCGTGTCCACCTTGCGGGTGGACAGATGCCGATTGATGAGTTGGATTAGCGGGGCGAATCGGTTGGTTTAGTAGTGTATCTTCACCAATAAGTTGTAGGGGGCCCAGTTGAAAAGCCATTCTGAATCGGGGATGGACATATTAACGCAGCCACGGCTCATGGGAACGCCGAAATTGTTGTGCCAGTAGGCGCCATGAATGCCGTAATCGCCGTCGTAATACATAGTGTTGGGGACATCGCGCAGGTAGTAGCCGGGGCCGCGCATGTCGGCGTATTTGAATTTGGCATAGACCCTGAAGGTGCCGGGCAGGGTGGGGGTGTGGGCCAGGCCGCTGGAGATGACAAAACTGGCGATCAGGGTGTCGCCTTCCCAGGCGTAGAGGCGTTGTTCGCTCAGGTTGACAGAGACCCAACGCTCGCCGCTGCCGACCCGAATGGGGGTGGCGCTGGGCGGGATGTAGACGGTGGGGCTGGGGGTAAAGGTGTTGGTGGGGGTGAAGGTGGCGGTTGGGGTGAAGGTGGGCGTGGGGGTTTCAGTGGGCGTGGGAGTTGGGGTATCGGTAGGCGTGGGGG
>DAOUML010000320.1:0-25635 GCA_034411635.1 Anaerolineales bacterium
AAGCACATTTTGAAAATCTGCGACTTGCCTCCATCAATTTATGATGATCTCTCGAAGAACAATCTTTCATTCTCCACGTGAAATGACCGAACCGAAAGTACCGTTATAAACTTTGGGAATATAGGGTATCTCTTTCAATATTGAGAATTCGTGCAATGCCAACAAAAGATGATTTATACAATCCAATACACATAGAATTTATAGATGTTGCCTATATTCAAATGCCAAACTTTTGGGAATCCGGAGATTTTCAGATAGGAACCGATGATGAATTTTATTCCCTGGCTGAAAAAATGAATCTACAGCACCCTTATGACGCTTATCTGAAGATAAGTAGATACAGGCTTTTCAAGTCCCAAACCTCAAGAGGACAGGTTTACATTATGGGGAAACTGGGGAAAATCGAATAAGAATCCTCTATCCCCTTTGAAACATTCCCAAATTATCTAGGAGAACCTCCCCATGCCCCACTACAAACTCGCCCTGCTCGGATTTGGCAACGTAGGCCGCGCCCTGGCCGAACTCTTACTGCGCAAGCAGGAAGAAATGCAGAAAGACTACAAACTCACCTTCAGCGTGGTCGCCATCGGCACCGGCCGGCGCGGATTCGCTGTCCAGCCAGACGGATTCGACCTGCCTGCCGTTATGGACGCCCTCGCCAACGGCAAAACCCTGGCCGAATTTAGTGCCTTCCCCGTGGCAGACGCCTTCGACCTGATTCGCAAATCTGGCGCGGATGTCTTGTTCGAAAACACCCCTGTCGATTACGAAACAGGCCAACCCGCCATCGACCACATCAAACTGGCCCTCGAACACGGCATGCACGTCAGCACCGCCAACAAAGGCCCGGTGGTGCACGCCTGGCACGAACTGAAAGCCCTGGCCGCCCAAAAGGGACGCCAGTTCTTCCACGAATCGACCGTCATGGACGGCGCGCCGATTTTTTCGCTCTTTCGCGGGGCCCTGCCCGGCGCGCAGTTGCAATCCTTCCGCGCGGTGCTGAACTCCACCACCAACCTGATTCTGACTCGCATGGAAAGCGGCGACAGTTTTGACGACGCCGTGCGCTACGCCCAGCAAATCGGCATCGCCGAAACCGACCCCTCCGGCGACATCGACGGCTGGGACGCCGCCATCAAAATCGCCGCCCTGGCAACCGTGCTGATGGACAAACCGCTCAAACCGGGCGACGTAGACCGCACCGGCATCCGCGCCATCACCCCTGAAATGGTGCTGGCCGCCAAAGCCGAGGGCAAACGCTACAAACTGGTTTGCACCGCCGAAAAAGACGGCGACCAGGTGCGCGGCAAAGTCGCCCCGGAACTGGTTCCGGTCACTTCGCCCATGTACGGGCTGGAAGGCACGACTTCGCTCGTCCAGTTCAATACCGACGTACTCGGTCAACTGACCCTGATCGAAAGCGACCCCGGCCCGCACACCACGGCTTATGGTTTGCTGGCTGACTTTTTGAATATGGTGAAATAAAGTAACTGCCTTACTCACCCTCACCCCCCAACCCCTCTCCCGGTGGGAGAGGGGAGAAATCTCGGACGAAATTGTCGTTTTCAGCATAAAAATCCGCTTTTTGTATCCGTTTCCCTCTCCCTTTGGGACGTGTGCCACGAAGTGGTAGAGGGGCAGGGTGAGGGTAGGTAGTTACCAGAGAACAGGTATTTTTTCTCCCCAACCCAATGACCCCTTCGCTCAACCTCCTCACCCTGGGCGGGCTTGAAATCCGCAAAAACGGGCAGCCCCTGCACGGCCTGGCCTCGCGCAAAGCCGAAGCCTTGCTGGTATACCTGGCCGCCGAGGACAAGGCCCATTCACGCGAAGTGCTGGCCGACATCCTGTGGGATGACCGCACCACCGCCCAATCGCTGGGCAACCTGCGCGTTTTGCTCAACAGCCTGCGCAAACACCTGGGCGAAGAACTCGAAATCAGCCGCCAGAACGTGCGTTTGCGCCGCTCGCCCGCCTGGCGCATGGACGCGCTCGATTTCGAGACGCGCCTGCAAACCGAACAGGAACGCGACGCCGGCCTGGTCGTCCTGACCGAACGCAGCGCCAGCGACCTCGAACTGGCCCTCGAGCAGTATCGCGGCGACTTCCTGCAAGGCGTTTACCTGCGCGAAAGTAGCCGCTTCGAGGAGTGGGCTTCCCTCACCCGCGAACGCCTGCGCCTGGCCGCCCTCACCGCCCTCGAAAACCTGATTGATTACTACAAACGCTGCGGGGCCTACCCCAAGGGCATTCGCGCCGCCCAGCGTTTGCTGCAATTCGACTCCCTGCGCGAAGAAAGCCACCGCGAACTAATGACCCTGCTGGCCCGCAACGGTCAGCAGGCCCTGGCCTTGCGCCAGTACGAAATTTGTCGTGATTTATTGGAAAAAGAACTGGGCGTTTCCCCCGCCCCCGAAACAGACGCCCTCTACCGAAAGTTATCCACCGCCCCAGCCGCCCCCAGCAGCGGACTCCCGATATACGGAACTCCGTTCATCGGGCGCGACCCTGAACTGACGCGTATCACCGCCCTTTTGCGTCAACCGACATGTCGGCTGATCACCCTGCTTGGCCCGGGCGGAATCGGCAAAACCCGCCTGGCCGCCGAAACAGCCGCGCGCATCAGCACCGAATTCATGAACGGGGTCATTTTTGTCTCTCTGGCCGCCTCCGCCGATGTCGAATCGCTCTCCCTGACGCTGTGCGAAGCGCTCGGCCTGCCACCCCAGCCACGCGAAACCCCGCGCAACTGCCTGCTCAAAGCCCTGGCCGGGCAGGAACTCCTGCTGGTGCTGGACAACTTTGAGCAACACATCACCCGCGCCGACCTGTTGGCAGAAATTCTCTCTGCCGCGCCGGGCGTGCGTATCCTGGTCACATCGCGCATCCGCCTGAATCTGCAAAACGAATGGGCGCTGGACGTGCCAGGCCTGGAGATCCCCGCCGAAGCAGATACAGCCCCACAGGAAGCCAGCGCGGTGCAATTGTTCTGGCAGGCCGCCCGGCGAGTACGCCCCGATTTCGACCTCGACCCCGCCAGTTTGGCGCACGTCGTCCGCATCTGCAACCTGGTCATGGGCGCGCCGCTCGGCATTGAACTGGCCGCTGCCTGGCTGCGCGCGCTTTCTCCGCAAGAAGTGGCCGAAGCAATTGCCCGCGACATCGACACGCTCTCCTCCGCCAGCCCGGATGTGCCGGAGCGTCATCGCAGTTTCCGCGTCCTGCTTGACCACTCGTGGGAATTTCTAACCTCCGAAGAGCGTGCCGCGTTCTGCCGCCTGTCAGCTTTCGTGGGTGGGTTCGCTTACCCCGCTGCGCAGGCCGTTGCCGGGGCAAGCGCGGCGGTAATCTCCGGGTTGGTGGATAAGTCCTTCGTCCAGCGCGAAGGTACGGGTCGGTACGCGATCCACGAACTTTTGCGGCAGTATGCCGCCGGGAGAGTTGGCGAATGCCTGCCGCGCGGCGAAAATCCGCACCAATCCTTCTCCCATTACTATCTAAATTTTGCCGCCCGCCACGAAATTGACCTACGCGGGCCGCGTCAGTCCGAAGCCCTGGAAGAAATTGCCGCCGAACTCGACAACCTGCGCGCGGCGATTGATTGGGCTGCCGAAGCCCGCCACGCCGACCTGCTCGCGCCCGCGCTGGAGACGTTAATCTCGTTCTTTGATCTGCGCGGCGGCTATCAGGAAGCCGACCATCTGTTGGAGCGTTTTTCGGGCTGGGGCAATGGAGCATTTTCTGCCTGGGTGCTGGCCTGGCGCGGTTGGGTGTGCGACCGGCTGGCGCGTTATGCGCAGGGGAAAGAATTTTCGGAGCGCGCATTGGCAATGTTCGAGTCGCTGGCCGACACCAGGGGCCAGGCCAATGCGCTCGCCAACCTGGGCATGAATGCCATCTCACGCGGCGCGCTCGACGAGGCCCTTTTGTTGTTGCAGCGCGGGTATGCCCTGGCCGCTGGCGATGAACCCTGCCAGGGACGCTGCCTGAACCTGATTGGGGTCATCCACAAACAGCGCGGCGATTTTACCCGCGCGCGCGATATTCTCTCGCAGGCGCTCGGCATTTTCCGCGCCCTGGGCGACCCGCAGCGAATTGCGTCTCTGGATAACAACCTGGGCGGGGTACTACGCGCGCTGGACGACCTGAAAGGCGCGCGCGCCTGTTACGAAGAGAATCTGTCACTGCGCCGTCGGTTGGGTGACCCACGCGGCGAAGCGTTGGCCCTGGTGAACCTGGCGAATCTGCTGGCCCAAATGGAGCAAATCACGCAGGCCCGCCAGGCCTACGAGGAAAGCCTCGCCATCTCAAACCGGCTCAACGACCTGTGGGGCAAAGCCTTGTGCCTGCACAACCTGGGCGATCTGGAACGGGCAAACGCCGCCCACGCGCTGTCGCTGCGTCATTACCAGGAAAGCCTGGCCCTGCGCCGTCGCGCCAATGACCGCACCGGCGCGGCCTACTCGCTGGCCGGGCTTGGCCACACCTGCGCCGCCCTGGGCGATTTTGAACAGGCGCGGGCTTATTTCCGCGAGGCCGCCGAATCTGCGCTATCGCTTAAACTGTTGCCGGTTGCGCTCGATGCGCTGGGCGGCATGGCGGTTTTGTTCGCTAAAAATGGGCAAAACGAAAAAGCCGCCGCGCTGGCCGGGTTCGTCCTATCCCAACCCGCTGCCGAGCGGCAAACGCGCCAACTGCTCTCTGCTTACGAGCAGACCTTCGGGCCAATCGCTGATTTTCCCTCCGCCCTGCGGCTGGCTTTTGAGGAATCGAACGAAAATTAAGCCCTCAGCACACAAATGATGGGCGCGAATTTCTTATTTTCGAGAAAAAATCCGCGTCCATTCGTGAAATCTGCGGGCTGGGGTATACTACCGCAAGATCGCGCAACATCTAAATCCGGCAACTGTATCGAAAAACCAACCACCATGCCCAACCTCCAATCCAACGACCCCCTGCACGGCCTCACCCTCGAAACAATCCTCACCCGCCTGGTAGAAAAACATGGCTGGAAAGAACTCTCGCGGCGCATCCCCATTCGCTGCTTCTACAACGAACCCAGCATCAAATCCAGCCTCAAGTTTCTGCGGCGCACACCCTGGGCGCGCAAGCAAGTCGAAGAACTCTATCTCGAAACATTTGCCTGAACGCCATGCCGGTCATCCTGCACCTCGACCTCGACGCCTTCTTCTGCGCCGTTGAAGAAATCTACAACCCCAACCTGCGCGGCCAACCCTTCGCCGTCGGCGGGCAGCCCGAAGAGCGCGGCGTCGTCGCCTCCTGCTCCTACCCCGCCCGCGCCAGCGGCGTACGCTCCGCCATGCCCATGAGCCAGGCCCTGCGTGCCTGTCCCGGCCTGCGCATCGTCCCGCCCAACCACGCCCGCTATAGCGAACACTCCCGCCAGGTCATGCAACGACTACACGACATTTCTCCACTCGTCGAACAAATCTCCATCGATGAAGCCTTCCTCGATATAACCGACCTCCGCCAACCCGCCCACGCCATCGCCCAACAACTGCAAACAAAAATCTGGGAAGAAACGCGCCTGCCCTGCTCCATCGGAATCGCGTCAAACAAACTGGTCGCCAAAATCGCCACCGAAACCGGCAAAGCGGCGGCGCGCGGAACAGACTACCCCCGCGCCATCACCATTATCGAAACCGGAATCGAGGCCCAATTTCTGGCCCCGCTAAACGTCTCAACCCTGTGGGGAGTCGGCAAAAAGACCGCCGCCCGCCTGCAAAGCCTCGGCGTCCACACCATCGGCGATCTCTCCCGCTATCCCGAACGCGAACTGGTCGCCCTGTTCGGCAAACCAGGCCGCGACCTGCTCCAGCACGCCCAGGGCATCGACAACCGCCCCGTCACCCCCGAACACGAAACCAAATCGATTAGCCAGGAAACCACCTTCCCCCGCGACCTGCGCCACGATAAAACCCTCGAAGCCAGCCTGAAAAAACTGGCCGCCGAAGTCGGCCACACCTTGCGCCGCGAAAACCTGGCCGCCAAAACCGTCAAAATCAAACTGCGCTGGCCCGATTTCACCACCCTCACCCGCCAAACCACCCTGCCCGCCCCCACCGACCAAACCACCGACATCGAAACCATTGCTCTGGGCCTTTTCAAACAAGTCCGCGCCCCCGGCCAACCCGTGCGCCTGCTCGGCGTCGGCGTCAGCAACCTCGGCCCGCCCATCCACCAAATGGAATTGTGGGGCCAAACCAGCGAAAAACAACGCAAACTGCAATCCGCGCTCGATGTTTTGCAAGAGAAATTCGGCAAAGACATCATCGCCAAAGGAAAACCATAACATGCCCCTCAGCCTTCAGGCACACTTCTGGCGTGCCCTGCTGCGAATCGTCATCAAAAACCAGCGATTATCGCTCGCTCAAAAACGCGCCCAGCAAACCCAAAACGCCAGATACATGAACCGCCCCACCGCTGGAATCACCATCACCCACGTCCACGCCAACGGGCTGCCCGCCGCCTGGATCAAACCAGAAAACGCGCATCAAAACCGGGTCATCCTCTACCTGCATGGCGGCGGCTACGTGCTTGGCGGTCTGGAATCGCATCAAATGCTGTGCAGCACCCTCGCAAGGCGGGCCAGACTCAACCTGCTTTTGCCAGAGAATACCGGCTGGCCCCCGAACACCCCTTTCCCGCTGCCCTCGAAGACGCCAGCCAAACCTACCTCTGGCTGCTTCAGCAAAACTACTCCCCCGAAAACATTCTGCTCGCCGGAGATTCTGCCGGTGGCGGACTGGCCGTTGCCACCGCCCTGCGCCTGCGCGAAAACAAAACCCCACTTCCTGCCGCGCTCATCTGCCTCTCGCCCTGGCTCGACCTGACCCTTGCCGGGCAATCCCATCAAAGCCTGGCAAAAGCTGAAGTCTTGCTGCGCGCTGAAGAATTGCAAACCTGGGCCAACGATTACACCGCCAACCACAACCCCGCGCACCCGCTCATTTCACCCGTCCACGCCGATTTGCGCGGCCTTCCGCCCATGCTCATTCAGGTTGGCAGCCAGGAAATCCTGCTGGACGACTCGCTCAGGCTGGCCGAAAAAGCCCGGGCCGAGGGCGTCAATGTAAGCCTGAACATCTGGCCGGGCATGTGGCATGCCTGGCATAGCCTGGGCGACTTCATGCCCGAAAGCCGCCAGGCTTTTGACGAAATTGCCAGGTTTACCCAACAAATCTGGCGCAAATAACCATACCCACTCCGGGTGTAAAACCCAAAGCCCGTACACGGATTTCACCCTGGCTGATGCCAGGCAGGGCGTGTCGCTGAAATGTGACATTGTCAAGTTAATTACGAATGACCACTTTATCTCTGCCCTGGCGCGCCGTATAATATATTTACAGAAACGCTATGCTTCCTGTATAAGGAGAAAACGATGAAGAAAAAATTTTTTTTCTTGTTTTTTTTGATGTTCCTGTGCACCGCCTGCGCCAGCCCCAATAATTCGCAACCAGCCAGCCAGCAAATTGCGCCAACCCTGCCCACGGCGGCCACCCCTATCCCCACCCCCACCCAGCCGGCTGCCTCGCCCACTCCTTTGATAGAAGCGATGGAAATCTACGACACCTCCGTTACGGGCGGTATCGCCTTGTCACTCACAAACGATTGGCAATGCGTCAATTACGACCCCGATCAATACGAACACAGCCGGGCGGCCATGTGGCAGCGCATGAACCATCCCGAAGCAGTTATCCTGAGTTTTGAGGGTGACGAAAGCGACCACCTGAATTGCATCTACCAACCCAATTACGAAACTTTTTTTGTCGATAAAACCTCCATTTTCTTTCATGCCTACAGCAGTTACTATTCGCCCACGCTTGAGAACATGGACGGAAGCAGTACGGTTGATGCCTACGCCGAAAGCGGTGATTGCGAAGTCAATGCATCTTATGTTGCCAATGGCGCAACCCTGCTGGGCAAGCCCGCAGAAATCGTTACCTGCACTCTTGGCAGCAAAGAACCACCCTATGCGCTCCAAATCATCAAAATTGCGGACGAAAACCGGGTTCTCCAATTCCTGCTGCGCGCGCCAAATGTCGCTTCACTGCCAGCAATAGAATCCATCTTGAAAAATGCCCAAATCACCCGCATCGAAATCCCAATCGTTTCAGACCCGGAAGAAGTCGACTCGCCGTTCCTGTCACAGGCCCCGGCTGAAACCACTGCGCCCCAAACCGACCCCACAAACTGGCCGGCCTACCAATCGACCTGGGCCGCGTTCAATCTGTCCCTGCCACCCGCCTGGGCCTGTGTCGATTATGACCCAGAAGATAAATCCGCTTCATTAGATACCTTGCTCCAGCGCCTCAACCACCCGATGGCCGCCCTGGCGCTCGCGCCCTACTACCGCCCTGACTCGACAGAGATTCTTGCTTTCATCTGCTACCGCGATCCAAATCTGCAAACACACTTTATGGACATGACCGGCACCGCGCTGGGGATTTCGCGTAGCGGACAAAGCGGCTACACCCCCGCAAGCATGAATCCGAATTTGCCCGGAATTGCCCACTGCGCCAACGCTCAAACCTTCGCGGAAGATGGATACCAGATTGGCGGCTACCCGGCGGTAATCGCCATCTGCAATGATGAAGATACAGGCAATCAAGACTATCAAGCAATCATTCTGGTTGACGAATTTTTCTACTATGTCACCTTTGAAAGTCTCGAAGTTGCCGGGCTTCAGCCGGAGTTCGATGCCATCTTGCGATCCATCGCAATATCGCCCTAATCTTTCACAAACGAGTCCTACCAATCTCAGACAGGAGGCGGCATGTTCACCAGAACCACGCTCTCCCGAAACTTGCTCTTGATCCTTTTCGGGATTTTTACCCTGCTGGCGGCTGCTTTACATCCCCAGCCCGGCCTGGCCCAGGCCGATTCCCCCATTCCTCCCGCCCAACCCGTCAAACTGATTTTCATTCACCACTCCACCGGCGAAAACTGGCTGAGCGATGGCTATGGCGATTTGGGGCGCGCCCTGGCTGCCAACAACTACTTTGTCAGCGATACCAACTACGGCTGGGGGCCAGATTCGATTGGCGACCGCACCGACATCCCCAACTGGCCGGAATGGTTCCGCAGCCAACAAACGCCGGTATATATGAATGCCCTTTACAACGAAAGCGGCCAGAATGCCAGTTACACCCGCGCCTTCGGCGACCCCGGCGGAGAAAACGCCATCATCCTCTTCAAATCCTGTTTCCCCAACTCGGCCCTCGAAGGCAACCCGGATGACCCGCCCAACCCCGATGGCTGGTTAAGCGTCGGCCATGCCAAATATGTTTATAACGACATTCTGCGCTACTTCGCCACCCGCCCCGATAAACTCTTCATCGTCATCACCGCCCCGCCGCTTTCCGATGGCACTTACGCCAGAAATGCGCGCGCCTTCAACAACTGGCTGGTTTACGACTGGCTGGCCGAAAACAACTACCCACACAATAACGTGGCCGTCTTCGATTTCTACAACATCCTCACCGACGCCAACGCGCATCACCGCTTCGAGAATGGTCAGGTTGAACATATTTACGGAACGCGAAACACACTCTATTACCCATCCGGCGACGACCATCCCTCGGAACAAGGCAGCCGCAAAGCCAGCGACGAATTTATCGGCATGATCAACTTCTACTACCAGCGCTGGATCGCGGACAATCCGCCCTCGCAACCACCCGCAGGCTTGCCAACCGTTGCAGCAGATGCCACTCAACCCGCCGCCGCCGTCCCATTACCCCCCGCCACGCTGGGGATGATCGATGACTTTGAAACCCCAACCGACTGGCAGGCCTTCGCCGATGACGCCGCGCCCACCACCATTAACTGCGGCGCCGTTGCGGGCCAATCTACCAGCGGCGCGGCCTCCCTGCAAATCGAATTTGACGTTGCCCCCTCCAGTTGGGCCACCTGCGCCCTGTTCTTCGAGCGGCCCCAGGATTGGAGCGCCGCCGAAAGCCTCGCCTTCGACCTGCTGGCCGGCGCCACCCATTTCAGCATTGATCTCTACGTCGGCATGGGCGATTCGCGCGCAACCTACGCCTATTCTGCCGAATCACTGGCTGTAACTGCCGAAACCTGGGTTCCCTACAGCATTCGTTGGGAGCAGTTCCAACGCGTCGCATGGGAAGAGAACGCCGGGGCTGTTTTTGCCAGCCCGAATCAAATCAGCGGCATTGCATTTGGATTCAACACCGATTCAGGCCAGGCCCAGCGCGGACTGATTCGGATCGATGACCTGCGTCTTTCAACCCACGCCGCCACAACAAAGCCGACCGAACCTGAACAGGCTATCGAATCTAATCAGGCGCAAGAGCCAGCCGCGGCGCCCATGAGACTGCCCTGCGCAAGCAGTCTCATCGTCCCGTTCGTCCTGATTGGGGCCGGACTGGCCTTCCAGCGCGGGAAAAAGGCCCGGCGATGAAAAGCCGTCTCGCGTTCTTCATCCTGCTCATTCTGTGGATTCAAGCCTGTAATTTTGGGCCGTTACCCGCCGAACAAACTCCCCCCAACCTATCGCCAGCCACCCAACCCTCAACCGCTGCGCCGCCCCCAGCCGCCGAATCAGCAGCGCTCATTCAACCGGGTGATTTGATCTATGTGGGCGCATTCCGTTTGCCCGGCGGCGAGGAACCTCCCCGCACCTTCGCCTATGGCGGCAATGCCATGACCTTCAACCCCGATGGCGACCCCAGCGGCGCGCAGGATGGTTTCCCCGGCTCGCTCTTCATCATGGGCCACGACCGCATCGCCTACGGCAGCCTGCCTGATGGCGGCCAGGTGGCCGAAGTGAGCATACCTGCGCCGGTGATTTCTAGAAATATTGACGACCTGAATTCTGCCGAATTTATTCAGGACTTTGCCAACCTGTTCGAGCAGCGCTTCATTGAATTTCAGGAAATTCCCAAAGCCGGAATGCAATACCTCAACCGCCCCGAAACCGGAGCGCAGATTCACGTCACCTGGGGCGAGCATCTCCAGCGCGATGAATTCCCCTCGCATGGCTGGGTCAGCCCGAATCTTTCCGCGCCCAATTTTCAAGGCGAATGGTTCATCGGCAGGGTCAATATGTATAGCGTCAATGCCTACATGTTTGAGATTCCCGCTCCCTGGGCCGATTCTTACACCGGCGGGCGCACTCTTGCCACCGGAAGAATGCGCGATGGCGGGCAAGGCGGCATGGGTCCAACGATTTTCGCTTACCGCCCCTGGAATACGGATGGCAGCCCACCGCCATCAGGAACGCGCCTGGAAGAAGTCACCTTGCTTCTGTACGAAAACGCCTACAACTCCGCCGACATCGCGCGCGCCATGAACGATTATCAGCACCCTGATGCCTGGGAAGGCGGCGCGTGGCTGACAACGCCAACAGGCAAGCAGGCGGTCTTGTTTGCTGGCACCAAAAGCACCGGCGCGAAATACTGGTATGGCTACATCAACGCCGCCGGGCCGCAATACGCCTGCGTCGATGCCCATGTCACCGATTTCATCACCTGCCGCCTGGCCGATGGTTCCCCTTGCCCGGCGGAAGATTTCAGCGGCTGTTGCGACGAAGAATCTGGAAATTGCGCTTCAGGACGCGGCTGGTGGAGCACCCGTTTCGACGCTCAGTTTATTCTCTTTGATCCCAATCAACTGGCCCAGGTAGCCACCGGTCAACTGGAGGCCTGGCAGCCCCAGCCCTATGCCGTCCTGGATATCGACGAGTACCTGTTCTTTAATCCGCCCGAATGGGATGTCGTCACGCTCGGCATTGGCGATCAGCGCCGTGACCGCATCGGCGATATCTCCTACGACCGGGCCAATGGCCTGCTCTATGTCTTGGAATTGTATGGAGATGGGGCCAAGCCGATGGTACATGTGTGGAGTGTCGCAGATAATCGCTAGAGCCACTCAAATCAGGATTTTCAGGTTATCTGCGCAACTGGTTTATGCCTGAATAAGGCTTTGGTGTGCTTGCGATAATCGCTCGCAGCGTTGTACCAAATAATTACCCAACAGTGAGTCCATTCCAGCAGTCTCATCGCTCCATAGCGCGTATTGCCATCACGTATACTCAGTTCGCCTGCGCGATATTCGGCAATTAATGGGGGGAGTAACAATGGGTTCGAGAACGATTTTGCCATCTTGCTGGTACGCGCGAACCAGTAATCCTTATCAACCACAAATTCCATGCCCGCGCTCGTTCCAACGGCTGGAGAAAGGTCGGCGAGATTCAGGACAACTGGCCCGTTCCACCAACGCTTTTGCCGTTTCAAGCCTTGCGAAAATGCCGAATTTGACTCCCCGCCTGTTCCGCTCAAAAGGTATTTGTGAACCCATTCTTCCACTTTTCCGTCTTGGGCCCATTTTTGGGCAGAGAGAGAATCAAGTTCCAACATGCCGATTTCATTTTCTATGTTTGTCATGTTTAACCTCATCAATTGTTCTTAAAAATAGCAACGGGTGAGCAATTACCCGGTTATCAAAATTTGGCGTTTATTGCTTTCAAAATAACTCATCCAGCAAAACGTAGTACCTTATTTTTTCCCAATCTGGTTCGATATCAAGCAAGTCAAAGAACAAATCGATATATTCTTTATCATGGCCTATATCATGCTGAATCGAACGAACGCAAAAGGCGATATCGTACCATTTGTCGGCCTTTCCGCTTCTTCCCAAGTCTATGAAGCCGCTGATTTGGTCATTGGCAACAAAAATATTGCTATCGCCAAAATCGCCATGAGAAAACACCAATTCTTCATTTGGCTTGTTTTTTTTCAGAAAGTCATACAACTCATTTGATTCTCTAAAAGGCGTATCCTCTTCCCAATTCTCGATATCTATATCAGCCAGGTTGTTTTGCAGTAAATAATCCAATTCATTAAGCCGAAAGTCTATATCGCTGAGAAATGGACAGTCTAAAATACGAACAGATTGAAAAAGTTTAATGCCCTCACTATAAATTTTTATCATTTTTTTCGGGTCAGACTGCGCTTGATAATATGCGTGGCCCACAGCACCGCCAACTTCACGCATAAGCAAAAAACTTGTATTTTCATATTGCTCAAAATGCAAAACTTCTGGAACAGGAAGTTTTCCTTTTAACCATAGCATGATGTCTTTTTCACGCTCAACATCGTATGTCGTTCCACGATATTGAACATCTGTCATTTTCAAGTACAGGTTCTCATTGCGCCCAACTAATTTATACACACGGGCAGGAGACATTCCTTCTGTATCTTTGACAAACTGATAATTTCTTGTGATTTCAGCAAGATATTTAGAAAGTCGTAAGCCTGACATAATGTTACAACCTTATTGGGAATAATTTGGGTGCGATTCTATCATGCCAGGGGGTGAGAGCATGATATTGCGCGTTCATGCTCTTGTAAAAAACACAATTTTTAACCGGCGCGGGTATAAAAGATTTTTCTGGGCAAATCATTCCTTCACGCGACGGGGTATAATCAGGACATGATTGAACCATCTCCCCTCGTCATTGGCATTGCAGGCGGTTCCGGCTCTGGAAAGACCACCGTTGCCCAAGAGATTCTCAACCGGGTAGGCGCGGCGCGCATCGCCTACCTGCCCCACGATGCATATTACAAAGACTTGAGCGGCCTGCCTCCCACCCAGCGCGCAGAAGTTAACTTCGACCACCCCAACTCACTCGAAACCGAACTGCTCATCACCCACGTTTTACAACTCAAAAACCATCAACCGGTAGACCTGCCAGTTTACGACTTCGCGCAACATACACGCACCGAAAAAACCATCACCATTGCCCCGCGCCGCGTTATTATCGTTGAAGGCATTTTGATTTATGTAGAGCCAAAACTGCGCGAGATTTGCGACATCAAAATTTTTGTCGATACCGATTCAGACATCCGCTTCATTCGCCGTCTGCAACGCGATATTTCAGAGCGCGGGCGCACCACAGAATCGGTCATTCATCAGTATCTCAAAACCGTGCGCCCCATGCACCTGGATTTTGTCGAACCATCCAAACGCTATGCCGATATAATCATGCCCGAAGGCGGATTCAACCTGCCCGCGCTTGATATGGTTGTGGCGCGCATCACAGAAATGCTGAGAGAAAAATAACCCACCCAATATTTTAAGGAGACCTTTTATGACCCCCAAGCAGTGGAACACCCCGCCCCAAATGAACCTTGATACCAAAAAGAAATACTCCGCCAGCATCGAAACCGACAAAGGAACAATGGTGCTGGAACTTTTTGCCGATAAAACGCCCGTCACCGTCAATAACTTTGTCTTTCTGGCGCGCGAAGGCTTTTATAATGGCACAATTTTCCACCGTGTCATCGCTGATTTCATGGTTCAGGGTGGCGACCCCACCGGCAGCGGACGCGGCGGCCCCGGCTACCGCTTTCAAGATGAATTTCACCCCAGCCTGAAACACGACAAACCCGGCATTCTTTCGATGGCAAACGCCGGCCCAGGCACCAATGGCTCGCAGTTCTTTATCACCCACGTTCCAACCCCCTGGCTGGATGGCAAACACAGCGTCTTTGGGCAGGTCATCGAAGGCATGGATGTGCTGATGTCCATTCCGCCGCGCGACCCGATGCGCCCTGAATATGCCGGCATCAAAATCGTAAACATCACCATCAGCGAAGAGTAAGTTACAAAACAGGCCGCCAACAGATGACAGAACAAACAGCAACATCCCGAAAAACCCTTATTCTACGCGGCCTGAGCCTGGTTGCCTTTATTGGCATTACCTTTTTTGTCTTCAGCGTGCGTGATCGCGCCGCTGAACTGGCTGTGTACGGCTATCCGGGAATTTTCATGATTTCCCTGCTGGCCTATGCAACTGTATTTTTCCCTGCGCCGGGGCTGGCGGTGGTTTTTAGCATGTCTGGCGTATTTCACCCGCTGGGCGTCGCCATTGCCGCCGCCCTGGGCGCAGGTCTCGGCGAAAGCACCGGCTACCTGGCCGGAATTAGCGGACGCAGCGTTGTCGAAAAATCATCTGCATACGAAAAAATTCAACCCTTTGTAAACAAGTATGGCGCATGGGCTATTATTGCCCTGGCTACCATTCCCAACCCTGTGTTCGATGTAGCCTCCGTGGCGGCAGGCGCGCTCAAACTACCCTTCTGGAAATTTCTGCTGGCGGCCTGGATAGGACAAATGATTAAAATGACCGCCATCGCTTACGCCGGTTCGTTCTCCCTGGGTTGGATTTTCGGCGCCCCCTAACCAACAACTATGTTTTTGCAACAAATTCGACGCGATTTTGGCCTGCAACTGCTGGTTCTTTATCTTTTACTGGTTATTCCCACGCTTGGAATCATCATCATCTTCGACGTGGTAGAAAGTCGCCGCATTCGCGAAGAAGCCACCCTGCAAGACCTCACCCTCGCAAAAACCATCGCCCAGCAAACCGACCTTGCCATCAGCAACGCGCTTAATGCCGTTGAACAGCTCAGCCAATACCCTGCGGTGCGCTCTGGCAGTATCGAAAACCTGCCCGCTATTTTTTCCATTGTGCAGGGCAGTCGGCTGGATATCGATTTAATTTTCAGGCTGGATAAAAACGGTCGTATTCTCTACTATTACCCCTCCGCAAAAAATTTTGTTGATGAAAATAGTTTTGCCGTTCAATCTTACTTTCAAGAAGCGCAAAACAGCGAAGCGGCTTTCCTCTCAGAAGGCCGCGCCGAACCGGGCAGCGGTAAACCGATTGCAACCGCCGTGATGCCGTTGCGAACCAGAGATGGCACATTCACAGGCATTATCGCCGCCAATATTACCCTCGAAGGTTTCAGCACCGAACTGCAAAAAACCATTGAAGAACATAGCCCCCAAAAACAGTCTTTGCAAGTCTTTATTGTTGACCACAGCGGCAATATCATTGCCCAAACCGAACCAAACAGCAATCCCCAAAATATTCAAGATATTTCGCCCGAAGTGAGTCAACATATTCTGGCACGAGAAACCGGCTCGCAAATTATTCAAAAAAATACGCAACAAGAGACGCTTTACACCTACGCCCCCATCAAAACAGCCCGCTGGGCTATTGTCACCAGCCGGCCGGGCGATGAAGCCTTTGCGCGCCAGATTTTACTAAGACGAATTACCCTGGCCGCCTTCTTCTCCTTTTCAGCAATCGGCATCCTGTTCTGGGGCGCGCTTTATCGCCAGGTACTCAACCCACTCCAAAGCCTGGCAACCATCAGTCAGCGCATCGGTGAAGACGCGAAAGTTGACCCTACCCAACAAAAACAACTCCAGATACTCGCCCAGCGTCGCGATCAGGTAGGCAAACTAACCGTCAGCATGACGCGCATGGAACAATCCATCCAGGCGCGCATGAACGAACAGGCCACCCTGCTTGAAACCAGCCAGGCCGTCGTCTCCTCGCTTGATATCAAAGTCGTTCTCAACCTGATTTTAGAGCAGGTTGAACGTCTGATGAACGTCGAAAAAATTGCCATCATCACCCTCGACGAAAAAAGCAACCTCTACCGCATTCGCGCCAGCCGCGGCCTGTCTAAAAAATTCGTCGAACAGGCCATTCTCGAACCGGACGAATCGCAATCGGCAACCCTGCGCGCCATCCGCAGCGGCAAGCCCGTCCAAATTATTGACACCGAGCGCGACCCTAATTTTGTGCCGCTGCTCCCGCACTCGCGCGATGGCGGCTATCGCTCCGTTTTGGCCGTTCCACTGCAAAGTAATTATGATCGCCCCTCAGCCCTGCTCGTTTTCAAATCAGAACCTTACGAATATCGCGTCAATGAAATTCGTTTACTCTCCAACTTTGCCAACCAGGCCGCCATGGCCATTGAAAACGCGGCCCTATATGCAAAATCAGACCAACGCCTAAAAGAACAAACCCGGCGGCTTGAATCGCTCATTCAATCGATGCAAGATGGTCTGATTTTGAGCGACCTGAACGGAAACATCATCTACACCAACCGGCGCATTGCTGAACTCGCCCACCTGAGCCACCTCGAACTGACAGAGATGACCGTTTCACGGGTTTTATCGCGCATACTGGCGCAACTCAAACAACCTGAAAACATTCGCCGCCAGATAAAAAAAGACCTTGCGGATCCCAAAAGCCGCGATATAGAAATCATCGCCACCATCAAAGGCCGCGAAATCTCATTGCGCTTTCACGCTTTTGACGTTACCGACCCCAACAACATCTCGATTGGACGCGGCATCATCATCCAAGACATTACCGCCGACCGCGAAAATGATCGCATGAAAACCAATCTGATTTCAACCGTCTCGCATGAACTCCGCACCCCGCTGGCCGCCATCAAAGGCTACGCCAGCACACTGCTCGCCACCGACGTTGAATGGAGTCGCGAATCGACCAATGAATTTCTCGGCATCATTTCCGATGAAGCCGACCGACTGAGCGAACTGGTCAACAACCTGCTCGACCTCTCGCGCCTGGAAACAGGACGGTTACAAATTCAACTGAGCGAATGCAACATTCATGAAATCATCCAAAACGCCGCCAAACGTCCCTTATCTGCCCCAAAGGGACAACTAAAAATACACCTGCCAGAAAACCTGCCCCCCATCTATGCCGACAAAGCGCGCCTCGAAACCATTGTGCGCAACCTGCTCGAAAACGCCGCCAAATACGCCGGAGAAAAAGCAAAAATAACCATCACAGTCTCGCGAATTAGCGATAAAATTATCTTCCGTGTTGAAGATGACGGCCCTGGCATTACCCCGGAAGAAAGCGAACGCATCTTCAACCCCTTCTACCGGGTAGACAATCTATTTTCACGCGGCGCAGGCGGCACCGGGCTGGGCCTGGCCATTTGTCGCGGACTGGTAGAAGCCCATCACGGCGAAATTTGGATAGAGCCGCGCACAAAAGGCGCTTGCTTTGCCTTCTCCATCCCTCTTCTAAAAACTCCTATCAACATCCAACCATGACCCTTTCACCCTGCGTTCTTGTTATAGACGATGAAAAATCGCTTCGAGATTTCGTCCGCATCAATCTCGAAGTTCGGGGGTACAACGTTACCGTTGCATCCAACGGCAGCGACGGCCTGGCAATTTTCCAGTCACAGCATGTCGATCTGGTCATTCTGGATGTGATGATGCCCAACATGGACGGACTGGAAGCCACCCGCCAGATTCGGAAAATCTCCATCGTTCCCATCATCATCCTGACAGCCCTCGGAGAAGAAAGCGACAAAATCAAAGCATTCGACCTCGGCGCAGATGACTACCTGACCAAACCCTTCGGCATTGGCGAATTGCTCAGCCGCGTTAAAGCCGTTTTGCGCCGCGCGCGCTGGAGCGAAGCCCAACCTGAACAAGAAACCCTCGCCTGCGGCGACATCATCGCCGACCTGGTTCGTCATCGCGTCACCATCAAAGATCAACCCATAGACCTGACCCCAACCGAATTCAACTTGCTGGTTTATCTAATGCGTAATACCGATAAAACCCTCTCCCATCGCGCCATTTTACAGAACGTTTGGGGCCCTGAATATGGCAATGAAGCCGAATATTTGCGCGTCTACATGGGCAAACTGCGCCAAAAAATCGAAAGCAACCCGCTCAACCCGATATACATCCAAACTGAACGCGGCATTGGCTATCGTTTTGAGAGCCACGCATAAAAAATTCGCAAAATAAGACCCAAACAGGTATAATAGTCTTATTCTTGATTTTTAATTCTTGTTCAGCACCCACACTCAGGAGGCTTCCATGCTCGTAGATGAAAGAATGACCAGACCTGTCATTACCATTCCACCCGACATGCCCATTGTCGAAGCAATTAATCTCTTCAAAAAAGAACATATTCGGCGCGCGCCGGTTATCAAAGATGGCAAACTGGTTGGCATTGTTACCGAAGGAAACCTTAAAAACGCATCTCCTTCTGCCGCAACCACCCTTTCTGTTTGGGAAATGAATTATCTACTCAGCAAGGTAAAAGTGTCAGAAGTGATGACCAAAAACGTCTTAACCGTCAGTGAAGACACCCCCATCGAAGAAGCCGCCCGTATTATGGCCGATAACTCCATTGGCGGCCTGCCCGTTATGCGCGATGGCTATGTCGTTGGCATCATTACCGAAACCGATTTGTTCAAAATTTTACTTGAACTGATGGGCGCTCGCGATATGGGTGTGCGCGTAACCGCCCTTGTAACCGATAAGCCCGGCGAACTGGCCGATCTTTCTGCCGAAATTGCCGCCCACAAAGGCAACTTTGTTTCGTTTGGCGTTTTCACCGGCAAAGATAGTTCCAACAAAATGGTCACTTTCAAAGTTACCGGCATGGATTATGAACAAGTCAAAAAGGCTGTTGAGCCACACGTTAAACAAATTTTAGATATTCGTTCATAAGCGCAATATCCAAAATGGCAAGAGTCTGGTAAAATAACCATCAAGCGAGGCAGCATGCCCCGCGTAATTACCGGAACTTTCACCAAACAAGCAAGCCCCGGTCTCCCCAACCGGGGTTTTTGTGTGTTTATACCCGTCCCGGTCATAAATTGCGTTTTTTATAAGACCATACGCGCGCAATTTATGACCACGGGCATTATATCGCCCTTCTCCATTCTCAAAACCTTACCCAACCATGATAATCGAACGAAAAGAACTCCGCAATATTGCTATTATCGCCCACGTCGATCACGGCAAAACCACCCTGGTCGATTTCCTCTTACGACAATCGCACACCTTCCGCGAAAACCAGCAGGTTGCCGAACGGGTTATGGATTCAAACGACCTCGAACGCGAGCGCGGCATCACCATTCTCGCCAAAAATACCGCCATCACCCTGCGCGACGAAACCAGCCAGGAAACCATCAAAATCAACATCGTCGATACCCCCGGCCACGCCGATTTTGGCGGCGAAGTTGAGCGCATTATGAACATGGTCGATGGCGTGCTGTTGTTGGTTGACGCCGCCGAAGGCCCCATGCCGCAAACCCGCTTTGTGCTCAAAAAAGCCCTCGAACGCGGACACAAAGCCATCGTCGTCATCAACAAAATTGACCGGCGCGACGCCGAGCCGGAACGCGTGCTCAACGACACCTTCGACCTGTTTATCGAACTGGGCGCCAGCGAAGACCAGGCCGACTTCCCGGTCATCTACGCCCAGGCCACCACCGGGCGCGCCGGAACCTCCCCCGAACTCGGCCCAGACCTCAAGCCGCTCTTCGATGTCATCATCAAACACATCCCCGCCCCCAAAGTAGACCTGGATGCGCCGCTGCAAATGCTCGTCACCACCCTCGGCTACGACGATTATCGCGGCGTAACTGCCGTCGGACGGGTTTTTAGCGGAAAAATTAAAGCCGGGCAAAAACTGGCCCGCTTAACGGTAGACGGTCAAAATCTGCCCGAAAGCGCTCGTTACCTGTACACCTTTCAGGGCCTGAAAAAAATCGATACCGAAGAAGCGCTGGCAGGCGACATCATCTCACTGGCCGGGCTGGAAGGAATCGGCATCGGCGAAACCCTGGCCGACCCGCTTAACCCAATTGCCCTGCCTCCCATCAAAGTCGAAGAACCAACCGTGCGCATGACCTTTGGGGTGAATACTTCGCCCTTTACCGGGCGCGAGGGCAAGTGGGGCACTTCACGTCGATTGCGCGAACGACTTTTTGAAGAACTGCGCACCAACGTGGCCTTACGCGTGCAGGATACTGAAAGCGCGGAAAATTTTCTCGTTTCGGGGCGCGGTGAACTGCACCTGGGCATACTCATTGAAACCATGCGCCGCGAAGGGTACGAGTTTCAGGTTTCCCGGCCTGAAGTCATCTTCCAAAAAGCCGAAGATGGCGCGCTTTTGGAGCCTTTCGAGGAGGTTCACATCGAAACCAGCAGCGATACCGTCGGCGTAGTGGTCGAAATGCTCGGTTCGCGACGCGGCAAAATGATGGAAATGCACGATACCGGCGACGGTCACGTGCGCCTGGTCTATATCGTACCGACGCGCGGCCTGCTCGGTTTTCGTTACCAGTTCCTGACTGCCACGCGCGGCATGGGCATTATGAATGCCCTGTTTCACGGCTATGATGAACTGGCCGGGTCCATTCAATCGCGCTCAAACGGCTCCATTATCGCAATGGAAGCCGGCGATTCGACCACCTACGCTTTGCGAAGCGTTGAAGAGCGCGGCACATTGTTTGTTGCGCCTGGAATCCCGGTCTATGAAGGCATGGTGGTTGGCGAAAACAGCCGCCCTGGTGATATTGCCGTTAACATCTGCCGCAAAAAGCACCTGACCAACATGCGCGCCTCGCGTGGCGATATGGAAATTCGCCTCACTCCGCCGCGCCAAATGTCGCTGGATGAAGCCATCGAATACCTGGCCGACGACGAACTGCTCGAAGTCACCCCGCTCACCTTCCGCATTCGCAAACGAATTCTCAACACGGAAGAGCGCGGCAAACAAACCAAAAAAGCAAAAGAAGCGATTGAAGGCGCATAACATCCGAAAATAGCGTATTGGGGCGGCTTGTGCCGCCCCAATACGCTATTTTCGGTAAACTCCCCATGATGCGAATTATTTATGCATAAGATTCAACCAGCGCGCAAAGGAATTGCCACACCTTATTAATAGAAGGGATGTGTACCCGCTCTTGCGGTGAGTGCGGATTTTGGATGGTTGCGCCAATCGAAATCATATCCATATCGCCAAAAATTGAACCAATTACCCCGCATTCCAGCCCGGCGTGAATCATTTCCACTTTGGGAGCAGCGCCAAAAATGGACTGGTAGACCTCGCGGCTACGCTGGAGTAAAGGCGAAGCCATATCTGGCTGCCAGCCGGGGTAAGCGTCGCTATGCCGAACCTGGGCCCCGGCCAGGCGCGCAATCGCGCCAATGCGCTCGGAAATCGAGGCCAGGCGCGAGGGAACGGTACTGCGCTGGCTGGTCAGGATGAAGAGTTCCTCGTCACGAATCTCAAGATTGGCAAAGTTACAGGAAGTTTCTACAAAGCCCTCAACATTTGCAGACATGTGCGCCACGCCATGCGGCGTTGCCAACAACAGTTGAACCAGAAGTTCGGTGCCAACCTCGTTTACGGCCCGATCTGCATTGCATTTGCCCAGCGTAAGCGAAATTCCCTGCTCGACCCCGGCATATTCGGCAGATAACAGATTCTCAAACTCGGCCAAAATTTGCAAGAGCATTTCATAATAGCCGGAATCAAAGGCGATGCAGGCATTGGCCTCGCGCGGGATGGCGTTATGGGCCGTGCCGCCTTTCAAGTCAGCAATCCGAATCGGAACGCGCGCGCGGATACGCTCGAGGGTGCGGGCCAGCAATCGATTGGCGTTGGCGCGATGACGGTGAATATCGACCCCGGAGTGCCCACCGCGCAAGCCAGAGACTTTGAGATGGTAGGCCTGCCAATCGGGAAGCGGCTCGTACCACAGCCCCATGCGAATATGGGTCGTTTGCCCACCTGCGCAGCCGACGATAAAAGTGCCCTCGTCTTCCGAATCAAGATTAATCAGGATTTTGCCTTCAGCAAAGCCGGGCTGGAGGTGGTTTGCGCCGCCAATACCAACCTCCTCTTCAACGGTAAACAACAATTCGAGCGCGGGGTGGCGCAGGGAGTCATCTTCAGCCAGGGCCATCGCCAGCGCAATCGCAATGCCGTTATCGGCCCCCAGGGTGGTTCCATCGGCCCGCAGCCAGTCGCCATCGACGATGGGGCGAATCGGGTCTTTGAGGAAATCATGGATCGATTCGGGCGTCTTCTCACAGACCATGTCCATGTGGCCTTGCAGGATAAGAATCGGCGCATTTTCACACCCTGCGCTGGCCGGGACGCGAATGAGCAGGTTGCCAGCCGGGTCGGTTTTGGCGGAATAGCCACGCGCGCTAGCCCAGTTTTGCAGCCAGGCTGAAAGGGCGGCTTCGCGGCCTGTGCCACGTGGAATGGCGGAGATTTGCTCGAAAAGGTGGATGATTTTTGGGGTGGCGGTGTCCATGAGATTTCCTGTGAATTTTGGAGAGAATGTACCGTCGCCTTTGCGCAGCACTTCGCAAGCGGTATGTAGATAGTTTGCCGACTAAAATCGGCGGTACAGATCGTTCAGGCTGGCAATCTGGAAAGTGATCGGCAGGTCGGTAGGCTTGCCATCTGGATTGTACCAGCAAGTATCAATGCCATAGTCGATTCCGCCGCGCATGTCGGAGGTCAGGCTGTCGCCGAGGATGAGGACTTCGCTTTTGGGTGGGTTGCCAATCGCGTTGAAAACGGCGTCGAAATAGGCGCGGGCTGGTTTGGCGGCCCCGATTTCTTCTGAGATGAAAACCGCTTCGAAGCAATCGGCCAGGGCCGAGCGAGCGAGCCGGGGACGTTGGACATCGGCCAGGCCGTTGGTGACCAGCCCCAGATGAAAGCGCGGCTTGAGAAAGCGGATGACTTCTTCGGCGTGGGGGAGCAGGTCGGTGCCGAGGGCGAGATTCCGCAAATAAAGCGGCGAGACAGTTTCGGGGTCGGCTGTGATTCCCACTTCGTCAAAGAACAGGCGAAAGCGTTTGGCGCGCAGTTCCAGCGAGGTGAGCAGTCCGCGCTCAAATTCTTTCCAGACGGTCAGGTTGCAGCGGGCGTAAATTTCGAAATAATCGGGGGAGGCGGGGAGGCCGAGTGAGTCGAGCGTCCAGCGCAGGGCATTGGCCTCGGCGCGGGGAAAGTCAAAGAGGGTGTCGTCGGCGTCAAAAAGCAGCCAGGTGTATTTCATTTTTCCCGCACTTTGCTCATGGCATACTCGGCCAGAGCGGTGATTGTCAAGGATGGATTAACGCCGGGGTTGGCGGGCATAATGGAGCCATCGATGATGGACAGACCGGGGTAATTGTGGATTTGGAAATTTTCGTCCACCACGCCTTCGTCGGGGCTGGCACCAATCGGCGCGCCGCCCAGGATGTGGGCGGTGGTGGGCAGGCCGAGCAGGTTTTCGCCAATCGAGCCGAGGGCAATGCCGCCCGTGCGGCGGGCAAATTCGCGGGTGATTTCGTGCGAACCAGGCACGCGGGCATTGATTTCGTAGCCGGGTTCTTCCTGCGCCACCAATCCTTTGCGAAAAAGGGTGAACAAACTGCGCCCAATGCGAAATTTCATGCGATTATCAACATGTTGCATGACGAGCAGAATGGTGGTATTGTGCGCCCAGCCGGGCAGGAACATGGCTTTGGCAAAGTCGCGTGGGTGGGTCAGTATCCAGGCGATAAAGCGCAGGAAGCGGACAAAGACCGGCACGTCGACATGAATCAACGGCGCGGCCAGGTAGCGCATGAGCGAGGAGCCATCGGGATAGCGCACCGGCTCGACACGGGTGTCTTTGTCGATGTTGAAAATCGAGGAAATTGAAACGCCTTCCGAGTAGTTGACATCGCTCTTGCGGGCCAGCCCGCCGAGCAGGGCTTCGGAATTGGTGCGCACCACGTCGCCCAGGCGCGGTGAAAGGTTTGACAGGGATTTTTTGACATCGCGCAGGTTGAGCAGCAGGCGCATTGTGCCCATTACCCCGGCAGCGAAGATGACGTTTTTTGCGCCGACGGTTTGTTTGCGTTTGAGGAAACTGGTGGAAGATTGAAAGGTAATCTTATACGAGGTTGAAGGTTTAATGTTGAGGGTTGAATGATGTTCGTCGGAGATTGAGTAGGGCGGATGTTCGTCCCGCCCATATTGAGACCGGTTGGAGGGTTGAACATCAACCACTTCACATTCAGCCAGAATTTCGACGCCCATTTTTTCGGCAAAATACAGGTAGTTTTTGGGCAGGGTATTCTTGGCGTTATGCCGGCAGCCAACCATGCAGCCGCCGCAGTGCTGGCATCCGGCGCGGGCCGGGCCTTGGCCGTCGAAATACGGGTCTGGCACGGTGACGCCGGATGCACCAAAATAGGCCCCAACTTCGGTGGCGCGGAAAGTATCTTCGGCGCCAACTTCGGCAGCCATCTGGCGCAGAACCTGATCAGCCGGCCACAGTTTGGGGTTGCGGGCCACGCCGAGCATCCGTTTGGCGGTTTGGTAATGCGGCTTAAGAATTTCGCCCCAATTTGTGGGCGTGTTCCAGGCTGGGGTGGCGAAGGTCTCGTCGGTGGGCACTTCGAGCACGTTGGCGTAGCCCAAACTACCGCCGCCCACGCCCGCGCCGTGCAAGACCATCACCCCTTTGAGAATGCTGATTTGCAAAATACCAAAGGCGCGCAGGGCGGGCATCCACAGGTATTTCCAGTATTGCCAGTTGGTTTTGGCAAAATCTTCATCTCGAAAGCGTTTGCCCTTTTCCAGCACCAAGACGGAGTAGCCTTTTTCAGCCAAACGCAAAGCCGAAACCGAGCCGCCAAAACCGGAACCAATAATGACATAATCGTATAACGGCTCTTTCATAGCAAATTCTCCAGAAGAATCCCGATTCTTGGGATTTCATCACAGCAACAACGCAAAAATAATCGACCATACGCCGCATTGAGTATGGTCGATTATATCAAGCCAAAGGCTGTTTTTCTGCCGTTCAAGACCCGACGATTTTACGGGTTTCAAGGTTCGGTACCCTAACCCGGACAAGCCGGAAAAGAATACCTTTAACCACAACGGCAACAACGGGGCACTACGGAAAACCTTTAATGCTTTTACGTCGTGTTCCGTCG
>DAOUML010000321.1:0-5561 GCA_034411635.1 Anaerolineales bacterium
TCCTCACCCACAAACGCGCCTTCACCGCCCTCGGCCTCGGCCTGCTGACGGCACTGCTGGGCTTTGGCATCACCCTCGCCAACCGCTCCGCCGCGCCAGCCGCCCAACCCTCGGCCCTGCACCCGCCCGTCGCTCTGCTTGACGCCGACGGTCAGAATGTGCTAGAAAGCGGGCAACCCGTCTCCACCATGCAGACCTGCGGCGCATGCCACGACACCGAATTCATCGTCAACCACAGTTTCCACGCCGATTTGGGGCTTTCCGATTACCAGACCGGCGCATGGAACGCCAGCAGCGGCACCTTCGGCAAATGGGACCCGCTCACCTACCGCTACCTGTCCCAGCCCGGCGACGAACGTCTCGACCTTTCCACCGCCGAATTTTTGATGGAATTCGGAGAACGGGTTCCGGGCGGAGGGCCAGCCACCACCTCCCGAACCGGCCTCCCGCTCACCAGCCTGGCCCCAGACGCGTCCAACCCTGAAGCCAGCATCCTGAACCCCGAAACCGGCCAACCCGAAGCCTGGGACTGGCAAAAATCGGGCGTGATGGAAATGAACTGCTTCCTCTGCCATCTCGAAACGCCCGATACCGCCGCCCGCGCCGCTGAAATCAAATCCGGTCAATTCGGCTGGGCCAACACCGCCACCCTGAACGCGCTCGGCATCGTCGAGCAACGGGACGACTCTTGGGCGTACAATCCCGAAGCCTTCAACCAAAACAACGAACTCGACTGGCAAACCCTCGGCCTGCAAGACCCCACCAATGCCAACTGCGCCACCTGTCACGGCCTGGCCCATACCGACAAACTAACCCCGCTAACCTACACCGGCTGCTCCCTCGACGAGCACCAGACCGCCACCACCGGGCAGATTGTCACCCCGCAAAAAATATCTGCTTCAGGCATGAATATTTCCGGCAAAAACGACCTGACCTACGCCTGGGATATTCACGCTGAACGCGCCCTGAAATGCACCGACTGCCATTTTGCGCTCAACAACCCGGCCCAGGCCCAGCGTATGTCGCAGGAAAACCCCGACCACCTGACCTACGACCCGCGCCGCCTCGAAATCAGCGAATACCTGCTGCGCCCCAATCACGATTTCGCGCGCGGGCAGAGCGCCCAATTCAACGTCGCCCCCGACCTGAAGGCCACCATGCGCCGCTGCGACTCGTGCCACGACGCCCAGCAGGCCCACGCTGACTGGCTGCCCTACACCGAGCGTCACATGCAGGTACTCGATTGTGAATCCTGCCACATCCCGCAAATGCACGCCCCGGCCATCCAGTCCGTCGATTGGACCGTCATCACCCCGGCGGGCGAAGCCATCAGCCAGTGCCGCGGCGTGGAAGGCGACCCGGACAGCCAGACCAGCCTGATGACCGGATTTACCCCCGTCCTGCTGCAACGCGAAAACGTGGACGGACGCGCCTCGTTAACCACCTACAACCTGATCAGCGCCTGGTACTGGGTCTATGACGATGCAAACGGCAATCCGCGCCCGGCGCGCCTGACCGACCTCGAAACGGTCTACCTGCAAAACGGCGCATACAGCCCCGAAACGGTAGCCGCCTTCGACAGCGATGGAGACGGGAAACTCTCTCAGGCAGAATTACGCCTCGATAACGAGGGCAAGATCAGGTTCGTAACGAGCGCCCTGTCCGCCCTGGGATTAAAAAATCCGCGTATCGAGGGGCAAATCCAGCCCTACAGCATCAATCACAACGTCGTGCGCGGCGCGGCAACCGTCAAAGATTGCGAAACCTGCCACACTGCCGATTCGCGCGTGACCGCCCCGATGAAATTGGCCGCGTATGCCCCCGGCGGCGTGACTCCGTCCTTCGTGACCGATACCAACGTTCGCGCCGATGGGCTGGTGCAGATCACGACGGATGGCGCGTTGGTTTACCTGCCTCAGAACCAAGCCCGCGATGTGTACGTTTTTGGGCATGACCGCGTGGACTGGATTGACTGGCTCGGCGCGGCGGCGTTTGTTGGCGCGGTGCTGGGCGTGGCCGGGCATGGCACTTTCCGCTATGTCAACTGGCTGAAGCGCCCCAAGCATGCTCCAGCAACCAAGCGCGTTCACATGTACGAGGCCTATGAGCGCTTCTGGCACTGGCTACAAACCGTGACAATTGTGTTGCTGCTGCTCACCGGCCTGGTCATTCACCGCCCGGATGTCTTCGGGGCCTTCTCCTTCCGCTATATGGTACAGATTCATAACCTCATGGCGGCCATCCTGGTTATCAACGCGCTGCTCTCGATCTTCTGGCATCTGACGACGGGCGAAGTGCGCCAGTACATCCCACGCCCGCGCGGCTTCTTCGACGATACGATTGTGCAAATCAAGTATTACATCGGCGGCATTTTCCGGGGCGATCCACACCCCTTTGAAAAACGCCGCGACAAGAAACTCAACCCGCTGCAACAGGCAACCTACTTCGGCCTGCTGACGGTGCTATTGCCACTGCAAATCATCACCGGCGCGCTGATGTGGGGCGTGCAGACCTTCCCGCTAATTTCCACCTGGTTCGGCGGCCTGCCCGTGCTGGCGCCCTTCCACAGCCTCGTGGCCTGGCTCTTCGCCGCCTTCATCGTCGGACACGTTTACCTGACCACCACCGGCGCAACCCCGGTAGAAGCCATGCGCGCGATGGTGACGGGCTGGGAAGAGGTGGAAGCGCATGAAGAGGAAAAGCAGGAGTGATAGTGCGATAGTTGATAATTCGGTACTCGACAACTCGATAATTCGATACTCGAATACCGAATAACGAATCTCGAATATCAAATATCGCTCCCCAAGGAGAAAACCTTATGACCGTAGCAACCAAACCCCAAAAAAAATCCTTCGACTGGCGCGCGTTCTTTTTGAATCGCCCCAAGAAAGACTACATTCACCCCTACCTGGGCGGATTCCTGCTTGGGCTGGTCTTGTTCGGCGCATTTTTCCTGACCGGCAACGGCCTGGGCGCATCTGGTGGACTAAATCGCATGATTGTCGCCGTGCAGGATGTTATCAACCCCGCCCATGTGGATAACAACCCCTATCTGCTTAAAATGGCCGGCGGCGACAAGAACCCGCTCGATGACTGGATTATTCCCATGATTTTTGGTTCGCTTCTGGGCGGTTTTTTTGGCGGCTGGCAAAACGGACGCCTGGGCTTCGAGACCAACAAAGGCCCGCAAATTTCCACCCGCACACGTTGGATGATGGCCTTTGCCGGCGGCCTGATTATGGGCTACGGGGCGCGCATGGCGCGCGGCTGCACCAGCGGACTGGCCCTTTCGGGCGGAGCGGTGCTCTCGGTTGGCGCGTGGGCGTTTATGTTCGCGGTTTTTGCCGGGGCATACGCGCTGGCGTATTTTGTCCGCAAGTTGTGGCTCTAGGAGAATCATCATGGAATATCCATTCCCCCTCCAAATTTTGCAACAAGTCAGCGCCGAATCGCCCTGGACTTATCTGATCTTCGCCCTGATTGGTTTCGGCTTCGGCTATGTGCTGGAACTTTCCGGCTTCGGTAACTCCAAAAAACTGGCCGCGCAATTCTACTTCCGAGAACTGACCGTGCTAAAAGTCATGTTCGGCGCGATTGTGACCGCCATGGTGCTGCTCTTTACCATGATCGGCCTGGGCATCGTCGATTACAGCCTGATTTGGGTCAACCCAACCTACCTGTGGAGCGGAATTCTGGGCGGCCTGATCATGGGCGTCGGCTTCATCATCGGCGGGTTCTGCCCGGGCACTTCGCTGGTTTCGGCAGTCACCGGCAAAATTGACGGCATCTTCTTCGTTCTGGGCGGGTTGGTCGGCATTTTCCTCTTTGGCGAAACCGAACCGCTCTACGACTACTGGTGGCAGACCGCCGGTTTCCTCGGACGCCTGACCATCCCGGACTGGCTCGGACTGCCCACCGGGGTAGTCGTAACCATCATCATTGCCATGGCCCTGTTCATGTTCTGGGGATCGGAACAACTCGAACGCATCATTGGCAAACGCGATATGAGCAACGAACCGAAACTGCGCCTGTACGGCGCGGTGGCGCTCTTCGCCGTCGCCTTCGGCACCATTCTGATTGGTTCACCCAGCCTCGAGCAAAAACTGGAACGGACGTATTTCACCCGCGAAATCGGCATCGAGGGCGCGAGCATCAAATTTAGCGCGGAGGAACTGCTCGCCAACCGCCTGGCGCAGGCCTCGCCCGCCGAGGTTTATCATACCATGTTCGATAATGGGCTGATTACCGTCCTGCTGGATGTGCGCCCTGAATCGGACTATAACCTGTACCACCTGAACAACGCCCTGAACGTGCCGCTGGCCCAAATCCCCACCGTTGTGCCGCAAATCCAGGCCCAGCACCGTCCCAACACCGTCTACTTCGTGATGAGCAACGACGAAGCAGACGCCACCGCCGCCTGGCGCATCCTGGTCGGCAGCGGGGTGAAAAATGTCTATATTCTCGAAGGCGGCCTCAACAACTGGATAGCCTTCTTCGGCGAAGACGACCCCGAAATCACGCCCCTGGCTGGCGCAAACACCCCCGAACAACTGCGCTACAACTTCCCGGCGGTGCTCGGCTCGCGCTACGCCTCCTGCTACCCCAACCCGCAAAAATGGGAAAAACTGGAGTTTGAGCCGGTCATTAAGTTGGAACTCCAACGCGATAAAAGCGGCGGTGGCTGCGGGTAAATAGAAAAACAAACACAAAGGACACCAGGTACACAAAGGAAAAACCTTCGTGCCCTTGGTGTCCTTCGTGTTTAAGAATTTCCTACAGCGTCCCCTTCACCATGCCGCCGTCCACCGTCAGCATCACGCCGGTAATATAACTGGCCGCCGGGGAAACCAAGAAGACCGCCGGTTTGGCGAACTCCTCCGGGCGGGCCATGCGCCCCAGTGGCGATTCAGCCATCTGTTTGGCAATCTCCTGCGCCATCGTCGTCCCGTTCTGCTCGGCGCGAAAAGTCATCAGTTCGGTCACGCGCTCGGTCTCCGTCCAACCGGGCAAAATCGAATTGAAGCGAATTCCCTCGCGGCCCAATTCCAGCGCCAGGGTCTTGGTCAACCCCACCGTCGCGGCGCGAATACTGTTCGACAAGACCAGACCCGGAATCGGCTGCTTGACCGAGTAGGAAGTAATCGTCAGCACCGCTGCCGCGTCCGAGCGGCGCAAATGCGGCAGCGCAGCCCGAATCAGACGCACATGGCTCATCAGCGAAAGTTCGATGGCTTTTGTCCAGGCAGATTCGTCCAGACTCTCGAATCCCCCAGCAGGCGGGCCGCCGGCATTGGTGATCAGGATATCGAGGCCGCCCAGGCGTTCGACCGTTTCAGCAACCACCCACTCCGCCGCGCCGGGTTCCGTTATATCAGCGGGGAGCGCAACCGCGCCCAGGCCTGCCGCCGCTACGCGAAGTTTCTCCTCGCCCCGACTGTTGAGCGCCACCCGCGCGCCCTCAGCCGCCAACGCCTTGGCCGTCGCATACCCCAACCCGCGCGAAGCCCCGGTCACCAGGGCGCGTTTTCCGTTAAGTTCTAAATCCATCGTTTACCTCCAGT
>DAOUML010000322.1:0-3634 GCA_034411635.1 Anaerolineales bacterium
CCGCCCGCCCCACCCACCCGACTGCGCCTGCCCGCCACCATCCCGCTGCCCCCCATGATGGCCGAACTGCCCCACAGCATGATAGACGTACTGGAAGATATGCCCGAACGCCTGCACGCCCTCGGCAGCGGCGAGCAACAAGAAGACCTTGATTAATGTGGCAATCCCCCGCCCCGATCCAAGCAACCGATCTGGATGAACTCGGACTTCACCCATTAATCAGCCGCGCCCTCATCCGGCGCGGTTTCCGTACCCCGGCCACAGCGCGGGCCTTCCTCGAACCGGGCCTGTATCCCGTTACCCCAGCCTCCGCCCTGCCCGATTTAGACCCCGCCCTGCGGCGCATCTGGAAGGCCCTCCGTCAAAACGAACGCATCTGCATTTGGGGCGACTTTGACGTAGACGGTCAAACCGCCACGACGGTACTCGTTCAAACCCTGCGAGCCATCGGCGCAAACGTCACTTACCACATTCCCGTCCGCGCCAGAGAATCGCACGGCATAAAAATCGAGTATCTCAAAATCGAAATTGACAACGGCGCGCAACTGATTCTGACCTGCGACACTGGCATCAGTGAACACGAAGCCGTAACCTACGCCACCAGCCGCGGCGTAGACATGCTCATCACCGACCACCACGACCTGCCCGAAGGGCCCCTGCCCGATGCGCTGGCCGTCATCAACCCCAAACGACTGCCGTCCAATCATCCGCTTTATAGCCTGGCCGGGGTGGGCGTGGCCTACAAATTGGCCGAAGCCCTGCTCCAGAACGCCAACACCGACCTGCCCCCCGACTCGCTGCTCGACCTGGTCGCCCTCGGCCTGGTCGCCGACGTCGCCGACCTGACCGGCGACACCCGCTACCTTGTCCAGCGCGGGCTGGCGCAATTACGCCGCAATCAAAGGCTGGGGCTGCAAATGATGCTCGAATTGGCAGGGGCAAACCCGAGTCAATTAACCGAAACCCACATCGGATTCACCATTGGGCCGCGCCTGAACGCCCTCGGCCGCCTGGGCGACGCCAACCCAATTGTCGAACTACTGACCACCAGAGACCCATCCAGGGCGCGGGTGCTGGCCGCGCAACTCGAAGGACTCAACCAACAGCGCCGCCTGCTCACCAGCCAGGTCACGCAAGCAGCACTCGCCCAACTGAAGCAAAACCCTGAACTGCTCGAACAAGCCGCCCTGGTTTTGCACCACCCCGAATGGCCGGCCGGAATTATCGGCATTGTCGCCGGGCGATTGGCCGAACGCTACCGCAAACCGACCCTGCTCTTAACCGGCGCAGACCCAATCCGCGGATCGGCGCGTTCGGTGGAAGGCGTGCATATCAGCGAAGCCATTCGCGGCTGTGAAAAGTTGCTGCACGGATTCGGCGGCCACCCGATGGCGGCGGGGCTTTCCCTGTCCGCTGAAAACCTGTCTGTGCTGCGGCGGGAACTGTCACGAGCGGTTGAATCCCAACTGCAAGCCGCTGACCGCCCCGAAGCCAAACTGGTTATCGACGAATTTCTAAACCTGGAAGATTTGTCGCTCGCTCTGGCGGCGGAAATTGAAAAACTGGCCCCCTTTGGGGCGGGAAATCCTGCTTTGGTATTGGCTACCCGCAATCTGGAACTCGCCAACCACCAGAAAATCGGCAAGACGCAGGAGCATATCAAGTTAACGGTGCGCGACGAGGCCGGGAGCGTTGCCAGCGTGCTATGGTGGGGCGGCGCAGACCTGGAACTGCCCTCCGGGCGATTCGACCTGGCCTACACCCTGCGCGCCAACGATTACAAAGGCCAACCGCAAATGGCGCTGGAGTTTGTCGATTTTCGGGTGGTGGAAGAGGCGGTTGTTGCAATTGAGAAGCCAAAAGTCGAGATGATCGATAGGCGAGCCGAAGCGGATTCGGGAACGGATGGGGAAGCGGAAAAACGGATGGCAGATTTGAAACAGATTTTAGCGGCGTATCCCGATGGAATTCTCTTCGCTGAGGGAAATGACAGGAAGCGGTTAAACGGCAAAGGGCGGCATGAACTTTCAGCGGCGGAAACGCTGATTTTGTGGTCGTCGCCGCCCGAGCGGGGGGTGTATGATGCGATTCTGGAAACAGTGAATCCAAAGCGGGTGGTGTTGTTTGCGCAAGACCCCGGCGAGGATTCAGCGGAGGCGTTTTTAGCCAGGCTGGCGGGATTGTTGAAGTTTGTCCTGAAACAGCGCGGGGGACAGGTCAGTTTTGCGGAGTTGGGCGCGGCCTGCGGACAAGGGGAGGCGGCGATATGCGCGGGGTTTGAGTTTTTGAAGGCCAGTGGGCAGGTTTCGGGGGAGAGCGACGCGGGTGGTATCCGCTTGCAGGAAGAAAAAGCCCCGGTGGATGAATCCGCCAGGGCTGAGTGGATGTCCCAATTATCCTATTTATTAAGCGAGAGCAGGGCTTTTCGGGTTTATTTCAAGGGGATGAAAGTTTAGTGGCGCGGCGGGCTTCATTGCGCTGGAGCCGCCAATCGTCGATTGTTTCGGGGATGGGTTTGATTTGTTCTTCGGGGCGGCGCGCCAGGCCGAGGGCTTGGCTTGGGCAGGATTGCACACACACGCCGCAGCCGACGCAGCGAATCTGGTTGACTTCAACGCTCAGGCCCATGCTTAAGGCTTCAAAGGCGCAGGTCTCGATGCACACGCCGCAGGCATGACAGAGATCTTCATCGACTTTCAGCACAAAGGCTGAACTGGCGACGACGTTGGCTATGCCAAGTTCGGCCATGCCGCGCAAAATGCCACAGGAACAGGCGCAACAATTGCAGACGTAGAACAAGCCCTGCTGATTGTTGCTGACCGAATGCACCAGCCCGGCCTGGGCGGCGCGGCGCAGGGTGGCGTGGGCTTCTTCGCGGCTCAAGGCGCGGATAATCGGACTGGCATCAAAGGCGCCTTCGCGGTCGCTGAGCATCATGCAGACATCGAGCGGATGTTCGCAAGGTTGGCCGATGAGGGCCTTTTGCTTGCGACAGATGCAATCGATCACGCCCCAGGCTTGCATTGAGTCGACCAGCCCGGCGGCGCTTTCGTAGGGGCGAATTTCCATGTTGTTTTTGACGCTTTCGCCAATGGGAATGACGCGGTGGACTTGGGGTTTGATTTCGAGCGCGCGGTGAAATCCATGCTGAAAGTAGGCTTCAAAGAGTTCGGCGAGTTCGGCATCCAGGGTGGCGGCCTGGTATTCGTAAATGCCGACCACAAAGGGCAGGAGAGCGTAGCCCAGGCCGGTTTCGGTGCGCCCGGCTTCGATCAGTCCGCGTTTGGCGAGGGATTTGAGCATTTTGCGCAGGTCGGCGTGCGCCAGGCCCAGGCGGGCGGCAATCTGGTCGCTGGATTCGAGGCGCGGGCTGAGTTGGGCGGTAAGGGCGGCTTCTTCGGGGGTGTAGAGTTTTTCGAGCAGGCGTAGTTCGGCGCCATCGGGCGTGGGCGGGAATCCGTTGGGCAGAGCGTCTAGGGCCTGGGCAAGTTGTTGGTAGGGGTTCATGATTTCTCGCAGGGAACAGGATGGCTTGACTAGACTTCTTGCATAAGTCCTGAGCGGAGCGTCCTTCGACTACGGGCTTCGCAAAATACGCTTCGCCCTCCGCTCAGGACGGCAATGCTTTATGCAA
>DAOUML010000323.1:0-6450 GCA_034411635.1 Anaerolineales bacterium
TGAAGTGGAATGTGATTATGTTGTCGGAATTTCCTGATGCGCTGCCGGTGCTTTCTTGAAATTCAACTTCTGCTCCATTGGGCAGGGTGATGGTGACAATAGGATGGACAAAATCGCTGGTGGTTTCCACTTGCCCAATCTGTTCGATGGTGACGGAGAATCGCTGCGGGTCGCTGGTGGCTTGCAAGACGCGCAGGGTGATGCCTTCGTGTGTGATTTCGACCGGTTCGAGTAGGGTTAGGGCTGCGCCGGTATCGCTGGTGAAGCCAAAGCCGGGGATGAAGCCGGAGAGCCGCCCAATGGCGTAGGCCGCGCCGGTCAGCAGGGCCAGGGCGAGAAGCACAACCAGAATTGCCAGGGCAGGGCGGGTACGCAGGGTTTGCATGAGGGTATTCCTGTTCTCTGGTTTTCCGGTTGACCGGTTGTCTGGTTTTTCCGAATTGGGGGGCAGGGCGTGAAGGAGTTGCCGTTCCAGCCGGGCGGCGAACGCCGGTTCAGGTTGGGGAGCGGCGTGGTAATCGGTCAGCGCTTTTTCCAGGCCGGGGGGCAGGGTGGGGTTCATGTCATTCATTTTCGGCCTCCCAGTTTTCGCGCAGCCAATCAAGGGTGCGATAAACGCTCATTTTGACGGCGGACTCGCTTTTGCCTTCGAGCAGGGCAATTTCGGCAAAGCCCAGTCCGGCGGAAAACCGCAGGCGCAGGAGTTCCTGCTTTTCTTCGTCCAGTTGGGCGAGCAGGGTTTGCAGGCGGCGGATGTCTTCGCGGGTTTCGAGGGCCGAGAGCAGGCCAGGTTCGGGGTCGGGATGTTCTGCGAGCGGGGCTTCGGGACGTTGGCGGTAGAAATCGGCGGCGCGGCGGCGGGCGATGGTAAAAAGCCAGGCCGGGAAGTTGCCGCCCGGCTGGAAGCGCCCGCGCAGGAGGCCATCCAATGCTTCGGTGAAGGTTTGGGCGCACAGGTCTTCGGCTTCGGCGGCATGGCCCACCCGCCGGTAGAGGTAGCGATAGACGGCGGGCAGGTGCTGGCGGTAGAGCGCGGCGAAGGTTTCCGGGTCGGTGGGGTTCATCTGTAAGGTATATCGGGGTTGGGCGGGAAAAGTAACAGGGTTGGGTCTTCCCTAACCCCGCTTTGCGGGGCTTCCCCCAACCCCTCTACCGGCGGGAGAGGGGAGAAAATAGCGAAAATTTTGTCCCAAACGCAGCAAGCCGTAGCCCAGAAGTACCCCGAGGGCGTTGAAAATGGTGTCGTTGATGTCTACCGTGCGGTAGTTGCTGCCAATAAGAAGCATGGTCAGCAGTTGGGACAGTTCGGTGGCGAGTCCGACCCCCAGGGCCAGGAGCGGAATCCGACTCGTAGGAAGGGGATGCAAGAGCGGATAGAGAATCCCAAAGGGAACGGTCATCAGGATGTTTTCGATAATTCCGATACGACAGGCGCGGTGTAGTTCCTGGCAGTATTCGCCAAAATAGAATGGAACCAGGTTCAGGCCGTGATAATGATAGAGACGGCTGAGTTGCTCCCAGCGCGAGGCATGGGTGAATCCAACGCCTGGCGGTGGCAGGATGAGCGGAAACAACACGGCGTCCACCAGCGCCAGGCAATAGACCCAGAAGGCAGCGAAGGCCAGCAGAAATTTCCAGCCGCGCTACCGCAGGGCGTAGAGGGCAAAAGGCAACGCGGCTAAGATGAACGGGATGGGGAGTTCGATGGGCATAGTGAAGGATATGCAGTGACAGTTCCTTATGGCGCGACCAAATCCAGCGTGTTGATCAGTGTGGCGACCTGGCCGTCTGCAAGCAAGCCGACTTGCAAGAAGGGCGGCATCATGAGCCATTTATTCAGGTCGAGCCCTTCAAGATTGCGGACATTCCAACTGAAGAAACAAATGTCGCCTTTGCAGCCTTCTTCGTAGCGAAGTTCGCCTTCCATATCTGCCAGACGGGGCGAGAGCGTGAACGCAAATTGGTGGGCTGCGCTGCGCAATTCATCCAGGCTTTTGCGTTCACTCTCCGCGATGGCAGGCTGGGTGGGGTAGTTGGGTTCAATTTGGACGAATGCCCCGGTGCTAACTTCGATGCCGTAGCGCGTGCCGGTTTCGTCTACATAGATGGCGGCCTGGAACGAAGGCGCGTTGGCCAGCGGTTCGATGGTTTGATATTGCAGGCGCAAATCAGAATTATCGGTAAGTTTTTGTATCGAGTCGATATTTTTGTCATGGTCGATTTGCACCAGCAAGGGCGCGTTTCGCCATTCTTCCGTCATGAATATGTGTATCATGCATCGGGCATGTTCTTCGCCATAACCAACAGAGATGTATTTTCCGTCAAACGGGTCGTAAATGGATAATGCTTGCTCATCAGATGGCGAAGATGGCAATTCTCGACAGAATTCAGATACCTGGTCAACCAGGTAGTCATATTGGGAACGCCATTGCTCGGTTTGTTTTGGGGTTGGGTAGGGCGTGGGCTGTCTTTCTGCGCGCACAATCTCGACATACAGGTTGTCCAGTTTTTCTTTTTCGCGCATGAGTTGGTAGTAGAGTCCATTGATGCGTTCAAACGACTCATTCTGGAAGTAGAACTTTTCTTCGCTGATGATTTCAACCTGACCGTTTTTCTTCTCTGCCTGTACGGCTTGCTCGTATTCTTGCGCCAGTTGACGGATTTGTTCAAGCAAGGCTTCGCTGGCGTTGTTCCCCGGCGGTGTAACAACCGGAGCCGCTGGCGTTTGTGTGGCTGAATGTCCTGGCGTAGATGTGAACGTGGCCGCAGGAGTGGCGGCGGGTTGTTCAGATGGCGTCATGAACAAGATGAGCGCGGAAACGGCGAGAACAGAAATGATCAAGAGTGGGACGAGTTTTTTCATGGGGAGCCTCCGGTTGTGAATGGGATTTTTCCCATTTTCGCCGGTTTGCCCCGTTTCGGAGGTTGTGGATTGCCACAAATCCGCGCCTGTGGATTCCCGCAAGTCGCTCAATTTCAGGGCGGCTTCGGTGCGCGAGGCGACGCCCAGTTTGGCATACAGGTTGCCCAGGTGGAATTCGACTGCCCGTACTGACAGGCCGAGGGCAAGCGCAATCTGTTTGTTGCTCTTGCCCTGGAGAAGTTGTTCGATGACTTGTTGCTCGCGTGGGCTGAATTGTGTTTTCATGCGCCCAAGTGTAATGTGAAAATTGGTTTTTATGGCTGTAGCCATTGCCGAATTTCGCCTTGCAGCCCGTTCAAGGGAAAGACCTGGCAAGTCGCAGTGTTCACGATGAATGTGTACACGTCCATCCCGGTGTCTCCATTGAGTATGCTTATTGCCAGCCATTGACCGTCTGGGCTGAAGACAGGGTTGAAGACGCTCCAATAGTGCAACTGCGCCAGCAGGCGCGGCTCGCCATCGGGCAGGGCTTTCAGGTACAGGCCGGGCGTCATTTTGCCGGGGACTTTTTCGAAGTAGGCCAGCCATTTTCCATCGGGCGAAAGGGCTGCGGAGGAGGAACCGTAGGGGTCATAGCGGGTTTCGAGCAGGATGCTGCGGCGGCCATCGTCTACGTTCAGCAGTTCAATTTTTGAACCGGTTTGGATGAGCAGCGATTGTCCGTCGTTCACCCAGCCACCCAGTGAGAAGTATTCGGTGGAGTCGGTCAGTTGGCGCAGGCTGCTCCCGTCAGCATTGATGACAAAAAGATTGAAGCCTTTGGCGGTTTCGCGCTGGAAGGCGATTTTTGTGCCGTCTGGCGACCAGCGAGGGGCGAGGAAACTCTCTCCCAGAACGGTCTTGTTTTTGCTGGTGATTTCCATCAGGGTCAGTTGCCCGTTTTGGCTGGTGTAAGCAAGTAGCAGGCCATCGGGCGAGAGCGTGCCGTGACCGAAAACCAGCGGAATTTCGTCAGAGCCGTCCAGATTGGCGACGAACAGGGTCGGGTCGGGGGCGAGCGCGCCGCGCATTTGCAGGAGTTTACCCGTCAGACCGGGGGGAAGGGCGGGTGGATTGGCGAGGGCTTGTTTGACGGAATCAAGCGTGATGCAAGATTGTGGCGCGTAAAATGGGGCCGCCCCGGCGGGCGCGGGAGGCGGATTCCATTCTATTTGCCAGTTCCCGTTCAGGGTTATGTTGCGTATGGTGAATAAGATTGGTTCGCCGGTAAATTGGCCGCCCATCACGGTGCTGGCTTTTATTTTACCGGTTTCATCGCGAGGCACACCACTACCACCACTGGTATATCCGCCCACTATTCCGCTTTCCATGCTGATAAACGGGAAATAGGGGATGTTTTCGGGGGCGCTAATGGTAAATTCAAACCCTTGTGAATCGGCCTCGGTGATGTAGCGGGCAGATTCGATGATGACAGAATGCCCCAGAATATCCAGGGTTTGGTCGATTCTCCACTCCAGGCCCGGTTGGGGGGCGGGGTCTGGTTGAAACGTGAAGGTGTAGGGTTGCGTCAGTTGGATTGTGGCCTGGCTCATGCTCAAGGTCAGGCTGGCGGGCAGGGCGCGGCCATACACACGATAGCCCCACTGCCCGGGCTGGTGGTTGGGAATACCAATTTCATCCCAGACGGGTTCGATGGGGATCTCCCTGCCATCAGGGGCCAGCAGGCGGGTGTCCCAACCGCCGACTCCTACTTCGGCGAAGCGCGGGTCGTCCCACAGGGTGCGGCCCACCAGGTAGTAGCCATCTTCCAGTGGAATCACCTGCTCAATTTGCAAGCGGACATCAATAGAGTTCAATTCGGGGGCGGCCTCGCCTGCCAGGGCGTGGGGGTCAAATGTCAGTTGCCAATCGTGCTGGATTGTCAGATAGGGAACATTGAAGACAAGCGGGGCAACGATGCGTCCGCCCATCAGTGGATAAACTTTTATTACCCCGTTTTCGTCCCGTTCCAGCGGGTATCCGCCTGCCGGGCCTCCATCGGGCGAAAAGCCTGATTCGATGGAAAGGTACATTGAACTAATTTTCGGGTCGGCCCGCAGGCTGATTTCAAACCCGTGCGCTTCGCCTGGCGTAAAGGTTACCCACCATTCTTCTTTTGGCAAATCTGCATAAGTCACATAGCGCGCTGAGAGTATCTCAACCGACCACCCCAAAACTTCGATGGTCTGGTTAATCGGCCATTCCTGCCCCGGTTGCGGATTAGGCCCAGGGTCAAAGATGAACTGTGGTCGGTTATCCTGCGGCAGGTTCACGCCGATTGAGGATAGGGTCAGCGTGATTGGCGCGGTATAAGGCTTATTGTCAAGGCTGTGGGTCATTGGGCTATGCCTGGGGTCAGATGGCGTATGATAAAAGGTATCTATCACCGTTATGTGTAATTCCTGTCCGGCGGCGTCATGTGCTTTGAGATTTCCCCCAATGCCAGCTGCATAATCGGCATACAGGCCTGGCTCCCAGCGCAACCCGGTTTCAATCAGGTAGCCGCGCCCGGTATTTTGGACAGACTCGAGATGATAGGTCAGCCCCATGAATGAATCGGATTGCATCAGGCTGACAGCCGGGCGCGGGGTGGACGTGGGCGGCGGCGTGGCAATTTGCAATACCGGCGCAACCGTCAGGTCGGGTGGGGCGGGGGCAAAGCGCAGGGTCAATTCCCAATCCTGCGGGGCGGCATCTGGGGCGACATCGTGCAAACAGGGGAGCAAAAAAGTTACAGATTGCTCTGTGGTGGGGATGGATGGATAAAAAGACGTACTACGATACCCGTCTATCTCGCCGCTCCCTTCGCCGCCACGCGATTCTAAAAGCGTGCCATCTGAAAGGCGCAGTGTGGGCGATGAAGGATTGCAGAAAAAACCAGATTCGCTTTTTGGGCGCACTTCCAGTGGGATGCCTGAGACCGTATAAGACAGGATGGTTCGTTCAGGCGTCAGGTAGGCCTGGTCTACGGTCAGGGTAATCCCCTCGCGGGTTTGCGAGACCGGTTCAGCCAGCACGCGGATGGGCGCGCCCTGCTCGATAATTCCCACGCCGGGAATGTAACCGAGCGAACGCCCGATGGCATAAGCCGCGCCAGAGAGCAGGGCCAGGGCAAGGACAACGAACAAAATCATCAACGCCGGTTTGGCGCGCAGGGTTTGCATGAGGGTATTCCTGTTCTCCGGTTTTCCGGTGGTACTGTTTTCCGGTTTTTCGGTTTTTCGGTTTTTTGGCGATTTGGATGGCAACGAAGAAGCCTGTTCCAAAATGACCGGGAACAGGTTGTAATTATCCGGGATGCGCGTCCCGGCGGCGGCGTCCAAGAGTTCACGTGGGGTGGGGTTCATTGGCTGCTCCTTTCCGGGTTCAGGATTTCACGCAGTCGGGCACGGGCGGCGTTTAGCAGCCACTTGACCGTCCCCGGCGCGGCGTTCAGGCTTTCGGCCATCTCTTTTTCGCTCATTTCGAGATAATAGCGCTGGACGATGACGGCCCGCTGGCGGGGGGAGAGTTGCGCCAGGGCAGCCAGGATTTCGTCCGCGCGGGCG
>DAOUML010000324.1:0-2808 GCA_034411635.1 Anaerolineales bacterium
TTGTCACCATCACCCTGCCCAATGGAGCAGAAGTTGAATTTCAAGAAAGCACCGGCAGCGCATCAGGAAATTCCGACAACATAATCACATTCCACTTCAAACCATTACCGCCTGATACGCACGAAATCTCCCTGGGCTACGACATTGCAGAATGGGAAATCGGCAGCCTGTGGCTGGTTGAACTGCCATTACGCCTGCGCCCGCTGCGCGTCGATGAAATCATCCCGCCTCCGGCGCAAGGCGTGTGGCAGCCAATATCCAGCGAAAGCCAGGGCGGTTTGCGCCTGGTTCTTGAAAACGTCGCCGCCGCCAGCGACAAAACCATCCTGCAAGTTGCCCTGCGCTTCGACCACCCCGGCATCTTTTTACAGGGAGATTGGAACGTCACGCTAACCAGTGAAGATGGGGACATCTACCCGCTTATGCTGGTAATGAACGACTCGAATAACAGGGTCAAAACTTATGAAACGATGCCATTCAAGGGCAATGAGAATCTTATCTTGTCGCTGGCAACTTTTCCCGAACCGCGCAAACTTCCGCTCCTGCAAAATCCCCACGATGAAGTGCCTGGATTTACCTTCGACCCCGGCGTTAATCCACAGGTTGGTCAAACCTGGCAATTGAACGAAACCTTGTACGTGGGGGATTTCTCCCTGCGTGTAATACAAGCCACCCTGGTCACCCCGAACAACCTGATTTTCACCTTCCAGTCGAATTCTCCTGTTACAGGTATCATGCTTCACAGCCAGGTTGCTTCCGCGACAAGCGGCGGCGTCCCGGAGGACGATGGTAGCGTTCCGGCCACAATCTCATTTGATTCCCTGCCTGGTGAACCGTTTGAAATTCACCTGATGTACATCACCTACATTACCCAAGGAGAGTGGAACATCTCTTGGCAAGCCCCTGTCGCGCCAGATGGCGTACAGATTGGCGCCACTGCCACCGTTCGGCTGAGCGCTCACGACGAAGCCCCGCCGCCAACCTCCTCTGTTTTCATCTCCCCAACCCCCGCTTTTAGCGACGCGCTCTGGCTGGAACTCGTCCGCCTGACCGAAGCCTTCGACGCGCCCTTCCAGCAAGGCCCCGGCTGGGTGCATTACGTCACTGAAACCGAGGTCACCCCAAGGGCAGGCCAAACCTTTCCGCCACCCTATTACACCACCGAACAATGGCTGGAAATAGACGAACAGGGCTATGTCATTCGCTACCTGTACTCCGATTATGACCCAGCAGGCAACATCATGCAGCAATCGGTCACGGTCGGCGATTACTCCATTAATTTGACCACCGGGGAAGCAGGTTATTTCAGCGGGCAGCGTTACAAATTTTCTTCCAGTTTCCTGTGCCAGGACTTCAATTCTGCCCACGAATACGGCGCAACTGTCCACATCGAAGAAGTCCCTTGTGAAAATGGCGAACTCTGCTACCTGATAACTTTCCTGGATTCTTTCAGTACGCCCTTCCAAAATCCGGGAGAACCCCTGGCCTTTAGCGGGTCAGCGCGACAAGTATGGGTGCTGAAAAACAGCGGAAAAACCCTGAAAACGCTCTCGATTTGGCGATTCGAAGACGGGACAGAGCGGGTTGACTACGCCCAAACTCTGCTCATGCTCGAAAAACTCCCCGCCCCGCCCAAGGAGGTGATGGAGATTTTGGATAAGGTCATTTTACCGTAACAAATGAGTTAGCCAAAAATCAGAAACAGGAAATGCCCCAATTCAATCCACTGGCGCGGATGCAACCCTGAATACCATGACCTTCAACTTCTGTTACGGCAGCGCCGCATCACTGGACACTCGAAAACCCCTGGTTATCGAGTGCATCCGTGCCTGCGACCCTGATCTACTCGGCATCCAGTTTGCCGCCACGACGAGCAGGCTGAATTCGCGCGTGCTGGGAGATACTGCAAAGTCATTGCCCAATGACTTTACTACTCCGCTTGCCCACTGGGGGCTGGCCGCTCCGCTCGTGAACACCTGCCACAACTTTGGCCGTCCCACCCCCATTAACTTGATTCTGGTCTCGCGGCATTTTCGGGTGCTGGATGCCGCCATTGACAAGTCCGCGCTGGGCGGGTGCTACCCATCCGACCACTATCCGGTGACAAGTGTGCTAACATTGACCGCATGAAAACACACTACCGCACCCCAGATCTTTCGCGGCAATCCTTCGCGCGCACCAACCGCCAAACCGTCGCCCAGCGTGCAACCATCCTACGCAGGCTGGTTCCCGAACTTCGGTCGGTTGCGGAAATCTGTTGCGGCGATTGTTCGCGCCAAAAGCAGGTATATACCGACGAACTGGGCATTTCGCAAATTCGCGGTCTCGACCTGGAAGCGGCAATTGTCGCCCAAAATCGCGCCAGGGGCATCGATTGTTACCAGGGCGATGCGCTCAGCATCGATTCGTTGCGGCGATTTGCCCAGGAGGATGTCGTCTTTTTCGGCCCGCCGCTGTCAGAAGCCTGTGACGGTCATCGCGGACTGGATTTCGACGAAGTCCAACCTGCCTACCGTGATTTCGCCCGCCTGTTCCTCGGGAAATTATCCTATGACGGCCTGCTGGTCTGCATCTGTCCCAAGACAACCGACATGGGCAGCATTACCCGGCTCTATCAGGACATCCGCGCCTATCGCCCGGATGTCAACCTGCCCCTAATCCACTACAGTTACACTACCCTGACCGGCAACGATGAAGTCACCGAACTACGGCTGAAATATGTCGAACTGTGGTTTTCGAGCCAGCACGAAGATCTGTGGGAAGTGCTGGAGAGTAAGGGCTTTCCTGGATAGTCAGCAAACGACAAGA
>DAOUML010000325.1:0-1623 GCA_034411635.1 Anaerolineales bacterium
GTTTGACCTTCCAGACGGGTTTCGGTCTGGTTGTTGAGATAGTATTTCAGCAGGGCTGGCACGCGTAAGGTGGGCATGGGGCAAGTATACACGGAATCAGCGCTAAAAAATGGTTTGTGTTTTGAACGCCTTGACGAAACCGGGCCGCGCGGCTAAAATTCAGTTGTTGAACTCAGCGCCTCCCCGCGGAGGCGCGTTTTGTGCCAGGAGGCTGATATGTCTGAACAGGAAGCCGTGCGCGAGGGCGAAGAGACCCCCCAGGTTGTTAATTTGTCGCAGACCAGTGTTGAAAAAATTGAGGCTGAACTGGTGCGGGCGGCTCAATCGAGCGTTGCCATGATTCAGGCCGCTGAGGTCGAGATGAGCATGTCGGCGGTTGCCGCGTTGGAATGTCAGAATTTTCAGGCTGAACGAAGCGCAATTGGCGGGCTTGAATGCCAGCAGGTTAATCTTCAATCTGGCATGGTTAGCATCTTGAGCGCCAGCAAGGTCGAGTTGCAGGGGCAGGCGGGTATTGTGCTTGCCGATAGCATTTCGGCGAATGGGGCTGGCGTGGGCGTGGTTGTTGCTCGTGAAGTGAAAGCCGGCAATATTCGCGCCGGGTTGGTCATCGGGCGCGAGATTCATGGCAATGTTGAAACCCTGGTTGATCAGCGCACTGTCTTGCTTGCCAGCCTGTTGGGCGGCGCTGTAATGGGTCTCATTCTTTTGGCGGGCCGCCTGTTGTTTGGGCGCAGAAAATAAGTCAATACCGGCGCAATTTCGCGCCGAGTAAATTCAATCGGGCGAGGGTAACCCTGCAAACGACAGGGTGAGAGGCGCCCAAGGAGTGTAAAAAGATGGAAAAAGTTGTTTTGAAGGCCACCAAGCGTACTGTTACGGGCAAACAGGTTAGCAATCTGCGACGCCAGGGTTTGCTCCCTGCCGTTGTGTATGGATACAAGGTGGATTCGACCCCCATTCAGTTGGATGCCCATGATGCCAACCTGATTATCCCCAAACTGTCTTCTTCCAGCGTTGTGACCATTGACCTGGATGGCAAAAAAATCCCGGCGCTGGTTCGTGAACGTCAGAAGAACTACATCAAGGGCGTTTTTACCCACCTTGATTTTGAAGCAATTTCCATGACTGAGAAAATTCGCGCCCGAGTGCAAATTGTTCAGCACGGCATTGCCCCGGCTTCAAAGAATTACAATGCTTCCATTGTAACCGTCATGCACGATGTGGAAGTTGAAGCCCTGCCGAGTGACCTGCCGGAGCGCATCGACCTGGATATTTCCGTCCTGACGGAGGTTGGCAGCGCCATTCACGTCCGCGACCTGAATTTGTCTGCCGCGGTGGAAGTTTTGGCCGACCCCGAGCAGGCCATTGTGCTTGCTTCTGGCATTTCGCAGGCTTCTGAAGAAGCCGAAGATGGCGCAGAAATGGCTGAGCCTGAACTGGTTGAAAAGAAGAAAGACGAAGAAGTCGAATAAAAATCATAAAAATCCCGCTCCAACTGGAGCGGGATTTTTATATCAACTTGTAACTGCCTACGAACTGATATTCGTAGGGCGACACATCGTCCCCGAATGGGGGTTTATGTCGCCTAAAAGCAAATTCTCACTGTCTTACTCCTAAACG
>DAOUML010000326.1:0-12902 GCA_034411635.1 Anaerolineales bacterium
CTGATATTCGTAGGGCGACATTTATGTCGCCTGAAAGCGAATTCTCAAATGCCTTACTCTAAACGCGACTTGAAAGTCGCGCTACGGTAAGCAGTTACAGTTTTTTTATTTTCTTTGCGAACTTTGCGCGAAAAAAACCACAAAATTTAGCCGGGGCTTCTTATCCCGAACGGACCTTATCGCAAGGAAGCAATAAAAGCATCGACCAGGGCCTGATCCCAGCCTGATTTTGCGCCGTAAAACATAAGCGCAGCCGTGCCATCTCTGCCGTCAAAAACAACAATCATCTGGCGCATGTCAACAGACTCGCCTTCAATATCTGCCGCGCCCTCCATGATCACCGCCTCAACTTGCTGACCACGAATTGTGTAAGTCTTTTGTTCGACAACCTGCAAATCTGCCGCGCCCTGTCCGGTTTGACGAGCCATCGAACGTTCCATTTCGCGAGCCAACTCGTCCTGGTCGCCAACCATGCTATCGGGGAACTGGGCCAGCATAATCACAGGGCCTTGAGTGTTTTCGGGCATCATAAAGATATACTTCATCGACAAAATATCAAAACCAATTTGTTCATAGCCAGCCGGCAGATCATAGGTGGCGATTGATTCGGCAATTTTCGCCACATTTTCAGGGTCATTTGCGCCCTCCACCATGCCGCCCAACTGATCGCCCGCATACCACATGCCGGCCAAACCCAACCCGGCCACGCAACAACACAGCACAACCAGGATACCAACGATAATCATTACTTGTTTTCGATTCATGTTTTGCTCCTATTCTGAATGTTTTTGAAAATTGCCATGCTGATAAATTTTTGTCAACACGGCATCGGGGTTTTCGGGTAAATCTTGTTCCGCAAGCCCTGCTTTCTGGTATAGTTTTTTCAGCACCTGGCGACTCATGGCAGAACGATTGGAGAGGTTGGGCCGTCTTAGCAGATACTCTGTCAGCCAATGCCAGTCCTGTTTGCTCAGTTTTTCAAGCGGAAAGTTAAGTGGCTCTGCGAGCGTTGAACCGTCCAGCGAAGACAGATCGGGGAGAGTCGGGCTGATTTGGTCCAGGCGAATGGGGCCGCTATCGTGAACGACCAGCGTCCCGGCGGCCATATCTCCCAGACGACGGGAGCGCGGGTCGGCGAACATGACCACCACGCCCACCCCGTAAAAGGAGGGCAAAAAATCGACCAGGCGAACCAGGTTACGAATCAACACTTCGCTGAGGGTTACAGGCGTACCGTCACGGCGAATGACGCGGATTCCGACCAGTCGTTTGCCGGGGGATTGTCCGTTCCAGATCAGTTCAAAAAAAATATAGTAGCCCCAGAAGAAGAGAAAAGCCAGCAGGCTGAGCAGGCTCAGCGTCCATGTTTCAGCATCGGGGCCGCTGAATATCTGTCGAACAATGAAGAAAAACATCAGCCACAACAAAACCGCCTGAATCAACACCAAAAGCAGGCTATCTACGAGCGCGGCCAAAAAGCGCGAACCCAGCCCAGCCAGGCTGTAATCAAAAATAACGTTTTCAGGGGTGTCGATGGCGAGCAATTCGTCGGTTGGGTTCATAGGGAAGATTGAGGCGGGTATAATGATGGGCATGAAACAACGCCATAATTGTACAACAGGTTCATTCAATCATGCGCCCTGAGGACTTATTTACTACCCAAAAACAAAACTGGAGCGACCTGGATGCGTTGCTCAAACGCTGCGAGCGTCAGATTGGCTTGCTTTCGCCACAAGAAGTGCAGCGACTCGGACGCCTGTACCGTCAGGCAACTTCTGACCTGGCAATGGCCCAGCGCGATTTTCCGCGCCATCAGATGACAGGCTACCTGAACCAATTGGTTGGGCGCGCTCATGCGGTCATCTATCGCGACGAGCCGTTACAAGCCAGCCGCTTCACGCGCTTTGCCTTAAGTGGCTTTCCGCGCGTTTTTCGCAAAACCTTGCCGTTTACCCTGGCAGCCGCCCTGCTTTTTCTGTTGCCAGCCCTGGCAGCCGGTCTTTCGATCTTTTTTGCGCCCCACTCGGCCCGTTGGTTATTGCCGGTGGAAGTTCAATCCCTGATTCCCATCGTTGAACAACAGGAAATCTGGATAGATATTCCCATCAACGAACGGCCTTATACCTCGTCCTTCATCATGCAAAACAATATCCGGGTTTCGTTTCTGGCTTTTGCCAGCGGCATGACCGCCGGGCTGATGACGGTTTGGATTTTGATTTTGAACGGCCTGATTCTGGGCGGCTTGCTGGGCCTGACAGCCTATCACGGGGTCGGCTGGGAACTGGCAAATTTTGTCATCGGACACGGCGTGCTGGAGTTGAGCGTCATCTTCATGGCGGGCGGCTCAGGGCTGATGCTTGGCTGGGCCATGCTGCGCCCCGGCCTGATGCGCCGCCGCGATGCACTGGCCGCCGCTGCGCGCGATGCGGTAAAACTGCTGTTGGGGGCCGTGCCGATTCTGGTTGTGGCCGGGGTAATTGAGGGGTTTATTTCTCCGGCGGAGAATATTCCAGCCCTTTTCAAATGGACGGTGGGGGTTTTGAGCGGATTAATTTTTTACTTGTATTTGTTTCTGGCCGGGCGCGAGGAAACAGCCCCGAAACGCGGTTTTTGAGGAACCTGGGCCAAACTACAACGCCATTTTCCCTTTCAACTCCAAATAGCGATTAATCACCGCAATCGATAACTGGTTGGCTGGCACATCGAGAGTCATCACCCCGTGACGGTGCAAGGTTTCGAGAGTCAGGCGGCGCTCGTCGAGCAGTTGGGCGGCGGCGGCGCGCTCATAAACGCCGAGAGAGTTTTCAGGTTTTTGGTGGGCAGCAGCGTAAATATCGGGGTCGCTGATGGTGACGACCAGCGGCAGATTGGCGCGCGCCAAAAGCGAAACTTGCGCCACCAGCGTATTCATGCTGGCTCCGCTGGTCAGGTCGGTGAACAGGATGATGAGCGAGCGGCGGCGCTGTTTGAGGGCCAGGTACGATAAGGCGTGCGTGTAATTGGGTTCCACCGGTTGGGGTTCAATGGCGTAGAGCAGTTCCAAGGCGCGGTAAAACTGTCCGCGCCCTTGCTGGGGGCTGAGATAGTGCATGACAGAATCAGCAAAAGTGAGCAGGCCAACCCGGTCGCCTTTGCCGGTGGCGACGTAGGACAGGAACAAGGATGCATTGACGACATAATCCAATTTGGCGATGTCGGCCACCGGGCTTTGCATCATGCGTCCGCAGTCGATGACGGTAATCACGTTCTGGCTGCGCTCGGTCTGATATTCCATTGTCACGGGGCGGCGGCGGCGGGCGGTGGCTTTCCAGTTGATGCGCCGAAATTCGTCATCGGGCAGGTATTCGCGCATGCGCTCAAACTCGGTGCCTTCGCCAAACATGCGGCTGCTGCGCAGTCCCATCTCTTGCAGGCGGTTGCGGCGCAGGAGCAGGTCGTAGCGGCGGACATCCAGCAGGTTTGGAAATACTTTCACTTGCTCGGCGGCAGGAACGCGCCCCTGGCGAAAGAGCAAGCCCAGCGGACTGCGCCAGCGCAGGTGCAGATCGCCAAACTGATAATCGCCGCGCCGCAACGGGCGAACGTGGTAGATGCCGCGCCAGGTTTCACGCGGGTTGACCTTGCCGCTCAGGATGCGGGTTTCGATGCGGAACTGCTCGGGGGCTTCATCACGCGCCTGGAATTCGACCAGGCGCGGGCCACGATGGTGGATTTCGAGTCGAATGGGGTTTTCGGCCCCCAGTGAAAGACGCGGCTCGTGCAGGCGGCGCGCGTCGAAGCGTGTGACCGGGCCTGAGAATCGCCAGTCCAGGCCGAAGAGCAGGGCCGCCACGCCCAAATAGGCCCAGGCCAGCCACTCGAAGGCGGGCAGCCAGGCACCCAGCGCCATCAGCGGGGCGGCCAGCAATAGAAACAGGAGTCCGCGCGGGGTAGGAAGCATCGATGCGCTGTTTTAACGGGGAACTTCTACCTGTCCGAGCAGGCGTTGAATAACGGTATCGGCATCCAGTCCTTCAATTTCTGCTTCAGGTTTGAGCAAAAGGCGATGACGATAAACAGAGGGTACGATGGTTTTGACATCGTCTGGGATGACAAAGTCGCGGCCTTGCAGGGCGGCCAGGGTTTTGGAGGCCAGCAAAACGTGGGTGGCGGCGCGCGCGCTGGCCCCCAGCACGATATCGGGCGATTGACGGCTGGCGGCGTTGATTTGGGCCACATAGCGCAGAATGCCTTCTTCGACCACCACGTTGCGCAGTTCGCGGCGAATTTGCATGACCTGTTCGGCGGTGAGGGCGGGTTTGAGTTTGGCGCTGCTTAAATCGTGGGCATCGAAGCCGAGGTGGTAGCGACGCAGAATTTCAACTTCGCGCTCCAGGTCAGAATAGGAAACCAGGATTTTGAACATGAAGCGGTCGAGTTGGGCTTCGGGAAGTGGATAGGTTCCCTCGTATTCAATCGGATTTTGGGTGGCAATAACCATGAAAGGTTTGCCAAGTTCGTGACGTTCGCCATCCAGGTTGACCTGGCGCTCTTCCATGGCTTCGAGCAGGGCCGCCTGGGTTTTTGCAGGAGCGCGGTTGATTTCGTCGGCTAGCAGGAATTGGGTAAAGATGGGGCCTTTTTTGAGGGTGAAGGTGCTGGCGTTCATGTCGAAGATGCTGGTGCCGAGGATATCGGAGGGCATCAGATCGGGGGTGAATTGTACGCGCGTAAATTGGGCCTGGACGATATGGGCGAGGGTTTTTGCCATCAGGGTTTTGGCAGTGCCTGGCACGCCTTCGAGCAGGACGTGTCCGCCGGTGAGCAGGGCCACGGTGAGCAGTTCAAAGGGTTCATCGAGGCCCACCAGCACTTTGGCGGCTTCTGCTTTGAGTCTTTCGTAGGTGGGACGAATTTCAGATATTGGCATGTTGTCTCCTTTACGCATCTTTCAGCCACTCAGCGGCTTCGGCGGCCAATTTAACCATCTCGTTTTCGCCAGGGTGGTTTTTCTGTAAACGGGTGAGTAAATCGAGCAGGGCGGTTTGGTCGAGGTTGGGGTTGTACCTGCCGAGCCGGGCAACGTATTCATCATCAGGCAGGGAGGGATCAAGATGGTAGCGTTTGCCCAGATGACGTTTGAGCGATTGGTAATATTGGCGCAGAACCGGGGCGCGATGTCCGGCGCGGCGTCCGAGGTTGGCGATGGCGCGAATGTATTCAAGCGGGGCGCGGCGGCGCAGTTCGCGAACCGGTGGCACGGGTTTGCCGAAGGCGCGTCCTTGCAACAGCAGGCCGAGGAAAATCAGCCCGGCAATCAGCAGCAGGGCGCGCCCAATTGGCGTGCGGCGCAGCCATTGTTCGGGGCCAAGCGTTTCAACAACAGAACCGCGCTCGCCATGATGCCACTCATTGAACCAGACCGGGCCAGGTTCGCCCGCCAGTTGCAGGATGTTAAGCACCGCTTCGGGCGCATTTTCGGCTTTCAAACCCAGATTACCGAACAGAAACGGCGCGCTGGAAAGAATGACGCGGCCTTCGCCAACCTGAAAGACAACCAGCACTGCGCGTCCGCGCCCATCGACGAGCAAAGGAAGCGCATTGCCGGGCAAATCGCTAAGAAAAAAATTGGTTTCGAGGCTTACTGCGCCCAAAACGGGTGGTTGAGCAAAAAACGGCGTGGTGGGGTGAACTGTTTTTATTTCTGGCGTGGCAAACGAGAGCGAAACATCATGGCGCGAAGCCAGAAGACGCGTGGCGCTGCCGGTTCCGGCCAGCAGCAGGGTGTTGCCACGCTGCACCCAGGCATCGAGCGCATCGGCCTCGCTGGGGTTTACATGGATGGGTTCAAGCATCACCAGCAAGCGGGCGCGCTCGGGCGGCGCGAAAGCCGCCAACCGGTCAGGCAAAATTTCGTAGCCCAAAGCCGACATCCACTCGCGCAGGGCCAACGCCCCATTCGGTTGAGCCGCGTAACTCGAATAAGGCGGCTTCTCGGCCTGGGAATCTTGCCAGAGAACGGTAAGGGCGCTCAGCAATGCCAAAATCACCAAAAGACCAATCGCCAGCCAGGTATCGCGCTGAAGTCTCATGGCTGATTCTCCAGTTCGCGCACCCGGGCGGCATAACGCTGGTACGATTGCTCGTCCAACGGCTGAAATCCATACCAGACCTGGTCGAAGACCTGAATCACCTCGCGCAGAAGCCCGGCCACTTGCGCATTGCCGGCCACCTGACGCAAATACTCGCGATTGGTTTGGGCGCGATCATAATAAAGCAAGCCGCGCTCATCCAAAATCAGCAGAGCCGAAAGATACAAATAACGCACCGCCGTGCGATAATCGCCACTTTGCGAGAAAGAATCGGCCTGCTTAAGCGCCTGGCGCGCATTAAGCGGCGTTTCATGCGGGGCGCTGGCATCGAGCGCCGATTCGCTGATGAAATCTGAAAACATGGTTCTGATGGCATACGCCAGAATACCCGCCACCAGCACAAAAGCCAGAACATTCATCACATCCAGAGTCAGGTCGGTTTGCTCGTTGCTAATTTCAACCCCTTGCGATTCTCCCAACCATTGGGCCAGCCAATCCAAAAATTGTTCCCACAGCGATTGCAGCCAGGTAGGTTCTTCACGCCACTGAAACTCAGGCCGCGCCAAAATAGACTGCAAAACATCCAGCGCATCATTCGGCGGCATTTGCCCCGCGCCAAAAACATCGCGGGCGTTGAGCAAGCCTTCAAAGCCTTGTATCTCGCGGTTGCGTAAAAGCCTGGCCCAGTACGAACCATCCACCGGCAGCATCGCGCCATTTTCCAGGCGCGCTTGTTGAAACAGTTCCCAGCGGACAGCCAGCGCTTCCAACCTGGCTTCTTGGGGCGCATCCAGTTCGGTCTGCGGCTCAATTTCAAGCAAAAAATCGTGAGTCTCCTGCGCCAATTGCCAGAATTCCGCTTCGCCTTGCGCCTGGGCAGGCAAAAATACGCCAGCAACCAGCGGCAGAAGAATCAGCAACAAAAAAAAGCGGCGGCGCAATTTAAACATCGGTTACAAAAAAGCGGCCATCGTGCCTAAAAACACCAGCCCCACCAGGGCCACATACAACAACACAATCACCAGCGTAATAATCACAAAATAACCAATCTCAGTGCCGGTCATCAATTTTTCATTGTGCTTTACCACAGGCATTTCAGCAATTTGAACCAGATCAGGTTTTACCCCCTCGTCGGCAAGCGCATTAAGGAACATATCGATCCCTTCGGTGCGCGCGCGCAAATCAAAATAAGCCAGCACAACCACCCCCGTTTGCAATGGCATATACAAAATTACCGCCAACAGGCTGATAAAAGACTGCACAATCGTATTGAGCAGCGCGCTATCGGCCAATTCACTCGCAAAAGACTCCGAAGCAAAGACCGACCCCATCGCAAACAGCACCGCCGGCCCGGCCAGCACCAGATTGAGCAAATACAACACCCCTGCCAGCCCCAGCACCCACCAAAAACGCCGCCGCACCAGATCCCAGGTACGCTTAAGCACATCCAACAGGCCAGCATGTTTCTCCAGCAACACCACCGGCGCGCTAAACGGCAAAATCACCATCGAAATCATCAGCAACAGGCCCGGGCCAGAAAACCAGCCCACGCATGGAACCAGAGTCCAAATAAACAACCCGAAAATTAACAACCCCACCAACAGCAAAATCAGCAAAAAGCGCATCAAAAACGGCCACGAGCGGCGATAAGCATCCACAATACCCACGCGCTCGCCCAAAAACGCCGCCGTAATCGCATACGTCAGCGCCAGGGTTGCCACGCCGCCAATCAAAAAATATTGCACAAACAGAACCACATAACTCAGGCCCATGCCCAGCCAATACGTTACCGGAATATCGCCAGCAAACGTATTGCCCACCGGAAGGATTAAAAGATTGGGAATAACGCTCAACAGCGACATCGGAATTTGCAAAAGCGCAATAATTCCCACCAGAGTCAGAAAATGTCGTCGATACAGGCGAAAGGCGGCATCCAACAACGCCACCAGGCGCATCGGACGCAGGTTAAAAACAGGCTCATTCAGCATGGCAACCTCGCAGGTTAAAGATTGTCTATTTTACCCCGCCCAGCGCCAAACGTGGTTTAATTACCTCATGATTCTCGAATGTGGATTAAAACCAGCCGTTCCCGTGCTGGTGGCTGTTTCCGGGGGCGCAGACTCACTCGCCCTTCTCCATACCCTGCGCGGAACAGACTACCCGTTGCTGGTGGCCTCGTTTAATCATCGTCTGCGCCCCGAAGCCGAAACCGACATCGCCCATGTTCGGCAGATTGCCGCTCAAATGGGCCTGCCCTTTGTAAGCGACTCAGCAGACGTGGCCGCCCATGCCGCCGCCGAAGGACTATCCATCGAGGAATCCGCCCGTCACCTGCGCTACCGCTTCCTCTTCAACGCGGCCCGCCAAGCCGGGGCGCAAGCCGTCGCCACCGGCCACACCGCCGACGACCAGGCCGAAACCGTGCTAATGCACTTCCTGCGCGGCGCGGGCCTAAACGGACTAAAAGGCATGAGTGCGCGCAGCCTCCTGCCCACCTTCGATAACCAGATTCCCCTCGTCCGCCCCCTGCTGGCCTGGACTCGCGCCCAAACTGAAGCCTACTGCCGCGAACAAAACCTGCCCTACCTGACCGACTCCACCAACGCCGATACCACCTACCTGCGCAACCGCTTGCGCCACCACCTGCTGCCCCAACTCGAAACCTACAACCCACAAATCCGCCAAACGCTTGCCAAAACCGCCCTCGCCCTGCAAGGCGACCACGAACTGCTCACCGAACTGGTCGATTCAGCCTGGGGACAGGCAATTCGAGCAACCGGATTCGGATTCGTCTCCTTTGACCTGCCCAGCCTGCAAAGTTTTGCGCCGGCCCTGCGCCGTCACCTGTTTCGACGGGCCGCCTTCAGCCTGCAACCCAACCTGCGCGACATCGACTTCGACGCCCTCACCCGCGCCGCCAGCCTGCAAGCCACCGATTTGGCCGGCGGGCTAAAAACCATCCTCGAAAACAACCTGCTCTACCTGACCGATACCCCCAACGCACTCCCGGCAAACGCGCCGCAAATCAGCAATCCATATCGCGAAATCGAAAATCTCCTCGCTTTTGAACCAAATCGCGAGATTCTTTTGCCCATCGGGGAATTGCGCGCCAACAACATAGAAATCCCACTCGAAAACAACTGGCGACTCAGCCTCGAACGCCGCCAACTGGATACTGCCCTTCAACCCTTCGAGAAACTCAGGCCATCGCTTCGGGCTGCGGCCTCCGCGCAAGACTATAAACTGAACGCAGAACACTGTATCCTCGACGCAGATTCCCTCACCGACAATCTATGGCTGCGTCCCTTCCGGGCCGGGGATCGGTTCGAGCCGCTGGGCATGCCAGGAAAAACAATCAAACTATCTGATTTGTTCACCAATCTCAAAATCCCACAACGATTAAGGGCCAAATGGCCGCTGCTGATGGTCGGCGAAGAAATTGCCTGGGTGCTGGGCCTGCGCGCTTCGGAGCGATTCAAGGTGACAGACAAAACGCGCCAGGTGCTTTCAGCACAAATCAAAAGGCTTCCATAACGGAAGCCTTTTGATTTGTTGCAACAGAAAGACAATTTCAAGCGTCCCCGGCCAGTTGCCTGAGTTTCATATTCAACTCGCGCCATTGAATTTTGGAAACGCCCAAACTCTGGCGAATGGTTTCCGTTTCAGCGCCGTTCTTATACTCGTTCAGGGCATAAGTCCAGCGGCACATATCAAAGGATAAATGCTTATCCAGGCCGGCGTCCTGGCCCACATCTTCGAGCAGATATTCGAGGCGGCGCGGCGACCAGGGGAAGAGTTTATCGACCGGATTGTATTGCTCAAGATACTCTTCATAGGCCGGAATCCATTCGTCGCTCAGGGCCAGTTTGCGCTCTTTGTAGCGGCTGGTCGGCGCGGCATAGCGGATAAAAACCAGCGGGCCGCCGGGGGCTTGCAGATCAATATGATTGAGGTGAATACCCAGGCACTCGCTCTTTTTGATGCCAGTGTTGAGCAGCAAAGCCAGCAACGTGTAAGAACGGGCATCCGGTTTGCTTTTGCGCCGGTAACGGTCGGCGGCCAGCAACACGGCGCGCATTTCTTCTTCGCTTAGCACTTTGGGCAACGGACTAACCGCCGATTTTTGAACAACTTTTTCAGCCGGGTCGAGCAATAAAATGCCGTTATTGTGCAGCCAGCGAAAAAATGATTTAACGGTGGTGATGCGCCGGGTCAGGGTTTTGGGGGCGCAGGGAACGCCGCGCTCGTTTTGCATCCACGCGAAAAACTGATTCAGATCGTCGGTGGTGATGGCGCCCAGGGCGCGATCTTCAGGAAAGTAAGCAGCCATCAGGCGCAAATCAGAAAGAAAGGCCTTGATGGTGTAAGGCGAACGCGCCTGGTCATTCAAGTACATTTCATAGGCCTGGATGGTTGGAGGCAGGGGCGAATTGGCGCTAATCGGGGCAATTGCCACAGGTTTTTCAGCCATAGTTTTCTCCTTCTAAAAAGGTTAACTTTCGTATAGTTTAGCCTTTTTTGGCGAGAAAGACAAGCCCCTGCCCCATTTTGTTATGTTAGTGCAATTTTTCGAGATGCTCGTGTAATTTGCCAGCCAGGTATGCAGACAGGGCCTCCTCAATCGAGGCAATTTCCGTTACAACCGGATGAATATTCTGGGCCTGCATACTCTGGTACGCGCCCGTTTCCATGCTGCTTGAATGGGGTGAGTTTCAGGCTTTATGCCTGAGATGAGCAGCAAAAGCAGCCAGGGCCAAAACAATCAGCGCCGCGCCCGCCAGAATGGGCAGGAACAATGTCCACACGGCAGGCGGCTCCGGCTGGCGTGCCGGAATGCCCGGCTCGATGAGCATCAGGTCTGGCTTGGCTGACACAAAAACCGGGCTGATTCCAGCCACCTGCGAAAATTTCTGCACATATTGTTCACAATCGGTTGGGTGGCATTGCTGGCAGGTGGTCACATCTTCATTAACGACCGGATGCGCGCTGCGATGATGGTGAGCGGCGTCCTTTTCGGTGGCAGATGGGTCGCCGCCATGACAATCTGCGCAGCGCTGACGGGCTTCAGTAACGCAGAAATGTTTGCCGGTATCGTGCAAATAATACAGGTTTTCATGGCAAACAATGCAGTTCGATGGCGTTTCTGGCAGTTCTTCTTGCGCCAAAGCAGAAATGGGCAGGCTAAGCGCCAGACCAACAGCCAAAAGGCTTGCGAAAAGCCAAACAATTCGTTTTTGAGCAAACATGGAGCACCTCCTTATCAAAGTGGGTCTTCTTTCAGGCTGAAAAATGCCGTTCATGGGGCTGGTCGCGTTCGTCGCTCGGACAAAGCACCAGCAACAGATGCGATTCCTGCTCCCATACATTGCGCCAGCGATGGGGCAGGTAAGCCTCGAAGAGCAGACTATCGCCAGGGCTGAGCGGATAAACCGTGCCATCCACCTGATAGTCCACCTGCCCATCCAGGCAGTAGACAAACTCGCGCCCGGTATGCACAATCGGCGTCTTGCCGCTATCCGCGCCAGGGTTGAGGGTGACGATCAGCGGTTCAGCGCCGAAGCGCGACATCCCCGTGCCCAAATCCTGAATACTGCCATGCGTAAAAGCGGCCTGCGGGCGTTTACCATTCTTCTGGTAGGTAATTTTTTGCTCGCCACTTACGCGCTCAAAAAAAGCGCTAATCGGCACAGCCAGGCTTTGGGCCAGCACTTGCAAGGTGCTAACGCTGGGGGATGTTTTGCCATTTTCTATCAGGCTCAGGGTGTTTACATTCAGGCCGCTGCGCTCGGCCAGAGCGCGGATAGACAAGCCCTGATTGGCGCGAATCGCGCGCAGGCGACCGCCAACATCGATATCCTGATTTTCTATATTTTCAAGCAAAGGTGAGTTGCCATTACGTCCCATGCGGGCTGCCTCCAGGAAAAGATTAATCACTTCACTTATTATTATAGTTGAAAAAAATAATAAATCAACTATTTCAAACATTATATTATGTTATTACTGTTGATAATCTTTACTTATCAATAAGCCAGGCATAAAATCACCCCAACTTATGACATTTTGCAGTTCCCTAAAAAAATGACAAGGCGTATAATGGAGTTGTACAATTTTTAACATCCTGAAAGGAGGCATGATGGCAGAACAACCACAAGGATGCGCACGTGTCACCGGCTCGGTTACGGGCGAAGCGCCCAAAGACCAGCCCGCCGAATCAACCACACAACAAAAGGAGGAAGTTATGACTGCGCGAGTTGGGCAAAAAGCCCCAGATTTCACCGCCCCGGCTTATTACAAGGGCGGCTTTACCAGCGTAAAACTCTCGGATTTTGCCGGGAAATGGGTTTTCGTTTGTTTCTACCCGGGTGATTTCACCTTTGTCTGAGCGACTGAAGTATCGGCGGTCGCCGATAAATACGAAGAGTTGCAAAAACTGGGGGTAGAAGTAATCTCTGTCAGTGTAGACAGTCACTTTGTTCATAAAATGTGGAACGACTACGAACTGGTCAAGATGGTGGAGGGCGGCGTTCCCTTCCACATGGCATCCGACCAGGCTGGTCACGTTGGCCGCGCTTATGGCGTTTGGGACGAAACCCAGGGCATCGAAATGCGCGGACGCTTCATCATCGACCCGGATGGCGTCATCCAGGCAATGGAAGTGCTCACCCCGCCCGTCGGACGCCGCATCGCCGAAAGCATTCGTCAGATTCAGGCCTACCAACTGGTGCGCGAATCGGGCGGCAAGCAGGCCACGCCCGCCGGTTGGGAACCCGGACAACCCACCCTCAAGCCCGGCCCCGATTTGGTCGGCAAGGTTTGGGAGGTCTGGAATCC
>DAOUML010000327.1:0-9899 GCA_034411635.1 Anaerolineales bacterium
AATCACCCGCACCTGCGCGCCAAGACGCTTTTCGCCACCCATTACCACGAACTGACCCAACTTTCTGACCTTTTGCCGGGGGTGCGCAACTACAACGTCGCCGTCACCGAGGCTGAAGGTGGCGTGGTCTTTCTGCACAAAATCATCCCCGGCGGGGCCGACCGCTCGTATGGCATTCATGTTGCCCAATTGGCCGGGCTGCCCAGGCCGGTTATTCAGCGCGCCAACGAGATTATGTCTGAGTTGGAGCGTAGTTCGGGGCGGGCGGTCAAAATCAACCCAATGGCGGCCCAACAGGTGGCCCTATTCCCAGAGAACAATCCGCTGCTCGAAGAGTTGAAAACGCTGGATGTCAATTCGCTCTCGCCGATCGAGGCCCTCAACCGGTTGTTTGAGTGGCAAAAAAAATTCTTGAAGTAATCGACAAGAAACAAAAACGGCGCGGAATTGTCCGCGCCGTTTTTGTATCAAGGAATGAATACTAGCCGCCAAGCAGCAGGGAAATCAAACCCTGTCCATTGTTGAAGGCCACAATCAAACCGGCAAAGACCACCGAAACCATTGTCATCAACTTAATCAAAATATTGAGCGAAGGCCCGGAGGTATCTTTGAACGGGTCGCCGACGGTATCGCCAACGACGGCGGCCTTGTGCGCGGGCGAACCCTTGCCGCCATATTCGCCAGTTTCGATGTATTTCTTGGCATTGTCCCAGGCGCCGCCGGCATTCGACATCATCAGGGCCAGCGAGAAACCAGAGGCCAGGGTGCCCAACAACAGCCCAAGCACGCCCGCCACGCCAAAGAAAACGCCGATAATAACCGGCACAACAATTGCCAGCAGGGCTGGCGCAACCATCTCGCGCTGAGCGCCAGCGGTGCTGATTTCAACGCAGCGAGCGTAATCAGGCTTGCCTTTGCCCTCGAGAATGCCGGGGATTTCGCGGAACTGACGGCGAACTTCATCGACCATTGCGCCGGCGGCGCGTCCAACCGCGCTCATGGTCATGGCCGAGAAGTAGAAAGCGGTTGCCGTACCAGCAAAAATGCCGACCAAAACAGCCGGGTTGAGCAGGCTGACGTTGTAATATTCAAGGAAATTGGCAATCGACATGGTGGCAATTTCAACCGTCTCACCATCAATAACGAGCGTGTTCAGTTTGCGCAATTCGTGCAATACCAGACGAATTTCTTCGAGATAGGCGGCCAGCAAAGCCATGGCCGTTAGCGCGGCGGAGCCAATCGCGAAGCCTTTGCCGATGGCGGCGGTGGTGTTACCGACGGCATCCAACTGGTCGGTGCGCTGACGCACAATCGGGTCGAGATGCGCCATCTCAGCATTGCCGCCAGCATTATCGGCAATCGGGCCGTAGGCATCGGTTGCGAGGGTAAAGCCGAGGGTAGAAAGCATGCCAACTGCGGCCAGGCCAACGCCATAAAGCCCCATCAGCATATTCTCATGCCCGCCCACCGCATAAAAACTGACCACAATACCAGCCAAAACAGCAACCACAGGAAAACCGCCAGAGCGCATTCCAACCGCCAGCCCCTCAATCAGGGCAGTGGCAGTGCTGGTATTGGCCTGGCTGGCAATGTGACGGGTGGGGCCGTAGGCGTGCGAAGTGTAATATTCAGTCAATTTACCAATCGCAATGCCAACTGCCAAACCAGAGATAACCGCAATCCACAAACCAATCGCGTTGGGCAACCCCAATAGCATGAAAAGCGGCAGGGCCAAAATGGCAATACCGACAGAACTGATATTCAAGCCTCGGCTGAGCGCGCCAATCAACTCACCCTGGGTGGCGTCTTCTTTCGATTTAACCAGATAAATGGCAACAATCGAGAGCAGGATACCAAGCCCGGCCAAACCAATAGGGCCTGAAATGTAGGCAATGCCCATTTCAAGCAAAGATTTTCCGCCCAACATGGCAACCGGCATAAAACTAACCGCCGCAACGCCCAGCGCTGAGGTCGCCAGAATAGCGCCAGCGTAAGATTCATACAAATCAGCGCCCATGCCGGCCACATCGCCGACGTTATCGCCAACGTTATCGGCAATGGTAGCCGGGTTACGTGGGTCGTCTTCGGGAATATTGGCTTCCACTTTGCCAACCAGGTCGGCGCCAACATCGGCGGCTTTGGTATAAATGCCGCCGCCCACGCGGGCAAACAAAGCCTGGGTTGAAGCGCCCATGCCGAAACTAAGCATCACCGCTGTAATGGTGGGCAACGGGTTGTCCATCATCAAACCAACCGACATATTGGGAAATAGTACCGGGAAAACGTTATACAACAACAGGAACCATACGGTAATATCCAACAGCGCGAAGCCAACCACCACCATGCCCATAATGGCGCCAGCGCGCAAGGCAACCTGCAAACCACTGTTCAGGCTCTTGGTGGCGGCAAAGGTCGTGCGGGCCGAGGCATTGGTGGCCGCTTTCATGCCGATAAAACCGCACAAACCAGAGAACAAACCACCGGTCAGGAAGGCATACGGCACAATCGGGTTTTGCAAATCAAAGAAAGACAGCAGCAGGAAAATGACAAACAAAACGGCAAATACAATAATAACCACCTTGTATTGCCGTTTCAAATAAGCCATAGCCCCTTCGCGCACCGACTGGGCGATTTCCTGCATTCGCTTGGTGCCTTCACTCAAAGACATTAATTGTCGGTACAAGTAAAAGGCAAACCCCAACGCTACCAGGGATGTAATAAAACCAAACCACCACACAAGCGGCAGAGAGGGTCTTTCGGCAGCCGCATTGGCCGCCATTGGCAAAAGCATTAACATATTCACAACGTTTCTCCTAAACAAAAAAAGTTTAAGGCATTCCGCAAACGCGCATGCCTGGTTGGTCACAAGAATAAAAAACTTTAACAAGTACCCATGTCTGCTTATTTTACGTTTACACAGGGGATGCGTCAAGCAAAGACAAAAATTAACCATTTATTAGAATTCAAAAAAACACTTGACTTTTGACCTCAATTTATTGTATAGTGATACACAGTTACTAAACTTTCATTGGCACCGCCGCCATCGGGCTGCTGTGCCTTTAATTTCGCAAAAATCTCAAATCGCAGGAGACTGCATGATTCAAGTTTCCAATCTTACCAAAGATTACGGCGCGCGACGCGCCATTGACGGGCTAAACTTTGAAGCCCGACAGGGTGAAATTACCGGGTTTTTAGGCCCCAACGGAGCCGGAAAAACAACCACCATGCGCATTCTAAGCGGTTACATGCCCCCCAGCGACGGAGTGGCAATTGTCGCCGGGCATGATGTGGTCACTGAATCGCTCGAAGCCCGCAAGCGGGTTGGCTACCTGCCCGAAACCGTGCCACTTTATACCGACATGACCGTTTTCGGCTACCTGAAATTCATGGCCGACTTGCGTCATTTGCCCAACCCGGCAGATGTGGTGGAAGAAACCCTCGAAATGGTGGGCCTGCTGGAGCGGGCCAACGGATTCATTGGCAATCTGTCGAAGGGCATGCGTCAGCGCGTAGGGCTGGCCCAGGCCTTGTTGCACCGTCCGGCGGTGCTGATTTTGGATGAGCCAACCATCGGCCTCGACCCGGCCCAGATTATTGAAGTCCGCAATCTGATTCGGGAAATTGGCAAAGAGCGCACGGTGCTGCTTTCGACCCACATTCTTTCGGAAGCCCAGCAACTTTGCGACCGCATTCTCATCATTAATAAAGGAAAAATCGTCGCCGAGGATACGCCTGAGAACCTGCAATCCAACCTTTCGGGAGTCCGGCGCGTCACCGTTACAGTGGGCGGTCGGGCCGATAAAGCGGCAGAACGCCTGGGTGGGCTGGCAGGCGTCCAGGCCGTCGTCATCAAAAATGAGAATAATCTGGAGTTGCAATACAGTTCGGGTGACGATATTCGCCCGCAGGTGGCCCGCGAAATTGTGGCGGCCAACCTCGATCTGCTGGAAATGCGCGCCGATAGCCTGAGCCTGGAAGATATTTTCCTGCAACTTACGCAAGATGACTCTGCAAAGAGCGAGGTATAAACCATGCGGAACATCTGGACAATCGCAAAACGAGAATTTGACCTGTATTTCATCAGCCCGGTGGCCTATGTGGTGGCTTTCCTTTTTCTAACCACCGTTGGGCTGATTTTTGTTATCAATCTGGTGGCGATCACCCTCAACCAGTTTGGATTTGCCTCCGCGCCCGACCCGCGCGCTGTGACCGCGCCAATGGCTTTTCTGATGCTGTTGGCAATTCCGGCCCTGACCATGCGCCTGCTGGCCGACGAGGTGCGCATGGGGACGATGGAACTGTTGCTCACCGCGCCCGTGCGCGATTATGAACTGGTGGTTGGCAAATGGTTGGGCGCTTTCCTTTTTATGCTGACGCTGATTGCGGCCAGTTTGGTTTTTCCGCTGTTGATGCATCTGGTTTCAGACCCTGGCATTGACCAAATGCTGATGCTCTCAGGCTACCTGGGGTTAATTCTGCTCACAGCGGCTTTTTTGGGGCTTGGCGTGGGTATTTCAGCCGTATTTAGCAATCAGATTGCGGCTTTTTTCGCCACGATGATTACTTTTATCATCTTATGGTGGTTGATTGGCGCGCCGGCGAATATTTTGCCGGGCGGTTCGGCCTTGTTCCGCCATCTCGATATGAGCGCTCATTTTTATCAGAGTTTCAACGAGGGCCGCATTACGCTGGCCGGAATTGCGTACTACTTGAGCCTGACCGTGCTGGGGCTGGTCATCGGCACGACAGCCATTGAAACCCGGAGGTGGCGCTAATGGACGGTAAATTCAAAAAATACGCGCCTGCAGGCCTTGTGATTGCAAGTTTGGCGCTGCTCTCGCTGGCTGGTTTCTTCCTGGCTCAAACCCTGGGCAAAATTCAATTGCTGGCCCTGCCCGATGAAAGCCTGATCTCAAATGGCATGTTGATTAGCGCCGCGGGTATCCTGCTGGGCCTGGCAATCACGGCCCTGCTCAACCCCGATGGGGTGCGCCGCTTCTTCAGCGGCAGGCAGGTTCGCTATGGCAGTAATTCGTTAATCATCTTTCTGGCGATTTCGGGCGTGCTGGTTTTTGTGAATACGCTGGTTGTGAACAACCCCCAAACCTGGGATATGACCGAAGACAAGCAAAATACGCTGACCAAAGAAACCGTTGCCATTCTCGAATCGCTGAACAGCCCTGTTCTGGCGCGCGCTTATTACAGCGCCCAATTGCCAAGCGATGAAGCCGGCAAACTGCTTGAAAATTTCAAGTTAAACAGTAAGGGTAATTTCTCTTATGAGTTTATCAACCCGGAATTTAACCCGGTAATGGCCGAACAAGACAAGATAGAACGCGACGGAACGATTGTGCTTCTTGCAGATAGCCGCCGCGAAGTAGTCTCGTTTGCGAGTGAGCGCGATCTCGCGGCAGGGTTGCTGCGCCTGAACAACCCAGGCGAACGCTATGTCTATTTTCTAACCGGACACGGCGAACTGCCGATTGATACAAGCGGCGAAGCCTCGTACACGCTGGTAAAACGCTCGCTCGAATTCAAAAATTACAGCGTAGAAAATTTGAATCTGGTCAGCGCGGGCAGCGTGCCAGAAAACGCCAATGCGCTGGTTATTGTTGGCCCGCAACGTCCGTTTACCGAATCCGAAGTAGATGCCTTACGCGCCTATCTCACGCAGGGCGGCGGACTGGTGGTAATGAAGGAACCGGTCTTTTCGGATGCCGAACTACTGCCCGACCCACTCGATAACCTGCTCGTTGAATGGGGTATCGCCTTCAACAACGATCTGGTCATTGACCCGAACGTCAACCCGCCCGTTATTGCCGTTGCCGACCCGGTCTCTTTCGGCCAACATCCGATTACACAAGGCTTGCTGGGTTACTACAGCATCTTCCCGACCGCGCGCTCACTTTCGCTCTCGCCAACCGAAATACAGGGCCTGAGCCTGACACCGCTGGCCCTTACCGGCGCAAACGCCTGGGGTGAGACTGATTTTGAATCGCTCAACGCCAACAGCCAGCAATTTGACTCAGGAGCAGACACCCCCGGGCCGGTTACGCTGGCGGCGGCAGCCGAAAATTGGAGTAACAAAGCCCGGCTGGTCGTCTTCGGCGATTCAGAACTGGCCGCCGATTCGTTCTACCAGCAGGGCAATGGTGATATTCTAATCAACGCCATCGATTGGGTTGCCGAACAAGACGACCAAATTAACCTGACGCCCAGAGATCGAATCAATCGCCAATACCGTCAACCCGGTACTCTGGGCCTGGTGGCAATTCTGCTCACCGGGCTGTGCGTTCTGCCCATTGCCATTGCCGGGGCCGGCATAAGCACCTGGCTGGCCCGGCGCAGGCGCGGCTAACCTTACAAAAAAAGACACTTGAAATGCAACCCAAAAAAGTGTATGCTGGTTTAATACTCCACCCTTAAGGATATGAAAAAATAATGGAAGAACCTTTGTTAATTGTTGAAGAAGAGGAAGAATACTCCCCCATCGCGCGACTCATAGAACTGGGCCGACAAAAATCGTATGTAACCCTGGATGATATCCTGCACTTCTTCCCCGATGCCGAGCAAGACGTAGAACAACTGGAAGAAGCCTTCGCCGCCCTGCTGAGCGCCGGCATCCCGTTTGTAGAAGATAACATCACCATCGAACCCAGCGAAGATGAACTCTCGCACCGCGAACCATCTGACGATGCTGAAGCCGAACCAGAACTGGCATTCGACGACTACCTCGCCAATATCGACACCGATGACACCATCGGCCTGTATCTCAAAGAAGTCAGCCGCGTTCCCCTGCTTACCGCAGACGAAGAAGTCGACCTGGCCCAGCGCATCGAAAATGGCCGGGGCGCCCGCGAGGAACTCGCCCGGGGCATCACCAACAACAAACGCCGCATGGAACTGCGCGCCTTCATCGAAGACGGCTGGGCCGCGCGCGAACACCTGATTACCGCCAACAGTCGCCTGGTAATTTCAGTTGCTAAAAAATACATGGGGCGCGGCGTTCCCTTCCTCGATCTCATTCAGGAAGGCAACATCGGCCTGATTCGCGCCACCAAAAAATTCGACTACCGCCGCGGACACAAATTCTCCACCTACGCCACCTGGTGGATTCGCCAGGCCGTCACCCGCGCCATTGCCGACCAGGGCCGCACCATCCGCGTACCGGTTCACATGGGCGACCAGATTAACAAACTCTTGCGCGTTCAGCACCAACTCACCCAAAAATTAGGGCGCGACCCTTCCGTAGAAGAACTGGCCGACGCCCTCGAAGTACCGCCCAAGAAAGTCGAAAACATGATTCAGGTGGCCCGCCGCCCGCTTTCGCTCGAAACCCCCACCGACGACGAAGAAGATTCCGTTCTGGGAGATTTCATCGAAGACGACGAAGCCGCCCCGCCCGATGACACCGCCACCTACAACCTGCTGCGCGAACACCTGACCGAAGTGCTAAACGGACTGCCACCCCGCGAAGTGCGCATCCTGCAACTGCGTTACGGCCTGCTCGATGGTCAAGCCTACACGCTCGAGGAAGTGGGCCGCAAAATGGGCGTCACCCGCGAACGCGTGCGCCAGATTGAAGCCCAGGCCCTCAGCCGCCTGCGCCACCCCACCATTCGCCGCAAATTGCGCGATTATCTGGGAGAGTAATCCAGCAATTCAAAACTCATTGGCTGGTAACGGCGCGGATGTTCGACCTCCAAAATCACCGCATCGATGGGCAATTCCATCGAACCGCCGCGCACAAGAATACGCGTATCGGTCAGTAAATCGAGATAATCGCCATCGGGCAACTGCGCTTCAACGCGCCCATATTGCCCGCTGGTATTAAAAACACCATACAGCCCTTTTCCCTGACCCACCCAGGCCGCCTGGATTGCCGGTTCGGCAGACAGAAAATGCAAGTTGCCCTCCAATGCGGGGTGCTTCTTCAAACCAGCCAAACGGGTCAGGAAGGGCTGTATTTCATATTCGCCCCATTCAATTTTATCAATATCAAACAACGAAGGCGTATGCCGGGCCGCCGCTTCCTGTCCGGCATACATCAGGAAGGAGCCGCGATTGAACGCCGAAAAAGCGGTCCATGCCAGGGCCTGGCTGCGAGTGGGCGCCAATCGCATGATTCGCATCTGATCGTGGTTCTCTACGCAACGCATTTTCACAAAATTAGCGGGGTAAATCGCATCTTGAAAGGCCAACATTTCCAAATAACGCTTTACCGGCCTGACGCCCTGCACCACCTGCTGGAAAATCGGCCAGATGTCGTAATCATAGGTCATATCGAAGGCTGCGTACACTTCAGAATCCGACAAACCCGAAAGCCCGGCCTCCCGGCGATGCTTGACAAAAACTGCATGAACCGATTCTGCCAGCCAGATGACCCCCGGTTTCACCTTTTCAACCTCGGCCCGCGCCTGAATCCAGAAATCGAGCGGCAGCAACGAGGCCACATCGCACCGAAAACCATCCACCCCAAACTCAGCCCAATACTTGAGCGTTGAAATCAACGTATCGCTCAAATCAGGGCGCGGATGCTTCAAATCAATCACGTCCGACCAATCTGGCACGGTGGTAACGGGTTTCCCCTGCGCATCCTGGTGAAAATATTCGGGGTGTTCAGCCACCAAAACCGAATCATGCGCGGTATGGTTGTAAACCACATCAATCATCACCTTTAGCCCCAAAGCATGAGCCTTCTCGATAAACCGGGCAAAATCCTCGCGGGAACCATATTCGGGGTTAACGCCGCGATAATCCTGAATCGAATACGGGCAACCCAAACTGCCCTTCTTATTCAATTGCCCAATCGGGTGAATCGGCATAAACCAGACCACATCCACGCCCAAAGCGCGAATGCGCTCCAAGTCAGCCTCCACGTCGGCAAAAGTTCCATTGGGGCCATGATTACGAACATAAACTTCATATAAAACAAGATTTCTAAAAGAAAGAGGAGTTTGTGGAGCCATAGCCTGCCTTTTTTTCAAAATAAATTAATAACGAGTGAATTAACCTGCCCCTATTTTAGACAAGAAATACACCTTGCAACATAAACAATCTGCAAAAATTGGGCTACAATCATTCTCTATGAACCCTTACTCGCACCTGATCCTGGCCTGTCGCTTGCAAAACGAAATCCGGCCCGCCAACCTGCCCGATTACTACTGGGGAACTGTGGCCGCCGACACGCGCTACACCGCCCGCATCCCACGCGCCAAAACCCACCTGAGCCCAAAAAGAATTCTCGCATTTAGCAAACGCTACCCCGAACTGGAATCATTCACGCAAGGCTACCTGCTTCACTGCCTGGCCGATGAAGTTGAACTATGGATGCTGCTCGAACGCCACTGGTACTTACGGCCTTTTATCCGCCATCTGCCGCTCAAACTAGCCCCGCTCATCATGGAAAGTTATTTTGTGGAGCGCAATCGAGTTGCTGTCAGCATCTCGGGCACGCGCAACCCCATGCTCAAATCAATGGGCGTGCCAGAAAAAGCCTGCCAGACCTGGGCCGAACTGGTCAGAAACCTGGCTGAGAATCCATCCTTCGATAGCGTTTTGCGACTGTTTACCACACTCGCAAAAGACCGACCCCAACTTCAACAATACATCCAACTCACCCAAAAAGCGAGCCGCATTCCGCTGGCAAAAAACATTCTGTATCACCTAACCCAACCACAGCAACTGCTCGATAGCGTAGAAATCTTCATCCGCGCACAACCTGAATTCAGACAGATGATTCAGCAGCAATTCCAAATCTAAAAGTCGTTTATGTGCTAATAGTGCCAAGACAAGCAGGGCCTGGCAACTTTGGCAAAAAGTAACCACCTACCGTAGCGCGACTTTCAAGTCGCGTTTGGCGTAAGACAATTGAAAATTTGCTTTCAGGCGAAATAAAC
>DAOUML010000328.1:0-38524 GCA_034411635.1 Anaerolineales bacterium
GTTTTGCCCGCCCAATTACTCAGGCGGTGTTATGGGGTGGGTTGAATTCTTTGGAGGAAAAGATGGCGGGCGCTGGCGCACCCGGAGGGCTTCCGCTGAACTTTCGATTTTTTTGCTATTCTGGTGGTCGAGTAGGTGCTGCGCTTGCGCCGTATCGAGACCACAAACTGAATAAACAATTGGCTCCACCTCGCGATGGAGAACCCTCATCCTCGTCACCCCGGCCAAAGCCGGGGCCATGCGCTGTCTTTTCCTGTTGAATGTTTGTGGGGCGGCCTCCTTTCGTTAAATCATGGCACATTATACCCGTTTTGAGCCTTTGTAACGACTCCGGGTAAAAGACAGCAATTCTGATTTTGACCTGGAACCGTCCCGAAGGTTTTCGCAAATCACATCAATTGCGCCCTGAAAATCGCTCGGCTGAGCGCTCGCGACGAAGCCTTCGGGACGTTCATCCCGCAATTCTCAATATGGCTCCTGTACCGCGGGCTTTGCGCAGCACTTCGCAGCATGCGATTCGCCGCCTAAAGGCGACGCTGCCTGTTTAAGTATAGCGCAATTCCAGATTTGAAAAAGCGAAAGCCCCGGAATTTTCCGGGGCTTTGTTGTGATGATGGGTTTTGGTTAGCCGTCCAGGTGCGGGGTGCGGGTGGGCGGCAGGGTGGTTGGGGTGCGCGAGGGCGTTAGGGTTGGGGTGCGGGTGCTTGTTTGGGTGGGCGTGAGCGTTCGCGTGGGCGTAAAGGTGCGGGTTGCGGTGGGTGAAGGGGTGAAGGTGCGCGTAGGCGTTTGCGAAGGCGTTGGGGTCAGGGTGCGGGTTGGGGTTTGGGTGTTTGTGCGCGTAAAGGTGGGGGTGCGTGTTGCGGTGGGCGTAAAGGTTCGCGAAGGCGTGAAGGTTTGCGAAGGCGTAAAGGTTCGCGAAGGCGTGAAGGTGTTCGTGCGGGTAAAGGTAGGCGTGCGGGTAAAGGTGGGCGTAAAAGTGCGCGAAGGCGTGAAGGTGCGCGAAGGCGTAAAAGTTTGCGAAGGGGTGAAAGTGCGCGAAGGCGTGAAGGTACGCGAAGGCGTGAAAGTGGCTGTGAAGGTGCGCGAGGCCGTTGGCGTTCGCGTTGCGGTGCGGGTTGGGGTAAAGGTGCGGGTTGGCGTAGAGGTTGGAACGTCATCAGGGTTGAAACTGAAACGGATGCGAACCCAATAAGCGCTGTCATGATAGACAACATCGTCTCCCCATGACAGGTTTTGCGGCTCCCAATTGCGCGGATAGTCGCGTTCCACGCGCACCAGCAGGGTATAAAGGCCTTCGATACGAGAGTTGTAATGCCCCCAGTCCATCATGGCGCATTGACCGTTGGCGCTATCATACCAGTAGGGGCAGTACTTTCTACTCCAGGCATCGACTGCGCTGCGCAGAATCACGCCATCGGGACGAATGAGTCTCATTCGGGCGTACCGCACATTGCACATCTGGCTCAAATCAGCCGGCGGGCCGTCGGGACAGGCATCGGGATCCCAGGCGATGGCCTCGAAGCGGGTATCTTCCAGTCCATTGAGTACCTGTCCATCGACGGATGGATGCACCCACTCGATTTGCATTTTTTGCGGTTCGGTAAAGTAGAAAGTACGCTCGATGGTTTCGCTCTGGATGTTGGTATCATGACCGGCGCGGGCGCGGGCGCGCAGGGTGTAGGTTTGGCCCAGTACGCTGCCACGGGCGTTCCACTGACTCCACGACATCCAATCACAAGAACCGCCAAAGGTGCAGTAAGGCCGACTGCTTCTTCCCTGATTGGTGTAATTGCTGCCGCCGCCGCTTGGCACATACATATCAAAGATGACGTTGTTGATATTGCATTTTTCGCTGCCAGTTGGCAACCCATCCGGGCAGACGTTGGGGTCCCAGGCGATGGCTTCAAAGCGGGTATCCTCGCGTCCGGCCGGCAGGTGACTGATGGCATAGTTGTCGGTGGGCGGGTGCACCCACTCGATTCGCAGCGGTATGCGCGCAAGCGGCTCTGGAATGATAAAAGTGGTTTCGACCCAGGATGTCCAGGTGGTGTCTCCTGTGATTCTGTTTGCGCGCACGCGCATACGGTAGGTGCCGGGGGTCAGGTTATTGAAGCCGCTCCAGGCACCGGCTGTGTAGCAGGGGTCATCGCCGCCGAACACGCAGTAGCCGCGAGCGCTTTCGGTGCGATTCAGGATTCTATTGCCGCTAGGATAAGTTCCATTCGTTGCCTGGCGATGGATTTCAAAATTTAATTGATTGACATTACACTTTTCACTTAAATTGTCGCTTGGCAGTCCGTCCGGGCAGATGTCGGGGTCGTAGCCGATGGCTTCAAAGCGGGTTTGCTCTACATTTTCTACGATAAGCGGGTTTTCTTCAGGATTGACCCAGCGCACCACCAAGGGTTGCGGGGTGTTGGTGGGGGTGGGGGTGAAGGTGGGGGTGGGGGTGAAGGTGGGCGTTTCGGTGGTGGTGTTGGTGGGGGTGAGGGTTTCGGTGGGGGTATTGGAGGGGGTAATGGTGGGCAGGTTGGGTTGGGGGGGCAGTTCAAGCACGCGCGAAACGCGGAAGCGTTCGACCGTGCCGGCGCGGTGCGAGGCCAGGTGGTAGTATTCCCAGGCAACGTTGATGAAGGGCGTCAGGAAGGGGTGGTTGTAATCGAGCATGACGATCACGGCATCGCCGGGTAGCCCGGCGTCAGGGCTGAATACGCCGTCAATGGTACAGTTGCCGTAGTCGTCATTGGTCATGCCGCCGGTGCGCGGATAGCGCGGCAGGCGGTTATCGCGGCTCGAACACAGGGTCATGTTGATGTGGCCGGAGGCTGTCCAGGGCTGGGATTCGTCAAACACCAGGCCAATTCGGTAGCCATCGGCCAGATTGTGAATCGATTGCATGCGCAAGGGCATGACGCAGTTGTCGTAGGCAGTTTTGGCGGCTTCGGTGGAGCCGCGCAGGTGTTCGCAACTACCCAGATTTTCGTCGTATTGGTTGGTAATCGCATAGCGAATGGCCTGGCGGGTGACGTTTTGGACCGTAAGCCAAGCACCCATTAACAGCGAGAAATCAATCACGCCAAAAACAACCGTCAGGAAGATGGGCAGGGAGAGCGCGAATTCAACCGCTGCTTGCGATTTGCTCCCTTTTTGCAGGATTTTGCCCGGAGCCGGGCTGCGCGGGAATTGGATGGGGATGGGGTTCATAAGATTCTGCCTCTTCAATCTTGCTAACGGGTAATTCGGGTGGCGATATTGTTGGCGATTTTCAGAAAAATGTCGCGTAATTCATCGCCGGTAGGGGCAACGTAATAAATGCCGCGCGGCGGAGCCTGGTAGTCGGGATGCCCGGTTGGGGCAATCACATAGTTCATCAATTCCAATGCCGTGGGATTGGCAACGCCAGGGCCCAGACCAATGCCAAAAGTGTACACTTCCATGCCATACAGAAAATCAGACATATCAAAAGCGTAATCGACCGGGTCATATTGGGTGGGGTTGGTATCGGCGCGATAGCGCGTACCGGGCTTATTCAGACGGCAAGTGGGCGGGTTGGGGCAGAACGGGTCGCCTGAACTCGAATAACCGTTGTTGGCGGTACCATCGGCCAACACAACGACAACCCAAAGAGATTCGTCACGGCTGGCGGCGCCGCCCAGCAGGTTGCCGGCCAGGGCCAGTCCAGCGCCCATATTGGTCGAGTTACAGTGGGCATCATCAATTGTATTCCCACTCAGTACGCTTTGCGGACATTCAACGCGGATATACGGCCAGCCGCTCACGTCTGCATCGGTGGGCGGGGTGCTCCAGCGCGAGCCGTCTGGCAGAAAGGTGCTGCCAGCGCTGGGCGGGTAAACTCGGCACAGGTTGTTGTTTTGAGCCACGGAGGTTACTGTTTCGCCGAGATAGGGACACGGCACGCCAGAGAATACTTTTAGACCGTCGATGGTTTCAAGGATGAAAGCCTTGTCGTTGCTCAAAGAAGCATGGCCTCGAGCGGCCAGGGCATCGGTTGCAAAGCGGTCAAAGGTGACAATGCCTACCCGGTCATACGGGAAGAATAACTGATCAACAAATTCTTTGGCCGCGGATTTAAGTTGTTCAAAGGGTTCACAGCGGTTTAACTCGCTGCACAGCCACGGATCAGCCAGGCTGGTGCCGGCATTATCGCGGTTCATTGATTCAGAGACATCAATGACCAGAATAACATCAATGGTGGCCGCTTCTGATTCGGCTTCTGCCGAGATTGGGAAAGTGTTGAACCCCAACACGCTCATAAAAAAGGTTGGCACTTGTGAGGTGGCGGTTACCGCAACCAATTTTCGCTCAACACAATCGGGATCGCTACCATCACAAACGCATATACTTGAGTCGTTATCGCAGGTGCGCACGCTCACGCTGGGGTCATAGACATCGTTCAGTTGCAGGAAGATGATGGCCGAGGCTTCCAGGCTTTCTATGGTGTAGCCTTCTTTAATCTGGTTGGATGCGTTCAGGGCGGCGGCATCGACGGCCCGGCGCAGGCGGGCATAACTGACATAGGCATAGCCAACATCCAGCGCCAGGCCCATGACAGCGATGATGACCAACAGCATTAAAGCATACATGACCAGAATCTGGCCTTTGCTCTTTTTTTGTGGGTTAAGAATTTGTTGTATCATAAAGTTTTACCAGTTCAGGGGGATAAAGGCGGCTTGGTGGGTTCTGCCGCCGAAAGCGGCATGATCGAGTAGGCGTGCAGTTCGATGGGCCCTGTCCAACCTTGCAGAAGGTTAAGAATCTGGTTGTAATGATAAAAAACTTCAATCAAGACAGCGCCGGTATTCGGCGCTCCGTCGGGGTAAGCCGATGGGTCCAGGGCTAGTTTGGCTGCAATATCTGCATTGCTAAAGAGCGAAGTACGATTGCCGTAGAGTCGCCAGCCGTCGCTGCCTTCGCCGGTATCATTAAATCGTTTCACTGTTCCGCCAGAAAAACTGAAAACGGAAATAATCAAATCGTCGCCGATGGAGGAGTCAAGCGAGAGCGGGTTAATGCTGCCTAAAATCGGGTTGGTGCCTACCACGCCACCATTCAGCAAAATGGAGATGCGCTCGAGAAAATCGGGGCGCACGCGAAAATCGCCAATGGCGGGGTTGGCGAATGGTTCGCCTTTGCTGGCAACGCGGGCTACTTCGCGGGTGCCCTCTACCAGCGTAATGTACTGGTTGAGCATGTAGCCAAATTCCACCACGCCAACTAACATGAAAATTAGCAAGGACAAAATAACGGCCAGTTCCATTAAACTTTGACCGCGTTGTTGTTTATGCCTGGGTTGGTTGGGTTTGGTTTGCATGGCTTTACCTTTGAAAAATAAAATACCTACATTAAGAGTACACCAAAAAAATATTTATACAATCACTCTTTCTTCCTAATCAGGTTTGAAAAGGGCCGATAGGCAAAATCCATTTTTGTAACGCAACTGACTACCGTAGCGCGACTTTTAAGTCGCGTTTGGAAAGATAGTTGAGAATTTGCTTTCAGGCACCAAAAAAGAATCGCAAAACCGATTCGCGGAAAAAGAGCATTAAGGCTGCGCCGGTTAGCAGAAAAGGCCCGTAAGCGGTAAAGACGTTCATCGGGTCGTAGCGGCGCAAGAGCGAGAGAACCACAATAATGACCAGGCTAAACAATCCGCCGAGCAAGACGCCAATCAGCAGGGTCAGCAGGATGTTGGGAAAGCCGACCAGCAAGCCCAAAACCGCCGAAATGGTGACATCGCCAAAGCCCAGGGCTTCCTCGTCGTCATTCTGTCCAAGTTTTTTGGCGCGGTATTTGGCAAACTGAATGCCAATGGCATAAAAAAGAAACATCACGCCGCCGCCTACCAAGCCGCCCAGCAAGGTGCTTTGCCAGCCGTTCAGAAAAAAGCCAATCGGAACGAAGAGAATCGCCCCGGCCAGGCTGACAACATGCAAAATTAAACGATGCTCAAGATCGATGACTGCGACGATGGCAAAGTAGGTTAGAATCACCAGCGCCAACGAGAAGCCAATGGTTGAGGGCGATTGCCAAAGCGCCCAAGCCACCAACGCCCCGCCCAAAAGGACGAGATACGAGCGCAGCGAGCGTTTCGCGCCACAAACCCGGCAGGGCGTAAAAGTAAGGTAGTTGAGCAGATTGAAGGCCGAAGCGCAGTTTGGGCAACGATGAGCAGCCAGTTTGCGTTGAATTGGCAATACATCGGCCAGGTAGTTTACCAGCGCGGCGCACAGGAGTCCGAGTAGAATAATTAATAAAATATTCATCAGACCATTATAACTGGTTTGAGCCAATCCTTACTATTATTATCGTCTTTTTTCAGCGCGTCAGATACGGCTTTTACCTTACAAACACATTACAAAACGGAGACCAATCATGGAGAAATTTATTGTCGATGGCGGCGTTCCGCTTTCTGGCACCATCACGCCACAGGGCAACAAAAATGCCGCCCTGCCCCTCTTGGCCGCCTGCTTATTAACCGCTGAGCCGGTTACTTTGCGCAATATTCCCCAAATTCGGGATGTGCGCGATATGCGCAAACTGATCGAAAATTTGGGCGTGCAGGTGGAAGACCTCGACGCAACCACCTGGCGGTTGACTGCCCGCGAACTTCGCCCGCTCAACCTCGACCCGGAGGTGTGCCGCCGCATTCGCGCCTCGATTCTGCTTGCCGCCCCGATGATGGCGCGGGCGGGTGAGTTGCGCCTGCCGCCCCCCGGCGGCGATGTGATTGGCCGCCGCCGTTTGGATACGCACATTCAGGCTTTTCGCGCATTGGGGGCTGAATTCTCGTTCGACCGGGCCAACTTGCTGTTTGAGTTTCGCGCCCCGCGGGAAGGGTTGCGCGGCGCAGCCATGCTATTAGATGAAGCCTCGGTGTTAGGCACTGAGAATGCCATTATGGCGGCAGTTTTAGCCAAAGGCACCACGGTGATCAGCAATGCCGCGTCTGAACCGCATGTTCAGCAGGTTTGCAATTTGCTCAATACCCTGGGGGCGCAAATTTCAGGCATTGGTTCAAACACGCTTACCATTCAGGGCGTTGCGCATCTACACGGCGGCGAATTTACCGTAGGTCCCGATTACCTCGAGGTGATCAGTTTTGTCGGCGCGGCGGTGGTTACGCGCGGCAGTATTCGGGTGCGCAATGCCGGCACCGAATATCTGGGCATGATTCGGATGGTTTTTAACCGCATGGGCGTCGATTGGCAGGTCGAGGGAGATGACATCATCGTCCCGGCCCAGCAGCGTCTGGTCATTGAACCCGATTTGGGCAACGCCATCCCCGAAATCAAGACCAATATCTGGCCGGCTTTTCCTACAGATTTGATGAGCATCGCCATTGCGGTAGCCACCCAGGCCCAGGGCAGCATTCTCTTCCATGATTGGATGTACCCCAGCCGCATGTTTTTTATTGATAAACTGGTCGGCATGGGCGCGCAAATTGTTTTGTGCGACCCGCACCGCTGCATTGTCACTGGCCCCACGCCTTTGTTCGGTGAAAAAGTCGAAAGTCCTGACATTCGGGCCGGGATGACCCTCGTCCTGGCGGCGCTGGCCGCCCAGGGCCGTTCTGTCATCCGCAACATCAGCCAGATCGACCGGGGCTACGAGCGGGTGGAAGAAAAACTACGCGCGCTCGGCGCAAGGATTGAGCGTCAGCACGAGCAGTAGACAAAAGCAGGTGACGCCGCAAAAAAAGCGCGTCACCTGCTTTTTTTATTGGGCAGTCTGTTTTTCACGGCCCGGCAATGTTCAGCCGGTTTTCTTCCCGAATAAAGAAGGTTGTCTTGTCATAATTGGCGATTCGCACTGTGCCAGAGTGCATTCTTTTCTCACCGACATAGATGACATAGTTATAAGTGCCAAAGGGCAAATCCCAGCGGTGCTGGCGGCCTTCAAATCGGAAGGTGTAATAATACGGCAGTTCGCCCTGCGCGGTAGTGCCCTGAAAGTTCAAGTAAATCGGGTTAATTTTGCTCTCGTTTTCAAACAAGACATACCCGCGATTGATACCATCTGGCAAACCGGCTGGGGCAAACTCACCATAGAGAATCTGGACGGTGGGGGTGATGGTTGGTTCCGGGCTGGGCGTCTCGGTGGGCGTCTCGCTTGGCACCGGGGTTTCGGTTGGGATGGGGGTTTCGGTGGCCGTGGCGGTGGCGGTTGGCATGGCGGTTAGCGTGCCAGCGACAATTTCCTGGGCCATCGCGCCGGCGGTGGCCTGAATATCCACCGTTGGCACAGGTTCTGCTGCCGGGGCGCAGGCCGCCAGTCCGAAGGTTAGCAAAAATATTGCATAAACAAATTTTTTCATTTTTCTCCTAAACTGCATATCCAAAAACACAACAAAACTGCCACAATCTATTGCAGATGGCGGCAGTTTTGTTTGATTTCAAATGGATGTTACTTCTGACCGGCCACTTCCAAAAACTGGTTCACGGCTTCACGCAACATGCGCTCAGGCAACGCGCCCACCTGACGGTGAATTACTTTGCCGCCCGCCATGAACAGCATGGTGGGAATGCCCTGCACCCCATACTGCCCCGCCCATTGCGGGTTTTCGTCGGTGTTTACTTTGGCAATCAGCACTTTGCCGGCAAATTCGGCGGCCAGTTTGTCCAAAATCGGGGCCACCATTTTACATGGGCCGCACCAGGGGGCCCAAAAATCGACCACCACCGGCAGGGACGATTGCAAAACCATTTTTTCAAAAGCCGAATCGGTGACATGAATGGGTTCAGTGTGCATAAGGGTCTCCATCAAGAATGATTGGGTTACTCGCGAATGATTTTGTAAATTGAATGAATTGGGCCAGCCTTTGCAAGCGTGCCGCCCACCGAACAATATTTTTCTTCGGAGAGTTTAATCGCCTGCTCTACATCTTTTTCTTTCAAGTCGGCGCCCCATAATGTGTATTCCACCTTGAAAGCGGTATAAACCATCGGGTACTCGTCAATTTTTTGATTGCCAAGCACCCGCACTTCCAATCGTTCGGGTTTTTGCCGTTTCTTTTCAAGGATTGAAAGCACATCCATCGCCGTGCATCCGGCCATCCCGGCCAGCAACATCTCCATTGGCCCAATGCCAGGGTTGCCGTCTTTGTCTTTGCCCATCAGGGCCAGGCCGCCGGCCGGGTTGCGCGCCCAATAGCCGCTTTCACCGTCCCAGGTGGTGGTGATTTCTTTCCATAGATTGGTTTGTTTTTCTTCTGTCATCATTCATCTCCTGCTGGCTTGGGAGTATATCATAAACCCGGCTCGTGATATAATCCCCGCGCTATGGCAGACTTTTTCTCAAAATGGCGCGAAGGACTCGCGCGCACCAGCAAAACCACCTTTGGCCGCCTGGCGGCCATGCTTGGCGCAACTGAAATCACCTCCGCAACCTGGGATGACCTGGAAGCCCTGCTCGTGCAGGCGGATATCGGCATTGAAACGACTCTTTCTGTCTTGGACAGGTTGCGCGCCGCGGTTCGCCAACAGGGACTGACGCGCGCCTCCGATTTACAGGCCGTTCTCAAGGCTGAATTGCGCTCCCGTTTAATGACGCCGCCGCCGATTGCTTTTACCGATAAACCAGCCGTCATCCTGCTGGTGGGCGTCAACGGCTCAGGCAAAACCACCAGCGCCGCCAAACTGACTCAGCGTTTCGCGCGCGAGGGCAAAAGCGTGCTGCTCGGCGCGGCAGATACTTTCCGTGCCGCGGCGGTGGATCAACTCCAGGTTTGGGGAGACAGGCTGGGGGTCGATGTGATCTCCGGCGCCCCCGAATCAGACCCCGGCGCTGTCGCTTATAGCGCGGTCCAGGCTGGGGCGGCGCGAAAGGTCGATATCATCCTGATTGATACTGCCGGGCGTTTGCACACGCGCTTCAATTTGATGGAAGAACTCAAAAAGGTCTATCGCGTGGTGGGCAAGGCCCAGCCGGGCGCGCCACAGGCGGTCTGGCTGGTATTGGATGCCACCACCGGTCAAAACGCCCTGCACCAGGCGCGGGCTTTCAAAGATGCGGTGGCTGTTAGCGGCGTCATTTTGGCGAAACTCGATTCTTCGGCCAGGGGCGGCATGGCTTTTGCCATTCAGGGTGAGTTGGGGTTGCCGATTCTGTTTGCCGGGTTGGGCGAAAAACCGGAAGACCTGATGCCCTTTGACCCGGATGCTTTTGTGGATGGAATTTTGGGCGCGGCCTAGCGCGCTTGACTTTGGAGGTAACATGCAAGATTTAATCGCCCGTTTACAGGCTGTGGGGGACCAACTCGAACATTTACTGGAGCGTCTTTGACTACGCCACCAAAGATGCCCAACTCCTTGATTTAGACCGTCAAATTGCCGACCCGGATTTTTGGAACGACCCGCAAACCGCCCAGCGATTAAGCAAGCAGGCGGCTGGCCTGCGTTCTGAACTGGAAGATTGGAGCGCGTTAAAAATCCGCCTGAGCGACAGCCTGGAATTGGCTCGCCTGGATGATGAAAGCCTGCGCCCCGAACTGACGAGCGAAGTGGACGCGCTTGAAGCCGAATTGGAAAATCGCGCTTTTTCGGCCATGCTTTCTGGCCCGTATGATTCGGGCGATGCCATTCTCGCCATCCATGCCGGGGCGGGTGGCACCGACGCGCAGGACTGGGCCGCAATGCTCTTGCGCATGTACCTGCGCTGGGCCGAGGCGCAAGGCTTCGAGGTTGAGCAGGTTGACATGACCCCAGGTGAAGAAGTCGGCGTCAAATCGGTGACGCTTTCGATGAGCGGGCGCTACGCTTTCGGCTATTTGCGCGCCGAAAGAGGGGTGCATCGCCTGGTGCGTTTATCGCCCTTCGACGCCGCCCACCGCCGCCATACCTCCTTCGCGCTTGTTGAAGTGCTGCCCCAAATTGATACCGATGACAGCGAAATTCAAGTCAGCCCCGACGATTTGCGCGTGGATGTGTATCGCTCCTCGAGCGCGGGCGGCCAGAATGTGCAGAAGAACGCCACCGCCATCCGGCTGACGCATCTTCCAACCGGTTTGGTGGTAACTTGCCAGAATGAACGTTCGCAACTCCAAAACCGCGAAACGGCGATGAAAATTCTACGAGCGCGCTTGTTTGAAATTCGGCAAGCCAAACGCGAGGAGGAAATCGCCGTGCTGAAGGGCGATTACACCAAGGCCGAATGGGGCAGCCAGATTCGCTCTTATGTTTTGCACCCGTATCAGATGGTTAAAGACCATCGCACCGATTTTGAGGTGGGGAATGCCCAGTCGGTTTTGGATGGCAGCTTGAATGCCTTGATGGAGGCTTATCTTCGCGATAGCGAATCTTGATTGATGAGGCTGCTTTTTTGCATGAACTTCAGATGACATTTATCACAGTTTTCGTGTGACAAAACGTGACAGGAATTACTAGTATTTGGCCCTGTGTTTTTATATAATAGAAAGAAGTTGTCAGACAATTTATTGAGGTGTTTTATTCAAGATATAGCGAGACTTCTGCGTAAAGGTGAGCGATGAAAAATTTCTTGTCTAAACTCATTGGGTCCAAGCGGGTTGATGCTTTTTTGCCGGTGATAGCAGTTTTGGCGGCTTTTGTCATTGGCGCGGTCATGTTGTTGATGATGGGATCCAATCCTGTGCTGGCTTACCAGGCGATGTTTACGGGCGCTTTTGGCAACCAAAACGCACTGGCTGAGACGATTGTGAAAGCCGTGCCGCTTCTGTTGATTGGCCTGGGTATTTGCATCTCGTTTCGGGCCAAAGTCATCAATATCGGCGGCGAAGGCCAAATGATTGTTGGGGCCTTGATGGCAACTGCTTTTGGCCTGGCGGTTGAATGGCCTGGCTGGCTTGTTTTGCCAATGGCAATGTTGGTTGGTTTTTTGGGTGGGGCCATTTGGGGGGCCATACCGGGGGCGTTGAAGGCTTATTTCAATGTCAATGAAATTCTTAGCACGGTGATGATGAATGCAATCGCGGTGCAATTGATGAACTTTTTGCTTGGCGGCCCGATGATGGATCCCAAACAGGCTGAGGCTTTGGGCAAGTTATCGGAAACAGCCCGTCTTGATTCTGCTTACCAACTGGCCCGCTTAATGCCGCCTACCCGTTTGCATGCCGGGTTGTTGATTGCACTGGCGTTGGCTATTCTGGTTTATATTTTGCTCTTTCATACAACCCTGGGCTATCGGATTCGGGCGGTTGGCTTCAACCCGTTTGCTTCGCGTTATGGCGGTATCCGTGTTCGGCGGCAGGTGGTGATTGCGCTTTTATTGAGCGGCGCATTTGCCGGGCTGGCTGGGGCCATTCAGGTTTATGGTTTGAATTACCGCATGATTACCGATGGCTCGCCGACTGGTTTTACCGGCGGGGCCGGGTTTAATGGCATTGTAACCGCCCTGTTTGGCGGTTTGCATCCGTTGGGCGCTATTCCGGCCTCCTTCTTCTTTGGCGCTTTGCTTGTAGGGGCCAATGCCATGCAGCGCGTTGCCCAGATTCCTTCGGCGTTTGTGACCGTCTTAAATGGCATGGTCGTTGTCTTTGTGGTAAGCGCTGCGATTTGGAAAGAGATGCGCGAACGCAAGCGCAGAATGGCTTCAGTGGTTGGGCCGCCAGAGTTAAAACCACCCTCGCCAGAAAATGAACCCGCCCCTCCGATTCAAGAAAGCAAGCAGGAGTCGTGACGATGGATCTCTCGAACTTCTTTTCGGCTACAGTTTTGATTGGGATATTAACCGCCGGCGTTCGACTGGCTTCCCCTTATATTTTCGCGGCAATTGGCGAAATGTTCGGCCAGCGCAGCGGTGTCTTAAATCTGGGCGTTGAAGGTCAAATGTTGATGGGGGCCTTCGCCGCTTTTTATTTTACTTTGCAAACGGGAAGCCCCTGGATGGGTTTGCTGGCCGCCATGCTTTCCGGTGGTTTGATGGGCCTGGCGATGGCGGTGGTGAGCGTCAAGTGGCGCGCCGTGCAGGGCATTAGTGGGATCGGTTTCTATATTATCGGGGCGGGATTGAGCGAATTGTTGTTCAAAACGCTGTTGGGCGAAGTTAAAATCATCAATATTGGCTTCCCGATGTTTGCTGTTCCCTTTCTTTCTGATATTCCTGTCATTGGCGATATTTTCTTCCGCCAGAATGTGATGACCTACCTGGCCTTTCTTCTGGTTCTGCTGGCCTGGTTTGTGTTATACAAAACCACGCTGGGCCTGAAAATTCAGGCCGTTGGCGAAAATCCACACGCTGCCGATACGCTGGGCGTCAGCGTCATTAAAATCCGCTTCTTTACCGTTACGATGGGTGGCGTTTTTTCCGGGATTGCCGGCGCGGCGCTCTCGATTGCCAATCTAAACGTCTTTCAGGAAAATATGACCGCTGGCATGGGCTTTATTGCCGTGGCGCTGGTCTATTTTGGCGGTTGGCGTCCGTTTGGGGTGATGGGCGGCGCGTTGCTATTTAGCATGGTAATGGCTTTACAATTGTTTATGCAGGTGTATAACGTTCCGATTCCTTCCGAGTTTGCCATTATGCTGCCCTATATTCTCACCATCGTTGTTTTGGTATTAACGGTTGGCCGGGTGCGCCCGCCCTCGGCTCTTACCAAACCGTTTGTGCGCGAATAGCCTTTGCTATCCAAATCTTGTTTTGTAAGGAGGTTCTGCGGCGAGAAAAAAACATTTCTACCGAAGCAGTTTGTATCTTAACCAAGTTGTTTTACTCAAAGGAGAAAAGAAAATGTCTAGATTGATTTCATTGCTTGTCTTGTTTGTTCTGGTACTGAGCGCTTGCGCTCCTGCGCCTGCCGAACAGCCCGCCGCCACACAAGAAAAAATTCGCGTTGCGGTAATTATGCCCAGTTCAATTTCCGATTTGGCCTTTAGCCAGTCCATCTACGATGCGTTGATTGGCCTACAAACCGAATTGGGCGGCCCGGAAAAATTTGAGTTTGTCTACTCTGAAAACATGTTCCAGGTCGATAATGCCGCCGCCGCCATTCGTGACTACGCTTCCCAGGGCTATGATCTGGTGATTGCGCACGGATCGCAGTACGGCACATCCCTGCAAGAAATTGCCCCTGATTTCCCCAATACCGCTTTTGCGCATGGCACCACCAACCGAACGTTTGTCGATGAAGGCGTTACCAACGTTTATGCTTATGAAGCGGCCTCGAATGAGGGTGGTTATGTCAATGGCGTGATGGCTGCCCGCCTGACCAAGAGCAAAATTGTCGGTATCGTTGGCCCGGTGGATGTGGGCGATGCCAAACTGTATATCGAAGGCTTCGAGAAAGGCGTGCGCGAAACCGACCCGAGCATTCAAATTCTCAAGATTTTCACCGGCTCTTTTGGCGATGTCGCCCTGGCCCGTGAAGCCGCCGATGCGCACATTGCCGCCGGCGCCGATGTCTTGATCGGCACCGGTCAAATGGTCGTTGGCGCGATTGCCGCTGTCGATGAGCAGGGCGGCAACGTCTTGTGGATTGGCACGCAATCCAGCCAGACCCAACTTGCCCCCAATGTTATCGTTGCCAACCAGATTTACGATTGGAAAGTTGTCCTTCGTGAAATCCTTGCTGGCATGGAAAAAGGTGAATTGGGCGGCAAAGCCTTCATAACCACGCTTGAAAACAAAGGCCTGTACATGGAATACAACGAAGGTTTCTCGCGCCTGGGCGAGGTAAAAGCCGAAGCCGAAACCACTGTTCAGGGCATTATCAGCGGTTCCATTAACGCAATGCCTTAGTTGTATGCGCAACCACGGAGGCGGGGAATTTTCCCCGCCTCCCTAACAATTCATGGCGTATGTTCAGGAAGTCAATTCTCGAACATACGGGATGGCTTGTTACCCGATAGGATTATTCTGCAAAAACAGGAGCAGGCATGGCAAACAATCAAACCATTACGCACCAACAACAAAAAATTCACCATCTTGAGATGAAAAACATCACCAAGATATTTCCCGGCGTTTTAGCCAATGCCAATGTTGATTTCGACGTGAAAGAAGGCGAAGTTCATGCTTTGTTGGGCGAAAATGGGGCTGGCAAAAGTACCCTGATGAAGATTCTGTACGGACTGTATGAGCCAAATGAAGGCGGCGTTTTTATCAATGGCAAACCGGTCTCCATTAAATCTCCGAGTGATGCAATTCATTTGGGAATTGGCATGATTCACCAGCATTTTATGCTGGTTGAAAGCCTGACGGTGGTTGAAAATATTGCTCTCGGCCTGCCCTCTTCACGCGGATTTATCACCGATTTAGACGTGGTTTCCAAGCGCACCCTTGAACTTGCCGAACGCTACGGCTTGCATGTAGACCCTGAAGCCTACATCTGGCAACTGGCAGTCGGCCAGCGCCAGCGGGTCGAAATTCTCAAAGCCCTGTATCGCGGCGCAGACCTGTTCATTCTCGATGAGCCGACAGCCGTTCTCACTCCTCAGGAAGTGGACGAGTTCATGGGGACGATGCGCCAGATGACCAAAGAGAAACATTCCATTATTTTCATCTCGCACAAATTACATGAAGTCATCGCCAGTTGTGACCGGGTTACGGTCTTGCGCAATGGCCGCCGGGTCGATTCTTGCCCGGTGGCAGGATGCACCAAACTAGACCTGGCGCGCATGATGGTTGGGCATGAAATTGTCTTGCCAAAAATTACCTCCGAACCCAAACTGGGCGAAGTGCGTTTGGCGTTGCAGGATGTTCATGCCCTGGGCGAGCGCGGTACGCCTGCTTTGCGGGGCGTAAATTTAGAAGTTCGGGCGGGAGAAATTGTGGGCGTGGCCGGGGTTTCTGGTAACGGCCAATCGGAGTTGGCTCAGGTAATCACCGGTTTGCGCGCGCCCAGCCAGGGGAAAGTAATCGTCGGCGGCGCAGATATGGCCGGTAAATTGCCGGGCGAGTTCTTGAAAACTGGCATGGCTTATATCCCTGAAGAGCGGATGCGCGATGGCGTGGTGAGTGATTTTTCGATTGCTGAAAATATCATCCTGCGCGACCATAACAAGAATCCGTATTCGAGCCGGGGAATGTTGGTGCATCGCATGATTGGCGAAATTACCGACAAATTAATCAAACTCTTCGACATCAGAACACCATCGCGCACCACGCATGCGGGTAATCTTTCAGGTGGCAATATTCAGAAAGTGGTTCTGGCGCGAGAACTATCGCGCACGCCGAAGGTTTTGGTTGCGGCCCAGCCCACGCGCGGCGTTGATATTGGCGCGATTGAGTTCATTCATAAAAATTTGCTCGACCAGCGCGAAGCAGGCGCGGCTATCCTGCTGATTTCAGAAGACCTGGACGAAGTGTTGTCTCTTTCAGATCGGGTGGCGGTCATGTTTGAGGGCAAGATAATGGGTATTTTGTCTAATCAGGAAGCCGAGCGCGAGAAAGTGGGCCTGTTGATGGCAGGCGTTCATCTGGAATAAAAAACTTGAGGAAAATCCATGCTTCGTTCTTTGCTTATTTATTTTTCTAAAGCCGCCTGGGCCCAAAATATTGTTACAAATTGGGGGTTTGTTTGGAAAGCGGTTTCGCGTTTTATTGCCGGCACAACGGTTGAAGAGGCTATTCAGGCGGTAAAAGCGCTTAATGACAAAGGAATCAACGCCACGCTGGATCAATTAGGCGAGCATACCTCCACCCCTGAAGAAGCCAATCGCGCCGCAGATGGCATTATCGCCGTGTTGGATGCCATTCAAGATGCCGGAGTGCGCTCGAATGTTTCGATTAAATTGACCCAGATAGGCATGGGCATGGACGCGGATGTCTGCCGGGCCAATTTGGAGCGTATCTTAAAGGTTGCCAAAAAGCACAAGAACTTTGTTCGCATTGATATTGAGGATTCCCCTTATGTCGATGCGACGATAGGTTTTTATCGTGAAATGCTCGAAAAAGGATTTACGGTTAAAACGGTAGGCATGGCGGTTCAGTCTTACCTGTATCGGGCCGAGAAAGATACCCGCGAATTGGCCGAAATTGGCACAACCTTCCGGTTGATTAAAGGCGCTTACAAGGAACCCCCTGAAGTGGCCTTCCCCAAAAAAGCCGACGTGGATGCCAACTTCGATACCCTTACCTCCATTTTGATTGACGCATCTCTGGCGCAAGGGACAAAACTTAGCAAAGATGGACGTATTCCGGCCATTCCGGCCATTGCCACGCACGATGAAAAGCGGGTTGACTTTGCAAAAGCATACGCTCAAAAAGTTGGCTTGCCCAAGACCGGGCTTGAGTTCCAAATGTTGTATGGCATTCGCCGCGATTTGCAGGAAGGCCTGGCCCAGGAAGGATACCCGGTGCGCGTTTACGTGCCATTTGGCACGCACTGGTATCCTTACTTTATGCGTCGCCTGGCCGAGCGTCCGGCTAATTTGTGGTTTATTCTTTCCAATTTCTTCAAAAAATAGTTAAAGAATTCGGTAATACACCTGCGGCGCTTTTCGCTCTACCAAGCCTTCGGCAGCGAGGGCCAGGCGCAATAAGGTGACTTCGTCCCAGGGGCGGCCAATGGCTTGCAGGCCAATCGGCAGCCCTTTTTGCGTATAGCCTGATGGGAAAGTGATGGCAGGCAGGCCGGTCAGGTTGGCGGGGGTGGCAAAACGCATCATTTCGGTCAGAGTGGTCAGGTCAGAGTCACCCTCGGGGAGCGCGGTGGCCGGTATGGGCGGGGCGGCGATGCCGCTCATCGGGGTCAGAATGACATCAACTTGTTCAAAGGCTTTTTGGAAATGATGAATCAGCCGCGCGCGCACGCGTTGGGCTTTAACGTAATCGCGCAAGGTAAAAGCGCGCGCCAGGGTTAGATTCAGGCGCACATCCAGCCCGTGTTGGCGGTGATGTTCTTTGTGATAGGCTTCCATGGCCTGCGCCATTTCACCCGCAATGGTGATGACATGCGCCACCCGCCCCGCGCTCAGGTCGGGGAGGAGGATTTCGCGCAGGTCGGCTCCCAAGCCTTGCAACTGGCCTAAGAGCGATTCGCAAGCCTCCACCACCTCCGCGTTGGCGTGACGGAACCAGGGCCAAAACACGCCGATTTTTAGTCCGCGCAGGTCCGTGTTTTGCCAACCGGCCAGACTGGGGCGCGGCTGATGCAGGGAATTGGGGTCGAGCGGGTCGGGGCCGGCGATCAGGGCATAGCCCAGGGCGGCATCGGCTGCGCTGGCGGCGATGGGGCCGATGTGGGCGATGCTCCAATCGAGCGGGAAGGCGCCAAATTCGCTCACTCGCCCGTAGGTGGCTTTCAGCCCAACCAGGCCGCAAAATGCCGCCGGAATGCGAATTGAGCCGCCGCCATCCGCGCCAATTGCCAGCGGACAAAGCCCGGCGGCCACGGCTGCCGCTGAACCGCTCGAACTTCCACCGGTGTAATGGGCCGGGTTATACGGGTTGCGCGGCGTGCCATGATGCGGATTTAGCCCGCTAACGCCGATGCCGATTTCGTGCATGTTGGCTTTTCCGATCAGCAACGCGCCCGCCGCCCGCAGACGGGCAACGACGGTTGCATCACGATTGGCGGGGGCGTTGCCCAAAAAGGCCGTTCCGACGGTGGTGGGGTGCGGAATCATATCGACTTCGTCTTTGACCGCCACCGGCACGCCATCGAGCGGACCGAGCGGTTTGCCGGCCTGATGCCGTTGGGCCGATTCACGCGCCTGACGCAGGACATCCTCGGCTTGGATGCTGATCATGGCTCTCAGGGGCGGGTTTTGCGAGTCGCTATCTTGCATGGCGTTTAGCACCCGTTGGGCGACTTCTTCAGGGGATATGCTTTGTTCGCGGTAGGCGGCGGCGTAATCCCAAACGCTGGCGAACTGAAATCCGTTGGCGGGTTGCGCGGTTTGCGGCCATTCGGCTTCTGGCACGTCTTCGCCGGGGTTGGCTCGGGTTTCGCAAAAATGGATCGGGAAGTTGATGGGGTCTTCGTTGATTTCGCGTTGGCGCAGGTGGTTAATGCCCGCGCTTTCCAGCAGGTTGGGAATCAGCAATGCGCCGCCCAGAGGGCTTTCGAGGGCATTGACAAACGCCTTGAGCGCCATACCCGAAAGATAGGGCAGTTGCACCGATTTCAGGTCGTAGGCTTCTTCGGGGGTCATTGCAGGGCCTCCAGCATGGCTTTGTAGCGCGGGGGTTCTTCTTCAAAGATGTAGGTGACGGGCGCGACCACCACGCCGCTGCCGCCCACCGAGCGCAGTTCGTTAATGGCGCTGAATAATTCGTCGCGGTGGACGACGATGTGCAGGGCGTACCAGTTCGGTTCGCCATCTTTGCGGATGATGTTGCTGATGGTGGGGCCGTTTAGCCCGCCGATGGTTTCCTGGGCAAAAATGCTTGCGGCAATCGCTTCGGGGCTTTCGCCGCGAATGTTGGCAAAAATGGAGACGTTATTTTGGGCGCGCTGGTAGGCTTCAATCAGTTCGAGCAATTGACGGGCAATGCCCAGGGCCGCCGGGTTTTCTTTTAGGACGGCTCTGTTGGCGATCAGGCAGGCTTGGGATGCCAAAATTTGTCCATCGCTAACCAGTTTGAGACGGTTATCGCGCAGGGTTTGCCCGCTGGAGACCAGGTCGGTAATCAGGTCGGCGTAGCCGATGGTGGGGGCGATTTCGAGGGTGCCTTCGGCTTCGATGAAGGTGACATCGGGCAGGCCGTGTTGGGCGAAAAAGGGCGCGGCGGTGTGGATGAATTTGGTCGCCACGCGCAGGGGGCGGCCCAGTTCGGCTTGCGCTTGTTTCAGGTCGGCCATGCGTTGGACGGCTGTCCAGGCTTCGGGGACGATGACGTTGAGTGAGCAGGCCCCAAAGCCCAGGGCGGTGTGAATAGGCAGGATGACGCCTTCGTCGCCGCCGTATTCGGCAACCATATCGAGGCCGGTGATGCCGAAATCGACGCTGCCGTTACGGATGGAGATGACAATATCGGTGGGGCGTTGCAGCAGGACGCTGAGATTGGGCAGGCTGGGGATGGTGGCTTCGTATTGGCGCGGGTTGGGTTTGTAAATGTTAAAACCGCAAGCGGCCAGGAAGTTGATGGCGTCTTCAGACAGGCGGCCTTTGGAGGGCAGAGAGAGGCGCAGGGGGCGGTTTTGTGTCATGGTTCCTCGGTGAGTGGGGGATTTTGGTGGAGCAATTGCTGGAGCAGGTTTTTTTCTTCTGTCAGCGATGCGATTTCGCCATCCAGCCAGGCGTTACGGAGTTGGGTGATGATTTGGGCGTAGCGCGGGCCGGGGGGCAGGCCGAGGGCCTTGAGGGTTTCGCCGTCGGTTTGGGGGCGGATGTGCTGCCAGTGCGCCACGTAGCGTTGCAGGGCGTTTTCGCGGCTGAGGAGGAAGGCGGCGTAGATGGCCGGGCGGGGGACTTCGTCCAGCCGCCGCGCCCAGGCGGAGGGTTTGGATTCGGCCAGGGCGGGGAGATCGGTCAGCAGACTGGCGGTGGCCTGGGCAGTTTTGAAAACGGCCAGGGGGAAGTTTAGCCGGGTTTGGAGCAGGGCGATTTGGGATGGGCTGAGGTTGGAAAGCCACAGGGCGTAGCCTAACACCTGGTTTAACGGTTGTCCGTTGCAGGTGGGGGAGAGTCCCCATTCGGGCGGGGGAGGCGAGGCCAGGGCGGAGTTGATGTTTGCGGCGCGGGCCGAGGTTGGGGCCTGGACATCCACCAGAATTGCTTTGAGCAGGCCGAGTTCGTCCATGCGCGCCAGGACGCGGGCGGGGTGGGTTTCGTTGAAGATAAGGTCGAGTTCGTGGCGCAGGCGTTCGGCTGTAAGGCTTTCGATGAGGGGCAGGGCGGCGGGGATGAGGGCCAGGGTTTCGGGGTCGATGTGAAAGCCGTAGCGGGTTTCGTAGCGGACGGCGCGGTAGAGGCGGGTGGGGTCGTCGAGGAAGGATTGTTGGTGCAGGACGCGGATGAGGCCTTTAGCGAGGTCTGCCTGGGCATTGTGCAGGTCGATGAGGGCTTCGTCGGCCAGGCGCAGGGCGAGGGTGTTGATGCTGAAATCGCGCCGGGCGAGGTCGTTGGCGAGGGTGGAGGGAGTGACCTGGGGCAGGCTGGCGGGGGCGGGGTAGGTTTCACGGCGGGCGGTGATGAGGTCGAGGGGCGGGCCTTCGAGGGGTTGCCAGGTGGCGGTGTGGAATTTGGCGTGCAGGGTGAGTTGGCCGCCGTAACGGGTTTGAAGGGCCTGGGCGAGTTGGGTGGCGTTGCCTTCGAGGACGACATCGAGATCGAGGGCGGGTTGCTTTAGCAGGAGATCGCGCACGCCGCCGCCGACCAGGTAGGCGGGGAAGCCGAGTTGGTCGGCTTGCTGGTCTATCTGGCGCAAGAGGGTTTGGTGTTGGGCGGGCAGGCGGTGGAGCATGGAAGTATTTTAATGCAGAATGGGGGATGGGGGATGGGGAATGGTAAATGGTAAATGGTGAATGGTAAATGGTAAATGGGGAATGGTGAATGGAGAATGGTGAATGGGGAATGGGGAATGGTGAATGGGGAATGGGGAATGGGGAATGGTAAATGGTAAATGGGGAATGGTGGTCGAGTAGCGCGGTAGCGCGTATCGAGACCTGAGGCGATTGAATGGGGAATTGGGAATGGTAAATGGTGAATGGTGGTTGAGTAGCGCGGTAGCGCGTATCGAGACCTGAGCGGGCCAGGGAGGCTGAATATTGGTGGAAGGTTAGGCGAAGTTGCGACGGGCGAGGAAGTCGGTTTGGTGGGCGATATAGATGAGTTGATTTTGTTCGATTTGGTCGCGGCGTTTTTGCAGCCAGGCGCGCAGCAGGCGCGGGTCGAGTTCAGGGTGTTGGTGGAGGGATTCTTCAAAAAAGTGCAGGATGCAGTGCAGGAAGTAGGCTTCTTCGGCAGGGTAGCCCTGTTTTTGAGGATAGACGACCCAGTCGGATGCGCCGGCGGCGAGGATTTCGGCACCGCTTTGGGCAATGTGGGCGAAGAGGTGGCGTCCGCTCTGGCTGTCGCCGCCGCCAGGACGGGTGTGCATGCTTTGGTGGTAAAGGGTTTCGAGGTGGGAATCGAGCGCGGCAGGCATGCGGATTTCGGCTTGCGGGAGTTGCAGGTCGGTTAGGCTGATTTCTGGTTGGAAGGTGGTGACGCCGTCAAAGTTGATGGTGAGCCAGGCCAGGCCGCCGGGTTGCAATAGTCGCATGATTTTTTGCAGGCTTGCAGGCATGGGCAGCAGGTCGAGGACGGCGTGGGAGATGAGCAGGTGGGCCTGGGGCGGGTTTTGTTGGATGTAATCGAACAGGTCGGCGTGCAGGAAGTGGCAGGTCAGGCTCTGGGTGGGGTTTTGTAGGGTCAGGCTGCCATCAGGGTTTGGGGTGGTTTGCCAGCCGTGTTCGGCGGCCCATTGGGGCAACCAGGTTTGGGCATAGGCAATATTTTCGGGCATGGAGTCGAGCAGGGTGTATTCGACCTGGGCGGGCAGGATGCGCCAGCGCAGCAGGCGGGTGAGCATGGTGCCGATTCCGGCGCCGATTTCGGTGATGAGCAATGGTGTGGCGGGCGGGTGGTTTTCCAGGATGGTTTGCAGGGCCTGGAGAACGTCTTTGTTGAGGGCGCGGTCGTCGATGGTTTGTTTGGCGTGCAGGTAGCGGGGGAAGTTGAGGGTCATGTTTTTTTGGGGGAGGAGGCCGCCTGAAGGCGGCGGTACGGGGGGAGTTAGAAGGTGTGCAAAAATTGGCGCACCTGGGCGGCGGTTTCTTCCCAGCGGGGCTGCTGGTTGTAGCGTTGCAGGGCGTTTTGGGCGAGTTGGGCGAGCAGGGCGCGGTTGGCGGCGAGTTGGCTCAGGTGGGCGGCCAGGGTTGTCGAGTCGTCGGGTGGGATGAGGTAGCCGGTGTGGGCGTGGGTGATAATTTCGGCGGCGGCCCCGGCGGTGGTGCCGATGGCGGGCAGGCCAAAGCCCATGCCTTCGAGGTAGACGATTCCGAATCCTTCGTAGGTGGAGGGCAGGGCCAGGATGTGGGCGCTGCGGAGTTGTTCGGCGAGCGGCTCGTCGTTGAGCGGGCCGTGAAAAGTGATGGGGGCGGCGATTGTTTCGGCGCGCTGGCGCATGGCGGCGGCGTAGGACGGGTCGCTTTGGGGGCTGCCGATGATTTCGAGGCGGGCCATGTCGGCGGGCAGTTGGGCAAGGGATTCGAGCAGGGTGTGCAGTCCTTTGCGCGGAATCAGGTTGCCGAGGAAGAGAATCCGCAGGGGGCCGGGTTGGGCTGCTCGCGCGGCGACCAGGTTCGGGCTTAGCGCGTCTCCGAATCGGTCGGTGGGGGGGTAGGCGATGTGATGGGGCTTGTCGTCCCCACTCAGGGCGTGGACGACATCCCGCGTCGTCCTGGAATTGAAGATGAATCCATCTACGCTGCGCAGGTAGCGGCGTTCAACCAGGCGGTAGAGGTTGTTTTGCCAGGCGGGGCGTTGTTCGGAGCAGCGCAGGTGATGGACAAGGCTGACAACCGGGTAGGGGCGCGGGCGTCGGTTGGCGGCCAGCAGTGAGGGGTGATTGAGTTCGTCTTGAATGAGCAGGTCGAGGCCGGGCGGCAGGCGAAAGGTCAGGTTGTCGGCCAGGTGGGCGGGGTAGTTGCGCCAGGGCAGGGAGATGATTTCAACCTGATCGCCGGCGGCGCGCAGCGATTCGACCAGTTTGCGGTCATAGAAGTAGCCGCCGCTCAGGGTTTCGAGCGAGCCGTAGATGAGCAACCCGATTTTCATGGGGCGCGTTGAACGCTGTAGGAGACCCAGGCGTTTTCGTGTTCCCACAGGCGCACGGTCAGGGTGCTGACATTGGCGGCCTGGATTTGTTCGTTGAAGCGCAAGGCCAGGATGCGGGCAAAGTGTTCGATGGAGGGGTTCAGGCCGGCAAATTCGGGCAGGTCGTTGAGCATTTGTTCGCGGTAGCGGGCGACGGCGTCGCTGAGGTGATTTTCGACATCGACGATGTCGACCAGGTAGCCGTGCTGGTCAAGTTGGCTGCCGCTCAGTTGCAGTTCAAGGACGTAGTGGTGTGAATTGGGGTAATTTTCTGCGCCCCAATCGCCGCCAATCAGGAAGTGGCGGGCGATGAAATCACGTTTGATGGCGAGGGTATACATGGAATCTCCTTAATCTCAATCGTAGGTCAAGATGATTTGAATACTGGTTTCGGGTTCCTGATCGAGCAGGCGGTAGGCTTCAGCGGCCTGTTGGATGGGGATGCGCTGGGTGATCCAGCGTTCGGGTTGGATGCGGCCGAGGGCGTCCCAGGCCAGGCCGAAGCGGCGGGACTTGTCCCAACGGGCGCTGAGTTCGGGGCGAATGGTGCTGACCTGGCTGGCGTGCAGGCTGATTCGGCTGCGGTGGAATGCTCCGCCCAAATCGAGGGGCACGTTTTTTGTGCCGTACCAGGAGCCGATGATGACTCGTCCGCTGAAGCGGGTCAGGGCGATGGCATCGTTGAGGGCGGCGGGCGCGCCGGAGAGTTCGAGGCTGAAATCGGCGCCGCTTGGGTCGAGCAGGGTCAGGGCGCGTTGGCGAAAGTCGGGTTGGGCCGGGTCGAGGCTGTCGGTCAGGCCGAGGGCGCGCGAGGCCTGGCGGCGCAGGGGGTGGCGGTCGGCGGTGAGCAGGGTTTTCAGGGGGAATTCGGCCAGCAGGGCGGCAGTCAGCAGGCCGACAATGCCTTGTCCGAGCAGCAGGGCGCGTTCGCCGAGCAGGGGCGCGGCGTCATGGATGAGGTTGATGGCGGTTTCGGTGTTGGGCAGGAAGCAGGCGGTTTCGGGAGAAACTCCGGCGGGTAAAAGATGCAGGCCATCGAGCGGGGCGTTGAAGTGGGTGCTGTGGGGGTGGAAGGCAAAGACGAGTTGCCCGGCCAGGGTTTCATCCACCTGCGGGCCGGTGGCAAGAATGCGTCCAACGCAGGCGTAGCCATACGGGGTGGGGTAGGCCAGCGCGCTGCTCAGGTTGTCGTTGGTATCTGGCAGGGAGGGGAACTGGCCGCGATAGACGAGCATTTCGCTGCCGGGGCTGATGGCAGAGCAAAGGGTTTCGATCAGGACTTCACGGGCGGCGGGCGCGGCGAGGGGTTCTTCGCGCAGTTCCACGCGGTATGGGGCGCTGAAATAGAGCGTTTGGCGGGTCTTCATGCCGCTATTGTACCGGTTATTTTTGCTGAAATGTTCCCCATAAAACCAGGTCTTGTCCCATTTGGGTCGAACCGACCTGCTGGATGCGCGGCATGGCTTCGAGCGGGCCGGTGAGGGCATTGACGCCGCCGGCAAAAAAGGGCGCGATGGTCAGGATGAGCAGGTCGGCCAGGTTTTGGCGCAGGAAGGCGGTGATGACTGCCGCGCCGCCTTCGACCATGAGCGAATCGATACCGCGCTGGTTGAGGGCGGCCAGCAGGGTGGTCAGGTTAATTTTCCCCTGATCGGCGCGGATGGGCAGGAGTTCCGCGCCGGTGGCTCTCACGGCGGCGGTTTTTTCACTTTCCAGCGAGGATGGCAGGCAGGCAATCAGGGGTGGTTTTGGATGTGAAAAAATACGTGCTGTGAGGGGGATTTTCAGGGTTGAATCGAGAAGAACCGGACGGGGCGCTTCTCCCTGCGCATGCGTGACTTGTAGTTTGGGATCATCGTTGAGCACGGTTCCACTGCCGACCAGGATGGCTGCGTGTTGGGTGCGCAGCCAGTGGGTCATGCGTTTTGTTTCGGGGCCGCTGATTTCCAGCCCCGCTTCGCCGCGCCGGTGGGTGATAGAGCCGTCCAGGGTTTGGGCGTAGGTAAGCGTGACAAGCGGACGCCCGTTTCTCTTGACCAGGCGTCCGCTTGTTTCAAACCAGTTTTGCAAACTGGATAACTCAGACATTGGCCCCCATTGAGAGCAAGTGTTCCATGCGCTGCATTTTGGTACGCAGGTAGAAGTCATTTTCGGGCTTGGATGGGACTTCGATGGCTTCGCGTCCGTTGACGTTGATGCCGAGGGATTTCAGATCGTTGATTTTCTTCGGGTTATTGGTTAGCAGGCGAATGGATTTGATGCCCAACAGGTCAATCATGTGCGCGGCGATGCTGAAATCGCGTTCATCGGGCGCGTGGCCGAGCAGGATATTGGCTTCAACGGTATCATAGCCGACATCTTGCAGGTTGTAGGCGCGTAATTTATCGGCCAGGCCGATGCCGCGTCCTTCCTGGCGCAGATACAGCACAACGCCTTGTCCGGCGCGGGCAACCTGAGCCAGGGCGCGGTCGAGTTGCTCGCCGCAGTCACAGCGATTGGAGCCCATGACATCGCCTGTGAAACACTCGGAATGGGCACGCAGGAGGACATTTTCCTTGCCTTCTACGTTGCCCATCACAAAGGCCAGGTGTTCTTTGTCGTCCTGGTTGTTTTTGAACAGCACCAGTTCAAACGTGCCATGCTTGGTGGGGATGCGGGCGCCAACTTCTCGTTTTACAATCAAGTTTGTCATGGTTTCCTCCGACGAAAGGTTTATTTGATAATTATGATAATTATTGTAGCATTTTGTTTATCAAATACTATCAAAAAAACATTTGTGTTTTATTAGCGTTTTTTGTTCGCAGGAGTTGACGCATACTGCCGAGGACGGCTTCATGCAAAACGCGCGGGTCGGATGTGCCGAGTTTTTCTACGCTGAGGGGCGGGCCAAATTGCAGGCTGACGTTGACCGGGTTGAGGTCAAATTGCAGGTGGGCCAGCAATTGCAAGGCGGCGCCCAGGCGTTCGCGTTCGAGTCGTTTGCGTTTGAGGGCGGTGAGAGGGTGTTTGACGGCTTTGTCCCATAGCACGCCGCGCACCAGGGCTGGCACAACCTGGGTTTGCGGGGCGAAGCGCAGGAAGACGCCGGCCGAATCATTCCAGCGGGAGAGTGATTCTTCCGCGCCTTCATAAACATCGGCATCGGGTTCGATTTCTCCGGCGGGGAAGGTCAGTATGGCGCCGCCTCCTTTCAGGTGCGTGGCAGTTTGGCGCACAGCCCGCATACGTTCTTCTGGGGTATTCTCGAGGAAAAATAGCAAATGGCTGACATTCGGCAGGGCCTGTAAAAAAGGACGATTCAGGGCCAGGACGCGCAAATCGGGTCGCTGAATGGCGGCAAACAGGCACAGGGTGTCGGCCAGGCCAGGGTGGTTGGATAGAATCAGCACCGGGCCGTGAGCGGGCAGGTTTTCGAGGCCATCGATGCGCAAACTGCGAATAAAGTGTGGCAACGTTTTACGCGCTGCGTGTGCTAATCCACTTTGACCGGTTTCCGCGTCAAAGGCGAGCATTTGCGCGGCGAATTTCTGCGCCAGCCCGAAAAAAATGGTTCGTAACGCCGCGCCCAGGCGGGGATACTTTTCCCAGCCGAAGGAGGACACCAGGTCATCGAGGTTGATTTGGGTCAGGAGAGCATGGGGAGATTGCATGGCGCGATTATAGCCTTTTCGGGCGTTTTGGCGTATAATTGCGCGAATGAAAAAGAACCCATCTCCGTCCCCATGCTGGCAAACCTCCTGGTCTGGATAGGTTCGTTTTGACGTTGCCTGAAGCGGCTCCCAGACCTGCGGAGCCGTTTTTTGTTTGGGATTTGGTAATTCGGTATTCGATATTCGATAATTCGATATTCGAGAACCGAGGGTAAAGTATCGAGCATCGAATATCAAATATCGAGTATCGAGTATCGAGTATCAAACATCGAGTATCGAACATGGAACTTTCCGAACTCACCGAAAAAATGCACGCTTTTGTGCGCTCGAAAGGCTGGTACGAGGCCGATACCAAACGCCCGCAGACGCCGCGCAACCTGGCGATTTCGCTTTCGCTGGAGGCGGCAGAGATTCTGGAGCATTTCCAGTGGCGCGAGGGGCCGGTCGATAAAGACGAACTGGCCTCCGAACTGGCCGATGTAACCCTGTACCTGCTGCAACTCGCTTCGGTTTCGGGAATTGACCTTGAAGAAGCGGTTTTGAAGAAGTTGGATGTGAACGCGGGACGCGAATGGGATGCGGAAGAGCGTTGAAGGTTTAAGGTTGAACGTTGAATGAACCTTTCAACCTTAAACCTTCAACAAAGGATTTGTCATGAACATCACCATCTTTGGCGGCGCGCAGCCGCAACCTGGAACACCCCCCTATGATGAAGCCTACCACCTCGGCAAAGTGCTGGCCGAGCGCGGACATGCCGTGCTGACCGGCGGCTATATCGGCACGATGGAGGCGGTTAGCAAAGGCGCGAGCGAGGCCGGCGGACACGTCATTGGCGTCACCTGCGCCGAAATCGAGAACTGGCGTCCGATAGCGGCCAATGCCTGGGTGAAGGAAGAACGGCGCGCTGAAACGCTGCTCGAACGTCTAAACTGGCTGATTAATGGCTGCGATGCGGCGATTGCCCTGCCCGGCGGCCCCGGCACCTTGACCGAAATCAGCCTGATGTGGAACCTGCTGGTCGTGGAGAGCATCCACCGGAGGCCGCTTATCCTGGTTGGGGAGGGCTGGCGCGCCATCTTTAACCAGGTTTTCGAAGCAACCGGTGAATACACCTCCGAAAAAGCGAAAACCGTGTTGCTTTTTGCGGAGGATGTGGAAAGCGCAGTGGCGTTAATCGATAATTCGATAACTCGAAACTCGAATAACGAATAACCAATAACGAATACCGAACGAGGACAAAATGGCAGAAGAAAAACTCCCCACCCGCGCCGAAAATTTTTCGGAGTGGTACACCCAACTGGTGCTCAAGGCCGAACTGGCCGATTACTCGCCCGTGCGCGGCTGCATGGTTGTGCGTCCCTATGGCTGGACGCTGTGGGAAAACATCCAGGCCCAATTAGACCGGCGCTTCAAAGAGACCGGTCACGTCAACGCCGCCTTCCCAATGCTCATCCCCATGTCCTTCCTTGAAAAAGAGAAAGAACATGTGGAAGGCTTTTCGCCTGAACTGGCGGTTGTGACCATCGGTGGCGGGCAAACGCTCGAAGAGCCGCTGGTGGTGCGCCCCACCTCCGAAACCATCATTGGCTACATGTATAGCAAGTGGATTAAATCCTGGCGCGACCTGCCGGTTTTGATTAATCAGTGGGCCAACGTCATGCGTTGGGAAATGCGCACCAAACTCTTCTTGCGCACGGCAGAATTCTACTGGCAGGAGGGCCACACCGCCCATGCCACCGAAGAAGAAGCCCGCGAAGAAACCCTGCGCATGTTGGATGTCTACGCCGATTTCGCCATCAACGAGGGCGCGGTTCCGGTTGTCAAGGGCATTAAGTCTGAAACCGAGAAATTTGCCGGGGCGGTCATGTCCACAACCATCGAGGCCATGATGCAGGATACGCGCGCCCTGCAAAGCGGCACCAGTCATTACCTGGGCCAAAACTTTGCCAAAGCCTTTGAAATCCAGTTCACTAACAAGAATAATGAGTTGGAATACTGCTACACCACCTCCTGGGGCGTTTCGACGCGCTTCATCGGCGCGATTATCATGACTCATGGCGACGATCAGGGACTCATCCTACCCCCGCGCCTGGCTCCCGTTCAAGTGATCATGGTTCCCATCTACAAAAGTGATGCCGAAAAAGACGCCGTGATGCCCGTTGCTGATCGCATCTTCAGCGAGTTGAAAGCCGCCGGAATCCGCGTCAAAATGGACGACCGCGAGGAAGTCACCCCTGGCTTCAAGTTTAACGATTGGGAAATGCGCGGCGTTCCCCTGCGCATGGAAATTGGCCCCAAAGATGTTGAAAAAGGCTCGGTTGCCCTGGCTCGCCGCGACAAGCCCGGACGCGAGGGCAAATCCTTTGTCTCGCAAGAGAATCTGACCGCCACGGTGCAGGAGATGCTGGTCACCATCCAGGCCGCTCTGCTCGAACGCGCCATCGCCATGCGCGACAGCAATATCCACGATCCCAAAGACTACGAGGAACTCAAGCAGGTTGTCCAGCGTGGATGGGCGTTCTCGTACTGGTGCGAAAGCAAGGAATGCGAAGCCAGGGTCAAGGAAGATACCAAAGCCACCACCCGCTGCATTCCTCTCGAAGGCCAACCCGAACAGGCCGGCAAGTGCATTGTCTGCGGCGGCAAGGCCGAGCGCAAAGTGATTTTTGCGAAAGCGTATTAATTTGTGTCAGGTGTCAGGTATCAGGTTTCAGGCAAACCGCCGAGACCTGATACCTGACACCAAAACACCTGACACCCGTCCTCATGCCCGCCATAGACATCGCCCGCCTGAAACTGCAAGCCGCATCGCTGGTCGAAAAATTTGACCAGCCTGCGGCCTTTTTGAGTGACCTGCACCAAATTCTTGACCTGTACGCAGACCGTACCCTGCGCGTTAGCGTTGCCGCCCCGGCTTCGGTTTTGCGCTCGTATCGCGTTGCGCCGTCGGTGCTGAAACAAATTGAAATGGAACTGGCCCCGCTGACGGCCACCTTCCCCGAACAAAGCATGGCCCTGACCGACGCCCTGTGGCAGGACGCCCATCTTGAAACCCGACTTCTGGCCGCTACCCTGCTCGGGCGCATAGACCCGCGCGCGCCAATGCTGATTGCGCGTCTCGGCGAACGGGTCAATCAGGTGCGCGATAAAAAAGTCCGCGTTGCGCTGTTGAATACCAGCCTGAATCGCCTGCGACGTGAATTGCCCGATCAATTTCTGGAATTGGTACGCGAGTGGCTTTCAGAAGATAACCCAAAAATGTGGGCCAATGGGATTGAAGCCCTCATTCCGCTGCTCGATGACCCCAGTTTTGAAAATCTGCCGCCGGTTTATGAGATCGTTCGCCCGTTAATTTCCAGCGCGCCGGCCAGCCTGAAAAATGAACTGGCCGATTTGGTCAATGCGCTTTATCGCGCCTCCCAGGTCGAAACGGTCTTCTTTCTTAAGCAACTTATCGCCGCTTCGCGCAATCCCCAGGCCCTTACCACTATCCGCCGTATTTTGCCCGTTCTCGATAAATCTCTGCAACCGCATATCCAAAAAGCGCTGCGCGAAAAATCTGGCGCATAGCCATCATTTGCGCGTCGAGCGGGCCTCCGCTTATATAAGCCACTTTCAAAAATAAAAAAGATAGGCGCAAAGCCTATCTTTTTTTGTGCGCTGGAGAGGACTTGAACCTCCACGTCTCTCGACACATGGCCCTCAACCAAGAGCCGTTTTTTTGCGAAAAAGCAACACATGGCTATTCAATTCTGGCTAACTATGTGCCACATGGTAATCCGTACCATGTGTCGAATGGCGCAGATTACCATGTGTCGAGTGGTAATGAGTACTATGTGTTGAGTGGTGCGATTTAAAAAATAATTCGGTATCAAAAATCGCTATAAATCAACTTTGCTTTCTGTTTTTTTATTCTTCGCTTGATTCACTTGATATTCCAGCATCTCGAGAAGTTTTTGCTGGGTCTTAACGTCTACTTGTGAAAGCAAGTAGACGGCTTTTTTCATATTTTCACTGTTTATTTCTTCCATCTTATCCTGTTTTATAGCCTCAAAGACTTCTGCTCCCAACTTGTCCGCTAGAATAATTGCTTTTTCATAACTAGGTAAGTATCCAGCACGCAACCAATTTGAAATCGTTGTTTGTCGAACTCCCAAATACCTTGCGAATTCACGCCAACTATAACCATACTCATCATTTTTTTGACTTAACCACTGATTATATTTGGATTGCAATAATTTAGAAAAATTTGTTTCAGATAATGGTCGGGTAAAAGCTTTATCATAAGGCATGATTTCAATTCTATCAAACATTTCCCTATCAGTATAGATATTGTGTTATCCCAACAAAACCAAAAGTCAACCTTGAATCGAAGTTTATTTTTTAGTAGACTTCTTGTCACTACAAGATTTGGTTCTCTGGGATTTTGCGTGGCCCCCCATATATAGCCGCGCCACGCGAAACACCAAAGCCTCCAAGATTCAAGATTTTAGATAATTTTCCAAAATTCTCTTACAAACTATTAATACAATAACAGAACACGGGTTCTATAATTTTGTGCTAGAATATAGTCAACTATCCTAGTAATTGATAACTTTGAGAACTGGAGGTACTATGAAAAAATCTACCGCAACGAGTCGAGTTCGAAATAATGCGCTCAGGAATTTTGAACACCATATGGGCGTATCTGGAAGCGATGCAAATCCCGAACTATTAGATGAATGGGTGAGGCGAATGAATGAACAACAACTAGCGGCACAAACGATCCGAACATACTCATTTTTTATGCGAAAACAGGTTCCTCACTGGATCGCGAATATCCCCAAAGCAAAAAAAGTAATACGAACCCTTGAAATCCAAATAACAGACGTTCAACGTTTGTACCACGCAATCGGCATCGACTCAGAGCGTTCAATGCATGACATGGCATTGGTCTCATCAATAATTATCGGTATGAATCTGAACAATATCCGCTCGTTGAGATGGTGCGATATCTCGATAATGCCAATACTATTGCGAGAATTCATTGAATATTGGTATCAGATTACACATGAACAGCCTAAGGCAGGGGAAAAAATTTTTTGTGGACGGGGCACAAGTTGGATGAATTTGCCAAAAGTAAATCTAGATTTAAATGATGCCATAACTACAGAGGAAATTAACAGACGACTGCGAAAATACCTCACGATGGGTCATGTTCCCAATGCCAAAAACTTCACGGCCACTAATTTACGCAGGTTTGGAAGGCACATCATGCAGGTTTCTAACTATTCGCAAAATGGCCTCGTATCACTTTTTTTGCCCAGCAGGAAAGAGTTGGACGAGCGATATGGAGATTTGATCTGGCTGCGCCAACGCAGGCGCAAAAATCGACATTTACAAACTGGATAATAAATCGTCCATCAATTCCACCACATCTGATTAAACTCATCTGCTCTTCAATTAAGTAAGGAGAAATCACACAATGAAAGAGTTTTTTGCAATTCTCCTGATTGGTCTGGCAACACTCTCCTGCACCTTACTGAACCCCCGCATCGAACCAGGCCCAAGCAGGGTGATGACAGAGGCTACCGTCGCCGCAACTGAGATTCCGCTGCGCCTGCCAACAGAAATGCCTGCCCAGCACATCGTCGCCGTTGAACCATCCCCCACTCCCCTGCCCGGTTGCAAAGTTACACCTATTTATTTGAATATTCGCGCCTGCGCAGGCATTCACTGCGCGGTGGTTGGATTTTTGAAACAGGGCGAACTGGTCGAAATTCTGCAATCAGAAAACGGCTGGTTCCAAATTACGTCAACCAGCGTCAATGACGGCTGGATCAATTCACACTATTGCGAGGAGGAATAACCATGAAAACTTTGTGGAAAGCGCTTGCCAAAATTGCTTTTTATGCGATTGCCCTGGGACTGATGGGATATGCCGCGATGAGGACGCTCCATTTTATTCAGGCCACCTTGCCCGCAGACCAACAAATTCTTGGCTACCTGGCGCTACTGGCAACCAGCGGCGGCGCGGTGGCCTGGTTGCTGGTCTTCCTGCACGCAGCTGAAGGTGTCGGTCAGAAAGCGGTCTCTTTCATCATGGTCCTGGTCTGTCTGCTCGGCGAATTTGCCCTGTTCGCGTTTGACACCCTGCTGGTGACTGGCGAAGCCGGGCTGATTACAGGCATGAGCGCGGATGAGATTCGAGCCGTCGTTATTGGCATGTCTGGACTGATTGCCGCCAACATCGGCTCCACCGTAGCCTATCACCTGCTGGACACCGGAAACATGCGCCACATGCGCGAGGAATTTGTAAAAGACCGCCTGGAGAGCGAGGCTATGAAACTGATCGAGAAACGGGGCGAGGAAATCGCCCGCGACATGGCCCCCAAACTGGCCGAGCAGTGGGCGCAAGAGTTTGAGGAACGTTTCAAAAATATCGCGTCACTTGGCATTGGGCAAACTGCGCGCGAGAAAAAAACACAACCTGTGCAGTTGATGCCGCCCCTTTGGTTCAACAAAAATGGCAAGTCCCAGGCTTTGCAAACGCCTGATGGCCCAGAGGAAGGGATTACAGGCTATTACCGCATCCTCATCAACGACGAAAATGCCAGGGCGCATGTCGTGCAGGATTTCACCCCTGCAACCAAAAGCGAGTTTGAAGCAATCAGAAAACGGCTTGCGCAGTCAGGCAGTGAACGCTACGCAGTCTGGTCTGACCTGCCACTGGAGCGCGAGCCAATCGCCCTGACTTCGGCTCACAAAAACGGAAACGGCAACGGCGCAAACCCGGATTTTCACTAAGCCAGCCCCAGGCGCGACTTCACCTGGACGACGTACAACCGCTCGTCTCAGAACGTCTCCAGGTGAAGATTCCGCCCCGGCGAGGCAGCGGGAAGCGGGATACGGACGCGGACGAGGCCTGTGTCCTGACGATGGCCGCTCTGGGCGCGGTCAATCGCTGGGCTGGCGTGAAATGGAAAAACGCCCAGGATAGCAACGGCAACCCGATTGCAATCGCAATCATCCCTGGCGCCAGGTTCAACGATAACCAGGGAAAAACCACGCTTGATCGTATTCAACCATTCGACACCCGACAATAAACTGTTGGAGAAAAGAGGCCCCATGAAAATTATTACTGTTACCAACCAGAAAGGCGGCGTGGGCAAAACGACCACCGTCATCAGCCTCGCGCACGGCCTGGCCCTGACCGGAAAACGCGTGCTGATCATCGACCTCGACCCGCAGGGACAATCTGCCGTCTCGCTCGGCTTGAACACAGAGCCTGCCGTTTTCCAACTACTGCTCTCCCCCACCGTCCAACCGAAAACCCTGTTGCGCCATAGCGGACGCGAAAACCTGTGGCTCATCCCCGGCGACCAGACCACCGCCACCGCCCAAATCGTCATGGCCGCTGAACAGCGCCCAATGGAGGCGATTGCCCAGACCATCAAGCCCCTATCGCGCGATTTTGATGTGGTCGTCTTTGACACCGCCCCATCCGTCGGCGGTATCCAGGAGCGGGCCGTCTGGGCGTCTGGTCTGGTGCTTATTCCGGTTGCCACAGATTACCTGGCTGTCGACAGCCTCGACAAAACCCTGGGCATGCTGACCCGCTTTGTGCAACAGGGCTGGCAGGGACAATTGGCGGGCATCCTGCCAACGATGTACGACACCGTCACCCGCGAGAGCCGCAACGCGATGGAGTATCTGACCAAGCAATATGCGGGCAAACTGCTCGACCCCATCCGGCGCGCCACCGTATTGCGCGAGTGCGCTTCAGACAGCCAAACCATTTGGGAAAAAGCAAGCCAAACCCCGGTCGCGGGTGATTTCCAAAAACTAATCCGGGAGATTGCCAAACAATGAGTTGGGACAAAATGACCCCCGTCCACCCGCACGAACTGATCCCGCGCGCCGAGAAAAAGGCGCGCAACCAACAATCTCGCGAGTGGGAAAAGAAAAACCCACCCACCTGCTTCAGCATTCCCGCGCCCCTGGCCCAAACCGCCCACGCGGTGCGCGAGAAGATTTTGAGTTGCGCCGAGTTTGATGAGGCCGGACGCCCTCGCCTGGACCCAATCACGGCAGATGTGGCGGCTTGCGTATTGCTCAGTTGGGCAATTGCTCAAGTCGCAAACACGCCCAGTTTGATCCCGGTCTCGAACACCCCACATTCAAAAACTGGCCTAACCGCCTACGCCGCCGAATGGAACACCTGGCACACGCCGCCGCCCTTCCCTAAACCAACGCGCAAACGAAAGAAAGGCAAAAGCCCACAGCCAAAGTTGAACCTGTCTTATCGCATTCCAACGTTCATGAAAGATGAGGTTCACGCAATCACAAAACGCACAGGATTGCCGCTGGGCGAGGTTTTTCTGCGTCTGCTGCAAATCGGTCTGGATGATTACAAGGCCATGAAATTTCGGTTTGCGATTGAACCAGAAGTCGTCTATCGCAGCGCGACCTGGCAGAGGCTTTCGGATGGATAAGCGATTCCCCGGAAAACCACTCGAATTTTTTGGGCAAAAAATCTTGGTATGCGGTCACGCATACTACCGCATACCGGCCCGCATACCGTTGCATACCAATCCGCATACCGGCCCGCATACCAAGACCTTCCAGAACGCCCGATATGGCCCGCAATTTGGGTGGGCCATATCAAATGTCATCCGAAAAACAAAGGCCCCTTAGCGGCCCGCTGTGAATTTTTATCAAAACTATCTTGGAAATTATTTTAGACTGAGGAGAATGCCCATGAAACCTGAAAATGTCTGGAATTACACGCTGGACATGCTCGCAGGAACGCCGGTCGGCGAGGCTGCCGCGCAATGTAAACCCATCGCGTACAACCAAAAAAACCGAACCTTTACCATCCTGGCCCCAAACAAACGAATTGCCTTCATGGTGGACACGCCCTCTGTCGTCGATCACCTCAAGTCATTCCTGGAACTTATTGGTGACACAGAACTAAAACTGGATGTCCAGATTGAGAACACCGAAGAGAGCGAATTCCCGGAAGATCCCATCTTTCCTGGTTGGGCGCAGGTACTCGAAACGCTCCAAAGAGAATATCCACGCGCATCCTTCGACGCCTGGATGCGAGAAACCTGGCCGCTCAGCCTGTCGGATGGCATCCTGACGATTGGCGCGCGTAACTCCTATGCGGCGGAATGGCTGAGCGAAAGGCTAACGGATCGGGTCGGGAACCTGGCCTCCACGCTGCTCGGTGAGACGGTGCAAGTGAACTTCATCTGTGCCAGGCCCCCCGAAAACGACATCACGGACGAAGATGACAATATCGAAGACGAGGATACACAGACAACAGGCAAGAGCGTCTGCATCGAGCAAGCAGCACATACTGCGTATCAGGACGAAGTAGATACCCACGAAAAAATCTACCTGCCAGGATACGCCTTACGCCTGCTCTGGCACGGAGATTTGACAGCCAAAGAAATGTCGCTGTGGGTCGCATTCAGACAATCCACCTACTACGACTGGAGCAAAGGCAAGCCTGCCAAAAGAAACATCCCATACTGGGACGTGTTGCGTTTTGCCAATATGAGCAGGGTTAGCTTTGAGCGCGAGTTGTCTGGCAAAGACTCCATTGCTGGCAATATGGTGACAATACTACCAGATGAAACCCCTACCACCACTGACCCCCGATATGCCAATGCCAGGCGCTACATCGTACAAGTCAGCCCACGCCTGAGCAGCAAGGACTGCAACGCGTTGCACACCATCCTGTACCGGGCAACCATCGAGGCAGGCAGCATGGAAGAGTCGCTGAAGTTGATAGAGCAAACCCTTATCGCAATGCTAGAAGACTCGCCATCCAGATACCTGAACGACAAGCAGAATCAGGAGTTTCCTGCTAGCCGTTGGCCGAAAAGTATTGCCGAAATTGTGCGCCTGGTTACTGGTTACAAAGGCGATATGCCACAGAGCATACTGACTGCCGCCGAAAAATTGCAAGACCGAATCGTCAACGGATTTGGGAATGCTGCAATTTCCCTGTACTACCTGAAAGAGGTTGCCCCGCGCCTGAATCTCTCGCAAGCCCAAATGTGGGCCATCATCGTATTGCGATATCGCGTCTGGCAAGATCACCTCGAAGGCGACAATCTGGGCTACGCTGTTTTCTTCGGCGGTCTGGATGAATTGGCCGAGAGAGTGGGAACAACATTGCGAACGGTTAAAAACTGGCTGCTCGACCCGGCCTTCTGCATGTTGGCTATGTTGCAAGATACAGACGGCATTGAACTTTCGGCGCAATGGCCCCGAAATACCGCAATTTTTGACGTGCGTTTGACCGAACCAACCGAACGGGAATGGGTTGAGTTCAGCGAAAACTGGAAAAAATGGTACACGGAATTGGAAAAAGTGATACATGGAACTGGAAAAAGTGATACACGGAATTGGAAAAAGTGGTACATGGAATTGGAAAAAGTGATACACGGTTTTGGAAAAAGTGATACACGGTTAAAAAGATTCATATTAAACATACAAACAAACAACACAAAGATCCATGAATCCCCACAAACCCCGCGCCATTCGGCGCAAAAACCTGGGAAGGGGGGGAGCCGGGCTTATTGGGATTGGGATTTTTTGATGTCTCGAAACGCTGTTGGCAAGCCAATGTCGATAAAACTACTGAATGACAACAAAACCGAAAAGCGCGACATCGCCCACCTGTGCAAAAAATTTGTCTCCTGGATTTTGTACGGCTATTCCGAAGCCGGACGCGGCTTATCCAGCCCCGTATCCAACGCCCTGGCCCGGTTGCGAGAAAATTCTTACACCGGCGCAGGCGGCGATTTTGACCGCCTGGCCGCGCTGCCGCCCAATACCCTGCGCGCCTTTATCGACTTCGACCTGGCCGGGCGCGACCTGCCAGACAACCATCTGGCCGACGCCTACACATTCAACTTCGCCAACCTGCCCGAAGCCGCCAAACGCGAACTGCGCGGACGGCTGTTCGAGGACTGAACATCGAAAGAACCACATGACTGATAATAATTTTTTCTTTGCCGGAAAAATCACACTGCCCGAAAACGACGATTTCGAGACAAACCTGCCCCAGCGAGGCGAGTTTTACGAGCGATTTATCGTCATCACCGACCACAAAAACAAAGGCGGCTTTCACCACATCATCGC
>DAOUML010000329.1:0-7821 GCA_034411635.1 Anaerolineales bacterium
AATTACAAAAAATTTGCCGTTTTTGGTAAGAAACCTGTATTTTCGCTCCAGTCCCCTCGCCCTTTGGGAGAGGGTTAGGGTGAGGGTAGGCAGTTACGATTTTTCCCTCTTGACAGATATAGAAAATTCGTTCTATAATACTGTTAATTAGAACATGTTTTCTGTTTTTTCTTGGACAGGAGGTCCACAATGAACAATTCTTTGAGTACACGCTCTATCAATGCCGGGTTGGGCCGGGCCTGGAATGGGTTTATCGGCCAGCGCGGTAAGACATTTGGCCTGATGATTTTTGGGGCGCTGATGGCTTTTGAGATTTTCAACTTCAGCACCACTGAATTTGCCCTGCACGATGCCCTGGGTGATCTTTCTTTTGCCGGTATTAAGTGGGCTACGATGCTGGCAATTGCTTTTTGCGCGATTGATTTTGCCGGGGTGGCGCGCTTGTTTACGCCCGAAGACGGGGTTGGCGAACCTGCCGAAGCCTGGTATTTGTTTGCGGCCTGGTTGTTGGCTGCCACGATGAACGCCGCGCTGACGTGGTGGGGTGTTTCGGTGGCAATTAATAGCCATGTCAGCCAGGGGGCTGCGGTGGTTGGCGGTGAAACGGTTAATACGGTTGTTCCGGCTTTTGTGGCGATTATGGTCTGGATTATTCGCGTGTTGATTATTGGGACGTTTTCAATTGCGGGTGATCGTCTGTTTTCGATGGCTGATTTGCATTCGCGCCGCGCGAGCAATGCGCAGTCTAATCCGCGTGTTACCAATCCGGGATACCGGCCTACGACCAATAGTGTAATTACTCCGCGTCCGCTGACGAATAATACCGGCGTTGGCCGCCCGGCGATTACTGCTGCGGCCAATTTGCGGGCTGCCGCCCCGGCCCGGCCTGTTGCGCCTCCTGCTCATGTTAGCAATGTTCGGCCTGCGCCGCGCCCTGAACCTGCGCCTGGGCCTTCTTTTCAGCCGCGCTCCGAGCCAACCTATCATAATCTGGCTGGCAATGTGCCGGATACTTACGATGATCGCTAAGTAGCGCGGTTGTGTGTTCACTGAGCGGACCTCCAATTATAATTTGCGCATGAACCCTTCACGCTCTGTCCAGAATCAACCGATGAACAGACAGGCAGCCCAAAATTCTGGCGGCTGCCTGCCTGTTTTTTTGCTTCCGCCGCTTTCTGCGTTGTGCATTGGGCTTTTGTTTGCTTTTTTTGTGATTGATTTGCCTGCTGTTTCAGAGCAGCCTGGGGCATATTCTGCTTCGCTTGCGCAAGAGGGGCAGGCTGGTATTGCGCCCCTGTTTACGCCCGAAGTTCAGTTTTGGGCCGCCGATATCGTCCGCTGGGCCGGGCAGCACGGACTCGACCCCAATCTGGTGGCAACGGTGATGCAGATTGAATCTTGCGGGCATCCCGAAATTCGCTCTCATGCGGGGGCAACGGGGTTGTTTCAGGTGATGCCTTTTCATTTTGAGCCCGGTGAAAATATGTCGCACCCGGATACGAATGCGCGGCGCGGGATGAATTATTTGCGCCAATCGCTTGAAAGCGCTGGCGGTGATGCGCGCCTGGCCCTGGCCGGTTATAACGGTGGGATTAGCGTGATTGCGCGGGCTGAGTCGCGCTGGCATAATGAGACGGTGCGTTATGCTTATTGGGGCAGCGGCATTTACCTTGATGCGAGGCAGAACCAGTCGCAGAGCGCGCGCTTGCAAGAGTGGCTGAATGCTGGCGGGGCAAGTTTGTGCGAGAAGGCCCGTCAGCGGTTGGGGATTGGGCGGTAGGGTTGGCGCAGTCCGCCTTGGCGGGCTTTGTATGGGTAGCCCGGATGTCTGGGCGAAAGCCCATCGAAAGCGGCAAATACCAAGGCGATTGCATCTAATTTTTATGGCTGTTTTTGCCCAAAAACGCCAAATTTTGCCGGTGTCGGCGCGGCTAAAGCCGCTACTCATGGCATGAAAGTCATCTCGACAAGCTCGACGCACCGCCTACGGACTGGTACTTTTAGCCCCGAAGGGGCTTCCATGTAATGAGCCAGGGCTTTAGCCCGTTGGCGAACATCCATGATTTTCTGTGTATTGGGTGAAATAAAAAACAGCCCCCGCTTCTTCGGAGGCTGTTGCGATTCTTGTCGTCGCTTATGGTAACGCGCCGGCTTCTTGCATTTGGTAGTAGGTATCGATTTCGAGCAGGCTGGGGTCGTTGGCGGCCTGGGCGGCCAGCATTTGGGCCTGGCGTGAAAGGTCGATTACTTCAGATAGCAGTTTCAGACCATATTCCGGGTTGTGGAAGCCCATCGAATTTTCAGCCATGGCGGCGTAATCCCAGTAGAAGGTGGCCTGACGGTGCAACGCGCGGGCCTGGTTCAGTAGTTCGGGATCGCTGTTGGGGTTGGCGACTGCGGCTTTCAGGGCATTGACGGCGTCTACCAGGGCATCTTCGCTGGCGATTTTGGTGGTGCTGAATTGCTCCTGGATGGTGCCAACGCGCCCGACAACATATTCTACGTCGCTGTGGCACTGTCCGCAGGCGCGTTCGGGTTGCAGCAATGGGCTGCGGATGTTGTGATCGGAGAATTTGGCGGCTCCATCGCGCATGTAGGGCATGTGGCAGTCGGCGCAGGCGACGCCAGCGTTATAGTGGGTGGAACCGGCGGTGTAGAACTCGTATTCCGGGTGCTGGGCTTTCAGCATTGGGGTTTCGGTATCGGGGTAAGCCCAGTCTTTGAATTCGATTTCGTTGAAGTAGTCGTGCATTTCTTCGGCTTTTGTGCCGTTATCCCAGGGCAAGGTAAGGGCGCGGGAGCCGGGCGCGAAGTAGTATTCAACGTGACAGTTGGCGCAAACTACGGTGCGCATTTCCTGACGGCTTAGGGTGCGCCAGTCTTTGCCGATTGCTTTGAGGCCTTCATCGAGGGCGGGGTTGGTCACAATCAGGCGCATGGTTTCGGCTTCATGGCAGTTGGCGCAGCCAATGCTGTGATTGATTTCATCTTTGAATGCTGAGAAGGGCATTTCGCCAATTTCTTCCAGGCTGTATTCGGCCCAAAGACGCGGCATGTCGGAACTTTTGCACGAGTAGCAGGTGGCGGTTGCTTTGTCGTGGTCGGGCAGGCGGCGGGTGGCTCTTACTTCTTCGAGGGCGTATTCATGTCCACGATCTTCGTCATAGTGGACGCTAAAGGCCATGCCCGCGTACAGGATTTTCAGGCGCGGGTTGACTTCGAGGTGATCCCACCCTGAACCGGCGTAAGCGGTGCGGGTTTTGTAGTTCTGGCTGGTTTGCAACATGGTGGTGTATTGGTTGGGGAAGTTGCGTCCCCATTTTTCAGAATCGGGCTCCATGTCTTTGACGGGGTACATCTGCTGAATGGCGCGCGATTCGACAGGCCGGTTTTGCATGAAAACCAGGGTGCCAATCAGCGCGGCGGCCAGCAGCACAATCACGCCAACCAGAGAGAGCAGGGCATATTTGTTCATAAACATTCTCCTAAAAGTTATTTGGATGGGTACAAATCAGAGTCTTGTAACGGTGAGATGCTGATTCCGCGTGGGCCGTGGGCAGCGTTGCGGTGGCATTCCCAGCAGAAGCGGTCATTATCCATTGGGCCCATCACAACCGCATCGACGCTCTTTTCGTGGCAGCGCACGCAGTTGGCCTGGACAATTTCTTTCGATTCTGGTTTGGCGCGAATGGCATCGGGGATTTGGCCGGTGCTGAACATGTAAGCATCGTGCATACCGGTTTGGCCTTTTACCACCCAGTAATTGATGATGTTATCGTGCGGCAGGTGACAATCGGCGCATTTTGCTTTGTCTCCATGCCGGGCATGGAACCAGTTTTCATAGGCGGCATCCATAACGTGGCAGTTGGCGCAGGTTTCTGGCGCGCTGCCCATCATTTCCACCGCGCCGCTAACGTAGGTAAACGTTCCGAGTGACATGATTGCGGCGACTGCTGCGATGGCAAATAGTAATTTTTGCATTGTTCACCTTTATCCTTCTCTGTAATGCCTGTGTTTATCATTTGTGCGTTTCATGCGCTGATAAAAAGTGTCATTTATGATTGCGATGGGTATAGTTAATCTGCTTTTAATATACACGGTTCGTTTTGTATTTGTTGTGACCAAAGTCACGAAGTTTGGTTTAGGCTGAAGAGGTGCTGATACCTACTTTATACAAGATTTGGAGTGCTTTGACATCGTCCGATTGGACTAATTATGAGATTTTGATTAATCTTGTTTCATTTTTGCCTTGTAAGCCATAGAGCCGCCTGAACGCGATTGCTGGTGTGTAGTTTGTCCATGATGGCTCTTAGATGCGCGCGCACGGTATTTTCAGAGATAACCAGGCGGGCGGCGATTTCTTTGTTGGCGAGGCCCTCGGCAACCAGTTGCAGCACGTCGATTTCGCGTTCGGTCAGAGTGTCTGATGCGGTTGGGTTGATTGTTTTTTCAGAGACCGGGCGGGCAGGGTTGGGTTGTTTTTCCGTTGCAGATTTGGCGAGATTGGCGAATTCTGCCAAGAGACGCGGGGCCATTTCGGTGGGGATGATGACCCCGCCCGCCGCTACGCGTTGCAAGGCGGCGCGCATTTCACGCCCGTTGATAACGGTTTTGATCATGTATCCTTGCGCGCCGGCTTTGATGGCTTCAAACAGGTCTGCTTCTCGCTCAGAGACGGTTAGCATGATGATTTTGATGGCCGGAAACGCTTGAAGGATTTGGCGGGTGGCTTCAAGACCGCCCATGCCAGGCATCTGGATGTCCATCAAGACAATATCCGGGGCTGCGGCGCGGCAAAGATGCAGGCCTTCTTCGCCATTGCTGGCTTCGCCAATGACTTCAAAGTGATTTTCTTGGTTGAGTAAGGCCACAATTCCGCTGCGAAACAGGGGGCTGTCATCGACCAGCAAAACCCGAATGATTTTTTCTTCTTGGCTCATGATTATCTCCGCGAGTAAAGATGCTGTTTGAGGGGGATGCGCGCCAAAAGTTTTGCGCCGCTTCCGGGAGCGGTATCCAGTTCAAAGGTCCCGCCCAGCCGCTCGGCCCGTTCGCGCATGATTCGCAATCCGAAGTGATGCAGGTTTTCGGTGGGGCGGTAGTCAAATCCCTGGCCGTTGTCCTGAATGCTTAATTCGACAAAATCACCGCTGCGGCCCAGCGTAATTTGGACATGACTGGCCCTGGCGTGTTTGCGGATGTTGGTAAGCCCTTCTTGCAGGATGCGAATTAACTCGGTGCTGACGATGGCCGGCAGGTCAATCGCTTCTTCGGGGACGCTGAATTGAATATCGAGCGGACTGCGTTGGCGAAAGGTGGCGATCCAGACTTGCATCGAGGTTTTTATATCTTCATTGGGTTGGGCGCGCAAACCGTCTATCGATTCGCGCACGTCGTAGCAGGCTTCGCGGATGACGTGATGGATATTGCCCAATTCAGCGCGGACTTTTTCATCGTCTTGTTCGCGCAGTTGGTCTTGCATGATTTCCACTTTGATATTCAGCCAACCCAGGGTTTGGGCCAGGCTGTCGTGCAGTTCGCGCGAAATGCGCTGGCGTTCTTCCAGAATGGCAAGTTCTTGCGTTTGTTCGTGATATTTTGCGTTTTCGATGGCGACGGCCAGTTGCGCGCCAATGCAGTGCATCAGTTGCAAAGTTTCGAGCGCGAGTTCATCCTGGCGCGCGCTGCGCAGGCCCAAAATTCCCAGCGATTTTTCGCGCAAAATCATGGGCACGAGAACCAGTTTCCCGGTTGGCGCTTCGCCAGGGTTGCGATCTGGCGGCAGGCTACAGGCATTGCCATTTTTGATTTGGCGGAGCGCTTCGCCATGTTCAGGGATTGTCGAAAGCCATTCTTGCGGAAAGTTTCGACTGGCAAGCGGGCTGATTTTTTCATTTTCCAGCAGCAAGATTGCCCCGCCAGCAATGCCTGTCACTTGCGCTATGCGGGCCAGGGCCTCGTTCATAATGTTTTGCAAGTCTTTGGGGCTGCTCACGATTTGGGCAATTTCTGAAATACTTGCCAGTTCGAGCGTGCGCTGTTCGATGCGCTCGCGTAACGTTTGGTGGGAGGCTTGCAGGTTGGCGGTCATTTGGTTGAAGGAATTGCCCAGGGTTTGCAGTTCGTTGCGGGTTTCCAACTGACAGCGCGCGCTATAATCGCCCCGCCCAATCGTTTCGGTGATCTGAGTCAGGTGGCGAACCGGCAAAACGACCACGCGATAGACCAGAAAGTAGAGCGCCGTCATCACCAGAACCGAAATTCCCAGCGCTGATACTGCCAGCGATTGGCGGCTGGCAACCAGCGAAGCGTTGATTTCGTCCATCGGCAGCAGGATGCTTAATCCACCGCGCACATCGCCTTCCTGATATCCCAAATCGCCATGACATTGCAGGCAGGATGTCTCGGTTTTGAGCGGAATCATTAAACGATACAGGGGTTGCCCGTTTTCGTCCCATTCAAGTGACGAGAAGGCCTCTGGTTTGTTTTCAAAGACCATCAGGGCATGATGTTCAAAATCGTCGGGTTTGTTTTCAGGGTTGACTGGTTTCAGGCTGGTGATGTGAAAGCGATAGTAGCCTTTGGTATCTGAAAGATGCGACAATTCTTTGGTTACCATGGCCGGGGTTTTCAGGTAGCGACCTTCTGCTTCTTCATAATATTTTTCACCGGGTGAAGTTGTCCACACGCCCTGGTAAGATGAAACCCACTCGCGCACCACGACCATTGCCGAAAGCAACGATTCGGCCTGTTTATGAATCAATAGCATGGCGCGTTGTTCTTCCTGCCGGTATAAGCCCACAAAAAGAAACGCGCTCGCCAGCGTAATCACAGCGCCAATATTCAAAGCCAGGCTGACGCCGAGATTGGGATGCCAACCCGCGGCCCAATGCCATAGATTAAAAGGACTTTTTTTCATATTCTTCTCCCGTTTTATTAGGACAAAAATACTCTAAAAATAACCGCCTTACAAGTGACAAAAGTCATCATTTTTGTCATCGCCTCCATCCCAGTCTCTTTGTGTTATAGATTGAGATACCTTATCAAGGAGAACTTCATGCGAAATCGTGTTGTCATTACCGGGCTGGGATGTATCAGCCCGTTGGGAAATACCCCCGCCGAAGCCTGGCAAGCCCTTTTAGACGGTAAATCTGGGGCCGGACCAATCACCCACTTCGACGCCAGCGCCCACAAGACCAAAATTGCCTGCGAAGTGAAAAATTTTGATCCCGCCGCCCTGTTCGGTTCCCGCGAAGCCCGCCGCATGGATCGTTTCACCCAGTTCGCCCTGGCTGCCGCGCAGCAAGCCCTGACCGCTTCCGGCCTGAACGTGGACGATTCCAACCGCGACCGCATCGGCGTCGTCGTCGGCACGGGCATCGGCGGCATCGGCACCCTGGCCGCCCAAATCGAAGTCCTCAACCAAAAAGGTCCAGACCGCGTCAGCCCTTTCCTTGTCCCGATGATGATTTCAGATACCGCCGCCGGCATGACCGCCATCCACCTCGGCCTGCGCGGCCCCAACATGGCTGTCGTTACCGCCTGCGCCAGTGGCAACAACGCCATCGGCGAAGCGACCGAGATGATTCGACGCGGCGCGGCAGATGTCATTTTGGCTGGCGGCGCGGAAGCCGCCATCACCCCCATCACCATCGCGGGCATGAACGTCATGGGCGCGCTCTCCACCCGCAACGACGAAGCGCAAACCGCCTCGCGCCCCTTCGACGCCACCCGCGACGGCTTTGTCATGGGCGAAGGCGGCGTTATGCTCGTGCTTGAATCGCTCGACCATGCCCGCGCGCGCGGCGCGACCATCTTTGC
>DAOUML010000330.1:0-9274 GCA_034411635.1 Anaerolineales bacterium
TAACCCCTCACCCCGGCCCTCTCCCGGTGGGAGAGGGAGAAATGCTCCCTTCTCCCACCGGGAGAAGGGTTGGGGATGAGGGAGAAAGGCCGACTTTAAGAAAAGCCTGTGCGTTTAAATAGGGGCTATTTCGGCGGCAGGCATATATAATTGCAATCAGGAAACCGACACCATGATGCTTGCCAACCTTCTTAAACGATATTGGGCCGATTTCGCCGCGGCCCTGTTGCTGCTCATCGGCCTGGCCCTACGCCTGCGCCAATACCTTTCGGGGCGTTCATTCTGGCTCGATGAAGCCATGCTGGCGCTCAACATTGTTCAGCGAGATTTCGCGGGACTTTTTAGACCACTGGACTATGACCAGGGCGCCCCTCTGGGTTTTCTGCTGCTCGAAAAACTGACCATCACTCTGCTACAAAACGGCGAACTGACCCTGCGCCTGCCTCCGTTTATCGCTGGCTGCCTGGCTCTGGTCTTTTTCTATGCCTTCTTGCGCCGCTTTCTCTCTCCGGCAGGCTCCTTGCCAGCCCTGGCTTTTTTTGTCTTTTCGGAACGCCTGATTTATTACACATCTGAACTGAAGCAATATATTTTCGATGTTTTTGTGCTGCTGGGTTTGTTGCTGGTCTTTTTATACGCCACCCCCAGGCAAGAGGCGCAATCGCCCCCAGGCCGAAACTGGATTGGGCTGTTGTTGGCGGGAATTCTGGCGGTGTGGTTCTCTCATCCGTCTGTCTTTATACTTAGCGGCATTGGGTTAACCTTGCTGTGGCAAAATCGCCGCAACCGGCGCAAGTTGATACAAGTGGGGCTGGTGATAACAGGCTGGCTGGCAAGTTTCGGCGGGGTTTTTCTTGCCAGCCTGAGTTCGCTGGCTGCCAACGACTTTCTGATGGACTACTGGCAAGATTACTTCATGCCCCTGCCGCCCTGGATTGCTCCCGAACGCTATCTGGGCGTTCTCAGCCATGCGATTACCTATTTTGGGGTAAGCATTCCGGCATGGCTGGCGGGGCTAATCTTTTTTGGCGGATTGCTCGCGCTCTGGCGAATACACCCTGCGTTAGCATCGGTTTTTGGCCTGGCAATATTGGCCGCCTTTGGCGCTTCGGCGCTGGAGAAATATCCGCTGGGCGGGCGGATGTTGCTCTTTATCGCACCGATCAGCCTCGGCTTGTTGGGCGCCGCTTTTGAGGGGCTGCATCGGCTTTTGCTTTTGGCGCGTTTGCGTTGGGGGGCGGTCATACTTACCGCGAGCCTGGCTGCTTTGCTTTTGTTCGCGCCTGTAAGCCTGGCAATGGAGCGATTCCAGCAACCGCGCATGCAAGAGAACATGCACCCGGCATTGGGCGGGTTGCGCCTGAAACACAAGCCAAACGACCTGATTTATATTTACTATGGCGGCATGCCCGCCTTCCGCTATTACGCCCCGTTCTATGGTTTTTCCGAACATCAGTTCAGCGCCGGGAAAATCTCCTACTATCGCCTGCTTGAACCCACCCTGGCCGATATCGAGTCCTTGCGTGGTCATTCACGCGTTTGGATTTTATTCTCCCACGTTTACGAAGAGGGCGGGGTCAATGAGCGCGAAGCCGTTCTGGATTACATTCGGCAACAACAAATGGGACGATGCCGAGAAGAAGTGCGCGAACCTGGCACGGCAGTGCTGTTATACCTGTGCGATTTCGCCCCTTAAGGCACAAGCGATTGCCAGAGTTCAATCAGACCATCGGTCAGGGTTGGCAACATCAATAAAGTCAGGGCGGTAAAAATCATCACCCCAAAAACCACCAACGCGCCAATGACAATTCCCGTCCAGGCCATCCAACGCCCGGCGGGCCGGCGCAATCCCAACAGACCGCTCAGCAACGAAAAAATTGCCCCCAGAAAAGCCGCCGGGTAGCAAAAAAGGGCTGTCAGCGGCAGAAACGGGGCAAAACCGATACAGAAGAAGGTGATGGTCAGTATGGCGGCGGCCAGGCTCAGGCGGGCCGGGGTATTTGGGCGTGGCAAATCCATGCGCGGATTATACAGGATGATATATGCTGCGCATTTTATCAGCAATTCTACTAATGAACAAAGTTCATATTTGACAGAATGACGCTACAGCGTCGTGGCTACACTCAATATGTCAGTGTAGCGACGCCTTCAGGCGGTGAGTCGCCACCTGAAGGCGTCGCTACCTATTCAAATCAGGCTCGTTTTGTTTCAAAATGAGAATTGCCGGCATTTTATGCTGCGCATAACCCGAACACTCGTTCCAAATATTTTAAGAGAAGCGTCAGGTTGGGAACCTGGCAAGATGCTATAATCATAGGCCCATGTCCTTCGTCCACCTGCACACCCACACCACCTACTCGCTTCTTGATGGTTTCTCAAACATCAAGAAACTGGTCAAACGCGCCAAAGAGATGGGCATGCCCGCCCTGGCCATTACCGACCACGGCACAATGTTCGGGGCAATTGAGTTTTACAACGCCGCCAAAGATGCTGGCATCAAACCGATTATCGGCGTTGAAACCTACATGGCCGCCCGCCGCATGACCGATAAAGACGGCAAACTCGACAAAAAATCATCGCACCTGCTGCTGCTGGCCGAAAACGAAACCGGCTACAAAAACCTGCTCAAACTGACCTCCAAAGCCCAAATGGAGGGCTTTTACTACTACCCGCGCATCGACCACGAACTACTCGCTGAACACGCCGAGGGACTAATCTGCACCTCCGGCTGCATGTCCGCCGAAATTCCGCGCGACCTGATCGAAGAACGCCCCGAAGAAGCCGTGCGGCGCATGAACTGGTACTACGATGTCTTCGGCCCAGAGCGTTTCTACGTTGAACTCCAACACCACAACATCGCCGAAATCACCGACCTGAATCGCAAACTGGTCGAACTGGGCGCAAAATACTCGGCCAAATTCGTCGCCACCAACGACGTTCACTACATCGAACCAGAAGACGCCGAATATCAAGACGTGCTGCTCGCCATCCAGACCGGCAAATCGCTCAAAGATCCTGACCGGATGCGCTACGACAGCCAGACCTTCTACCTGCGCCCGCCCGATGAAATGAGCCGCCTGTTTGCCGAAATTCCCGAAGCGCTCAGCAACACCGTCGAAATTGCCGAACGATGCGAAGTCGATTTGGGCTTCAAAGGCTATCACCTGCCCGAATTTGAAGTGCCGCCAGGCTTCAGCGCTGAAACCTACCTGCGCCACCTGTGCGAAATCGGCATGGAAAAACGCTACGGCGCGCGCAAAGACGAACCGGAAATTCGTGAGCGACTTGAATTTGAATTGGGCGTCATTCACCAGATGGGCTTCAACGCCTACTTCCTGATCGTCTGGGACTTGTGCCGTCACGCCACCGAACACGGCATCTGGTACAACACCCGCGGCTCAGCGGCTGGTTCGATTGTCGCCTACACCCTCTTCATCACCCTGGTCGACCCGATTCACCACCACCTGCTCTTTGAGCGTTTCCTTAACCCTGGCCGCGTCTCCATGCCCGATATCGACCTCGACTTCCGCGATGACCGCCGCGCCGAAATGCTCGAATACTGCGCCCGCAAATACGGCGACGACAAAGTCGCCCAAATCATCACCTTTGGCACCATGGCCGCGCGCGGCGCATTGCGCGATGTAGCGCGGGTAATGGATATTCCCATCCCCGATGTAGACAAAGTCGCCAAACTGGTTCCCAACGTGCCAGGCAAACCGGTTTCGCTCGAAGAAGCCCTCGAGCAAGTTCCAGATCTGAAAAAAATCTACAACAGCGACCCGGTCATGCGCAACGTCATCAACACCGCCATCCACATGGAAGGCGTCGTCCGCAATGCCGGCACCCATGCCGCCGGCGTCGTCATCGCCGACAAACCGCTCACCGAGTACCTGCCCATTCACCGCCCCACCTCCAACGCTGAAGAAACGCCCATCAAAACCGTCACCCAGTTTGAAATGGGCATTCTCGACAGCATGGGCATGCTCAAAGTCGATTTCCTCGGCCTCTCCACGCTGACCGTCATGGCCCGCGCCTGTGACTTAATCCGCGAGCGCACCGGCAAAGAATACGACCTGAGCAACATCCCCACCGACGACCCGAAGACGTTTGAGTTGCTGGGCGAAGGAAAAACGGCTGGGATCTTCCAACTCGAAGGTTGCTTAAGCGGTGATACCTATATCGGTCATCGCACCATCAAAGAACTGTATCAAGATTTCAAAACTCGCGAACAAGAAGGCCGCCTGGGCGGACACGAAACGCTGCGCACGCACTCCTGCTATCTCGACGATGGTGTTTTTTATTCCAACATCATCAATAAAGTTGTCTACAGTGGCGCCAAACCGGTTTATCGTTTGAGCGCAGAAAACAATCGCTGGATTAAAGCCACAGCCGACCATCACTTTTTTACCCAACGCGGCTGGGTTCGGCTGGGTGATCTTGACCCTGAAAAGGATACCTTGCTCTTCAAGACCAATACCAGCCGCGCCGGGAAATTATGCGTCATTTGCGGCGCACCATTAAAAACAGTCTCAAGCAAATCACAGCATTGTAAAAGTTGTGCTGCGCGCATCTCATCCAACCCCAGCCGCCCCGAAGTTCGCCAACGCATTGCCCAAAGTAGAATTGGGCAATCTTCCTGGAATAAAGGCCTGACCGCAGAAACCGCCAAAGACACGCTCTGGATAAAAAACTTGAGCGCGTACAACGCCACCCAAAAAGGCGTTTCTCTCGACGAAAGAATCGGTGTTGAACGCGCAACAGAAATGCGCGCCAATTTATCCAAACGATTTACCGGCAAAAACAATCCCATGTATGGCCGTCCCCCAAAGGCGACCAAGACTTACACAAAATCTGGTTATCGTGAAGATTTAGGGCATTATGTGCGCTCCTCATGGGAAGCGGATATGGCGCGAGTCTTCCGACATCTTGAGATTGAATACCAGTATGAACCCCAAACTTTTGAATTATCAAAAGAACAAAATATAACCATCACCTATACCCCCGACTTCTATGTGCCAGAACAAGATACATTTTATGAAGTCAAAGGCTGGATGGATAAAGTCAGTGAAGAAAAAATCGCCCTATTCCGCCAGCAATATCCCCAACACAACCTGGTTGTGATAGATAAAACCTTATTCGCTGAATTCCAGGTGCAATATTCAGACCTGGTTGAATGGGAATGCCCACAATTCCCACAAAATAGCGAATGGGTAAGGATTAAAGCGATTGAATTCGTAGGCGAAGAAGAAACCTACGACCTGCAAATGCAAGCGCCGGGTAATAACTTTATCGCCAACGGCTTTATTGTCCATAACAGCGGGATGACCCGCTGGGTGGTCGAGATGAAACCGCGCAACCTCGATAACATCATCGCCATGGTCGCGCTCTACCGCCCCGGCCCGATGGACTTCATCCCCGATTACATCAAACGAATGCACGGCGAAGCGCCTATCGAATACCGCCACCCCTCCCTGGCCCCCATCTTTGGCGATACTTATGGCATCCCGGTTTACCAGGAACAAATCATGCGCGCCGCCGTCGAAATTGGCGGCTTCACCCGCTCCGAATCAGACGACCTGCGCAAAGCCATCTCCAAAAAGATGGCCGATAAAATTGCCAAAAACAAAGAAAAATTCATCAAAGGCGCGGTTGAAAAAGGCGTCATGGACAAAGCCACCGCCACGTCTATTTTCGAGGATTGGGAGCAGTTCGCGAGGTACGGATTCAATAAATCACACGCCGCCGACTACGGCCTGGTCGCCGTCCAAACCGCCTACCTCAAAACCCACTACCCCGCCGAATACATGTCGGCCTTAATGACCGTCTTCAAAGACTCCAGCGACAAAGTGGCCCTGTACATTTCAGATGCGCGTAACATGGGCATCGAAGTCTTACCGCCCGATATTAACCACTCACAATACTTCTTCAGCATAGAAGACCAGGCAGAAACCGGCAAACCCGCCATCCGCTTCGGCATGGGGGCCGTCAAAAATGTTGGTCAAAACCCGGTTGATACCATCCTCAAAGCCCGCAAAACCGAAGATGGCCGCCAAGCCCCCTTCAAAGATATCAACGACTTCGCCCAACGCACCGACCTGCGCGCCGCCGGCAAACGCGCCCTCGAATGCCTCATCAAAGTCGGCGCGCTTGATTGCTTCGGCACCCGCGCCAGCCTGCTCGCCAGCCTCGACCAAATGGTCGCCGCCTCCATCTCGCACATGCGCGCCACCGAAAGCGGGCAAATGTCGCTCTTTGGCGGCGCAAGCGGCATCCAGGCCGAAAGCATCCGCCTGCCAAACATCGAAACCGACCGCAAAGACACCCTCGCCTGGGAGCGCGAACTGCTCGGCCTCTACCTCTCCGACCACCCCCTCTCAGCCCACGCCGATTTACTCACCCGCGCCGTCAGCCACAACGCCCTCAGCCTCAACGACGCCGCCAACCAGGAACGCGTGCGCGTCGCCGGGCTGGTCGTCTCAACCCGCGGATTCAAAACCAAAACCGACAAAATGATGGGCTTCGTCACCCTCGAAGATCTCACCGGCAACATCGAACTCGTCATCTTCCCGCGCACCTGGGAAAAATACCGCAACCTGTGCGAAGAAGGCAAAGTCATCGTCGTCGATGGCAAAGCCGACGGCACCACCCCGCCCAAAGTACTGGTAGACGACATCAAAACCGACGTCACCTTTTACGAAAGCGTTGCCTCCGGCGACGAATACCTGCCCCCCGCCCCCGGCGAGCGCGGAACAGACTCCCCCAAACCTGCCCTCGTTAAACGACCAGAATCCGCGCCCGCGCCGCGTCCCCAACCAGCGCCCGCCAAAATCGCCGAACCGCCCAGCGACTACATCCCCGAACCCGAAGAAAACGACAATTTCTTCGACGACATGCCCCCACCCCCCGAAGCCCCCCCCGATTGGGACGATTTCATCCTCCCCCAAACCACCCGCGCCGCCGCCCCACCCGCTACCCCGCTCGATGACCTGCTCACCCTCGAACAATACGGCAGCACCCCGCGCGCCAAAACCAAAACAACGCCCCCGCCGCCGGTTATCCTGCCATCGGCCCCCTCGCGCCCCATCGCCCCGCCAACCGTCATCGAGCCACAAGAAGACGGCCTGCCCCAGCGTCTCATCACCATCTACCTGCGCCCCAGCGGAGATATAGCCCGCGATCGGCGGCGCATCAAAAACGTCTACGGCATCCTCATCTCGCACCCCGGCAAAGACCGCTTCTCCTTCTACGTCACCGAAGAAGGCCGCAGACACCTCATCGATTTCCCCAACGACTCCACCCGCATCTGCGTCGAAATGCTCGACCGCCTGAAAAAGCTACTCGGCAGCGAAGACTGGCGCATCGAAGAGATACAGTTTCAGTAAGGTGGTTCAAAAAGCAAGCGAACCCACCACCTGCCCCGCAAGAAACCGCCTCTTGGCGGTTTCTGTTATTACATGGATAATGAGACAAACTTTCTGAGACTCTCAAACCCCATCAGAGAGCAACAGCCAGCAAAAAACAGGCATACTCCAAAAACAAAATCAACCCCACGGAGAATCTCATGGAAAAACAACCAAAACGCCTCTGGCTACTCGCTTTTGCCCTCGGCTGGTCCTTCGACCTGCTCTTCTGGAACCTGCCTGCCCTCGGCATCTCCTTCCCAGTCTTCACCACCCTCACCCTGATAAGCGGCATCCTGCTGCTCTGGAAAACCGGCCTGCGCCCCGCGCGTCAGACCTGGTATCTGCTGCTACCGCTCGGCTTTTTCCTCCTCGCCACCTTCCTGCGGCTCGAACCGCTCACCGCCTTCCTCAGCCACCTGCTCACCCTTTTCCTGCTGGCCGTCTTCACCCTCACCTACCAGACCGGGCGCTGGCCGCTCTACAGCCTGGCCGACTACTTCGCCGGGTTTTTGCGCCTGTTCTTCAGCCTGATCGCCGAACCACTCATCTTCCAAACCCAGGCCGCAAACGCAAGAGCCGACGCCGAAGAACGCGGCGAAGCCCAGCCCAGGCAACCATCTACCTTCTGGCCCATCGCGCGCGGATTACTGTTTGCCATTCCCATTCTAGCCTTTTTCACCACCCTGCTTGCCTCCGCCGACCTGGTCTTTGCCCAACGCGTCGAAAACCTGGTCGAAGTCTTCAGCCTTGAGCGCCTGCCTGAATACATCTTCCGCCTGATTTACATCGCCATGCTGGCCTACGCGCTGGCAGGCATGTTCTTGCACGCCGCCAAACCCAAAGACGATGAAAAACTCATCGGCCTCGAAAAACCACTCGTCCCCACCTTTCTCGGCTTCACCGAATCGGCCATCGTACTGGGCAGCGTCAACCTGCTTTTCGCCAGTTTTGTCCTCGTCCAATTTCAATACTTCTTCGGCGGACTGCAAAACATCCATCTCGATGGCTACACCTACGCCGATTACGCCCGAAACGGCTTCGGCGAACTGGTAACAGTCGCCTTTTTCAGCCTGCTGCTCTTGCTCAGCCTGAGCGCCATCACCCGCCGCGAACAAGGCCAGCAACGCCAGGTCTTCTCCGGGCTGGGAATTTTTCTCGTAGCCATGGTCGGAGTCATGCTCGTTTCAGCCTTCCAACGCCTGCTCTTATACGAAATGGCCTACGGCTTCACCCGCCTGCGCGCCTACACCCACGTCTTCATCATCTGGCTCGGCCTGCTGCTGCTTGCCACCATCCTGCTTGAACTGCGCAACCGCCAACGCGCCTTTGGCCTGGCCGCCCTGATCGCCTCGCTCGGATTTGCCGCCACCCTCACCCTCATGAACATAGACGGATTCATCGTCCGCCAGAACGTAACCCGCCACCTCCAGGGAGATAGGCTGGATGTCGGCTACCTGGCCTCGCTCTCCACCGACGCCGTCCCCGCGCTGGCAGGTTACTACCAATCCCCAGCCACCGACGCCACCACCCGTGATCGGGTCGGCGCGGCCCTGGCCTGTTTCAACGCTAAAACCACCCAACTCAACGACTGGCGCTCCTTCCACCTCTCCCGCTTTCGCGCCGGGCAACTGCTCGCGCGGCTCAACCTGAGCGATTACCAACTGGATGGCTTTTCCGGGTATAGTACCGTTATCACCCCACGCGGCGAAGAGTACCCCTGTTACTCCACCATCATCGACTAACAACGCCCCCCAAATCAGGACTTTCTTAAGGTCGCCAACTGTCCTTGCGAGGAGCGTTCTCCAGCGACGACACATGCGCTGGCGCGCAGTGCCAGTGAGCAATCTCCAAAAGGTCAGTTTTGCCCATTA
>DAOUML010000331.1:0-2348 GCA_034411635.1 Anaerolineales bacterium
ACAGGGACGCTTCTGTCACTTTCAGAAAAAAATCCGTTTTATATGTCCGATTCCCTCTCCCTTCGGGAGAGGGCTAGGGTGAGGGTAGGTAGTTACAAATTCTCACTGTCTTACCCCATAAACGCGACTTGAAAGTCGCGCTACGGTAGGCAGTTACGCCAAAAGACAGAAAAGCGGTTAGAATCGGGGGTATTCCACATTCAGGAGCATTCATGGGCCACGTCATCGCGGTTTCAAACGTCAAGGGAGGGGTGGCAAAAACCAGCACCACATCTGCCCTCGGACGGGCGCTCTCCAAAATGGGCTACAGCATCCTGCTGGTAGACCTGGACGCGCAAGCCGACCTGACCGTCAGCGTTGGGATTTACCTGAGCAGCGTGGCCTATAGCACCAAAGACCTGTTCATTCCCGGCTTGCTTGAAAAACTTGGCGTCAATAACTTCATCATGCCCACCAGTTACGAAAAACTGGATCTGATGCCATCCAAAGGGGATATCGACTGGTACGACAAAGGCCTGGCGAATGCCAACGGAAGCCTGCTCAAAGACCTGTTCGAGAGCAAACTGCGCGAACGCTACGATTTCATCATCATGGACTGCGCCCCGGCGATTAACATCTATGCCCTAAACGCCCTGACCGCCGCCGACCTGGTCATCATCCCCACCCAGGCCGAATATTTTTCAGCCAATTCATTGATCAAAATGATGCGTATTGTTAAACATGCGCGTCAGAATGGCAACCCCAACCTGGCCTATCGCGTATTGGTGACAATGTTCGTCCCGCGCACCCGCCTTCAAGCCACCGTTATGGAGGAATTTCGCAAGGGATTTGGCGAAAATTTATGCGACACCTACATCGGCATCGACACGAAAATCCGCGAATCGCAATCGGCGCATATTCCGATCATCGATTACAAGCCCAATTCGCGCGGCGCCATCCAATACCAGAGCCTGGCGCGCGAAGTGCTGAATTTTTTCGATGAGCCAATTGGCAAGTACATGCCACCCAGCGAACAAAAAAGCCAGCGGGAAGAAAGTGAAGCCGCCTGCCCCTTCCTGGGCATGAAAAATGACATCAAAACTATTGTCAACTACCCAAGCGACCAGAACCACTGCCACCGCGCCAGACAACCTGCCGCCCCCAAACTCAGCCACCAAACCGCCTATTGCCTGACCCAGGCCTTCCCGGCCTGCCCTATGCTGCAAACCAGCAAGCGCATCGCCCTGCCTGCCGAATTGCAAGAACGTCCACCCAGCCTGTGGAACAAACTCGGATTTTAAGGATACAAACATGATCGAAGGATGGGATTACCTTTTCATTGCCCTGGCGGCCCTGGCCGCCGGCGCCATCAACGCCCTGGCCGGGGGCGGAACGTTGATCTCCTTCCCCGTGCTAATCGCCGTCGGCGTGCCGCCGGTCTCGTCGAACATCACCAACACCGTCGCCCTGCTGCCCGGCTACATCGGCGGGACGCTGGCCCAATGGGCCGACATCAAAGCCCAAACCAAGCGCCTGTGGCTGATTCTGCCTGCCAGCGTGGTTGGCGGACTGCTCGGTGGCATTCTCTTGGTGATCAGCGGCGAAAAAATCTTCGGCGCAATTGTGCCGTACCTGATTTTGCTGGCATCGCTACTACTGGCCGTACAAGACCCCGTGCGGGCCTGGCTGGTAAAACGCGCCGCCGAAAAAGGGACAGGCCAGGTGTCGCAAACCTGGAGTATTCTGCCAATTGGCCTGGCTTCGGTCTATGGCGGGTACTTCGGAGCCGGGTTGAGCGTCATCGTGTTGGCCGCCCTCGGCCTGACCAGCGACGAATCGCTGACAAAACTGAATGCGCTCAAACAGGCGGTTGCCTTCAGCGTGAACGTCGCGGCGGCGGTTTTCTTCGTCTTTTCCGGTTATGTTTTTTGGAATATCGCGCTGGTCATGGCCCTGGCCGCCCTGTTGGGTGGCTGGCTGGGCGGCAAACTGGCCGGGTCAATCAAAGCCAATCACCTGCGCTGGCTGGTAGTTGGCATTGGTCTGGTGGTGGGGCTGATTTACCTGTTTCGGTAGATCATAAAAACATCTACCCCTGGGATACAGAAATCTTTGATTTGAAGAGAAAAAATCTAAACGATAAATTAGCAGTTGCGTGCTGGAATCCATAAAAAAATAAGCGTTAACAGACCCTTAATAAACTTGCGGGCAGTTTGGTCGTATCATTGTATTGGAGAAAACCACTGAATGTATACCCCCCGCCTAAACTGGGGTGTGGTTCAATTTTTCGGAGGCGGTGAAGGTTGGTAAAGAGCCTTGCCGAATTTGAAATTACGCCAGGGATTGGGCTTGTGCGTTTTGTCTGTCGT
>DAOUML010000332.1:0-2502 GCA_034411635.1 Anaerolineales bacterium
AACGCCTCCTGCGGCCCGCAAATCAGGCAAGCCATATCGCAGGTCATCTTGAAAAAATCGCCCCGTAGCGGGCCTGCTAATCGTTTTTTACTCTTCTAGAAACAGGAACCAAACCAATGGACATCAAACACCTTCTCGACCGCCCAATCGCATTCCACCGCGCATTTGTGACCCTGACCGGCTCCGTTACCGCTGCCCTGATGCTGTCTCAGGCTGTTTATTGGAGCAAGCGCGTTGCGGAGGGGCGGGACGGCTGGTTCTACAAAACCCAAAATGAGTGGCTGGAAGAGACTGGCATGAGCCGCTACGAACAGGAAAGCGCACGCAAGAAGTTGGCGAAATATCTCAAAGTGGAGCGGCGCGATGTTCCGGCGCAGTTGTATTACAAGGTTGATTTTGAAGCAATTACCGCAGACTTGATTGCGGAAATTCCACAAACTGGATTGGGGAAAAACCACAACCCAGAATGCGGAATTCCACCAAACTTTAATAAAGAATCAGAGATTACTACAGAGATTACACAAGCGCGCGATTCTGAAACTGAAAACAAACTCAAAAACTTCCCAGCGGAACTGCGTCAAACGCTGGCCTGGTTCTGGGAACTGTTCCGCGTCCCGGTACCAGCCGGGCGCCGAGGCCGCGAATACGAACGTTGGAAAATCGGGCTGGCAAACCTGGCTGAAATCTCCGCTCCGTATGGTCGTCTGGCGTTTGAACGGACATACGCCGAATGGCGGCGGCTGAAATTTCAGGTCGGACACCCCGGCGCATTGGAAAACACCATGCGGGCAGTGGTGGGCGAGTTGGAACGCGCGGCCACGCTCCTGGCTGAGAACCCGCCCAATGAACCGGAACCAGAACGCAGTCCTGAAGAGATTGCCGAAATTCAACGTCAGGCGGAGGCAGCCCGCCAGCGTCTCCAAAAACTCCAACAGAAAGGAACCAACCCATGACTGTCCCTATTACCGTTCCACACAGCCGCGAGTCCGAGGAGGCCGTACTCGGCTCTGTCTTGTTCAACCCGGAAGTTTTTCCCGAACTGATGGGCAGCCTGAATGTTGACGATTTCTACATCCATCGCTGCCGGTTTGTTTGGGACGCCTTTGAACGCCTGACCCGCCAGGGAATTGCCATCGATGTCATCACTGCTGGCGAGGCTCTCAGGCAAGCCGGACATCTCGACGAGATTGGCGGCCAGGCCTATCTCGTGGGGTTGCTCAATGCGGCTGGCACCAGCCTGCACGCCGATTCGTATGCCCGCATGGTGCGTGCCGCTGCTGTCCGCCGCAAAATGCTGCGAGCTGCCAGCCGGATTGCCGAGTATTGCTACGACGAATCCCGCGAGATCGACGCGACCTACGCCGAGTCGCTCAAACTGCTTGGGCAGGCGGGTCACGATCTTGGCACTGACACCAACGTCACAACCATCTCACAGGCTATTCGCGAGCATTTTGACCAGGATGGCCCCAGCGATGAGCGCATCCTGGCGACCAACTGGACCGCGCTGGACAAACTGCTCGACGGTGGCCTGACCCCAGGCTTGCACATTCCGGCAGGCAGGCCCGGCACGGGAAAGAGTGTCTTCATGACCAATTTGGCCGCAACCTGGTGCAAGGCTGGTCTGCGTGGGGCGCTGTTCTCGCTCGAAATGAACAACCGCCAAAACACAAACCGCATTATTGCCAACGTGGCGGGCATTTCGCTCAACCGCGTCAAACGCAAAATGCTGCTCGACGAGGACTGGCCGCCCTATGTCCAGGCCATCGAGACCATTGACGCCTGGGACCTCGCAATGCACTATGCGCCGGTTCTGACCCCGGAGAAATTGCGCGCCACCTGCCTGCGTCTGGCGGCGGAGCGTCCGCTCGATTTTGTGATTGTTGATTACATCCAGTTGATGAGCGTGGACGGATTCTCGGACAAGCAGAATCGCACCCAGGAACTGTCCTACATCACCCGCCACCTGAAACAACTTTCCGGCGAGTTGAACTGCCCACTGGTGGCGGCTTCGCAATTGTCGCGGGCGGTGGAGAACCGCAGCACGCGCCGCCCCAACCTGGCCGACCTGCGTGAATCTGGCAGTCTCGAACAGGACGCGGATAACGTCATTTTCCTGTGGACCGAGCGGGATTACAGCGATACCCACGCCATCCGCCCCGAAAAAATCGCGGTCAATGTCTCGCTGGCAAAACAGCGCGACGGCAACATCGGCGATTTCCAACTTATCCTGCACGGCAAATATGCCCGCATGGAAAATCCAAAAATTACTGGTTAGGACATCTAGGCCGAGCAGCCGCCAAACGCGAACTACGCGGACGGCTGTTCGAGGACTGAACATCGAAAGAACCACATGACTGATAATAATTTTTTCTTTGCCGGAAAAATCACACTGCCCGAAAAAGGCGATTTCGAGACAAACCTGCCCCAGCGAGGCGAGTTTTACGAGCGATTTATCGTCATCACCGACCACAAAAACAAAGGCGGCTTTCACCACATCATCGC
>DAOUML010000333.1:0-4072 GCA_034411635.1 Anaerolineales bacterium
CAACCCAACGCAATCCCAAATAGACGCTGGCAATGAAAAACGCCATAAAAATCGTATCTTTCGGATTGATAAAGGCATGTCCCCAAATCAAGGGTTGAAAAACAAAAAAAGTGGTTGAAAAAATAGCCGCCAGGGGCGAAACCCAGCGTAACATCAACCCATAAAAGAAAGTTGCCCCAACCAGATAAAAAACAACAAAATTGATCAGATGCCAGGCGGCGGCCCAATCTAATCCAATTACGAGCAAACCGTCTACCAGCGGTTGCGCCACCAACAAATAAGCCGGCCCGCGATTCTTGTGGTCGGCGGGGCTGCGGCCATAGACGCTTTCATCGAGTTTATCCCAGCCCTGGTAGGCCCCCTGAATCGATTCGGCATAATCATAAAAAAGCGGCTCGTCCCACGAAAGGCCGTAGTCGCCGAAGGTGAACAGCCCAGCCAGGAGCAGGGCTGCGAGCAGGAACAGGATGGGGAAGCGCGGGTTCATGGGGGGGTTATTCGAGTTTTTTGAGCAGGCCCTGCATTTCGTCTTCTTCGCCGGCCTGGTCCTTGAAATATTCGGTCATAAAGGCCGAGCGGCGCAGGCGCAGGCACATCGGGGCGACGGCGTTCAGGTCTGCCGGGGTGACTTCGGGGCGGGCGTCGGCGGCGGCGTGGGCGCGGGCGGCCTCGAACCAGGTGATTTCGGCGCGCAGGCTGTCGATGCCCATCTCCTGAATCAGGCCGATGGCGCGGGTGGCGAGTTCATCGGGGATGCTGACGCTACGCAGGCGTTTGCGCGCTTCCTGAATTTCGGCGGCGGCGGCGCGGCTTTCTTCGGCGTAGGCGGCAATCATGGCGCGTGGATTGGTCAGGTAGGCTTGCACGCGGCGATAGGCTTCGAGGCGTTCGGCGGCGTCGTCGAGGCCGCGCACCATCAGGCGCAGGCCGAAACGATCCAGAATTTGGGGACGCAACTTGCCTTCTTCAGGGTTCATCGAGCCAATCAGCACGAAGCGGGCGCGATAGGTGGCCGAAACCGGGCCACGTCGCACGGTGTAGATTCCCTGGGCGGCGGCGTCGAGGATGGCGTCCATGACTTCGTCAGACAGGAGGTTGATTTCGTCGATGTAGAGCAGGTTGCGGTCGGCCTGGGCCAGGATTCCGCGCCGCAGGCGCACCCGGTCATGAATGGCGGCGCGTTCGTCAATTCCACCAACCACGTCTTCGAGGCGGGCGTTGAGCGGCAGTTCGACCAGGCGCACGCGATCAGGCGCGGTCAGGGGTTGGCCGGCGGCGTATTTTTGGGCGCATTCGGGACAAATGGCGTCGATGCCGCCGGTTTCGACATCTTCGGGCGCGCAACCGTAGTAGCAGGTGGAACGTTCGACGCTGGGCAGCAGTTCGAGCAACGAGCGAACGGCAGTGGTCTTGCCGGTTCCGCGCGGGCCAACCAGCAGGATTCCGCCCAGGTTGGGGTTAATCAACCCCAACAGCAGGGCCAGTTTCATCTCATTTTGCCCAACCAGGGCCAAAAAGGGGAAGGGCAACAACTCGGCGATGCCCGATTCGCCCATATCGGTTACGCCTTTGAGCATGGCCTTGCCCGAGGCGACATTAATCAAGTCTTTCAGCGTGCGAAAGGTGGAGACGAGTTCGCCATCGGCTTGGGGGGTGGGGGGCGTTCGGTTTTCGCTCATTTGCCAACCTGTTTCAAGCGTTCCTGCTGACGTAGTTTGGCCGCTTCAATGCGCCGGGCTTCTTCTTCGTTTCCGGCCACCAGCGGCGGGACGGTGGCGCGTGTCCCATCTTCGTTGAGGGCCACGAAGACGAAATAAGCGTTATTGGTATGAGTCTGTTCGCCGGTAACGGGGTCTTCGGCGACGACATGCACTTCGGCTTCCATCGAGGTGCGCCCGGCGTAGGTGACTTCGGCAGTCAGCGTGACCAGATCACCGATGCGGATGGGCTGGCGGAAGGTCATGCGGTCAATCGCGACGGTGACGCAGCGTTTCCCGGCATGACGCATACAGGCCAGCGCGGCGCACTCGTCGGCCAGTTTGACGATATAGCCGCCATGCACATTGCCGAGGTTGTTGGCATGTTCAGGCTGAAGCAGTTGTCCGGTAGAGATGCGTGAGGCGGCGATGGTTTTTGGGGCAGGGGAATGGCTCATTAGGTTCGCCTTTGCTGGGTCGTCCGCAAGCGTTTGTTATTTCTTTTTGATCACAACCATCGGGTACTGACCATTCTCGGCAAAAAATTTGGGAAAAACGCCTTCAAGCCAGAAAATCAAGCGGAGCAAAAATTTGCCGCCCAGTTTGGGGTGCGCAAACCAGCGCAAAACTTCGGTGGATAAACTGCGCCAGGGACGGATTTCGAGCGGGATGTTGCTGCCGATTTCTCGCTTGAGCCAGGCCGGGGTGAGCCGGGCGATAAAGGTGCCCTCAGGATTTTTGGCGTTCTGCCAGTCCTTTTTCTTTTTTGGCCCGCGCCCGGTCAGACGACGCAGCAGGTGGATGAACGGCGTCGCCATCCTGATTAACAAGGGATTGTACCAGCCATTGACGATGACTCCGCTTCTTCCGGGGGAGAGGACGCGATGCAACTCGCCATAGGCTTTGGGATGCTCCTCCAGCGGCAGGTGGTGGATGGTGTGCATGGAGACTTCGCCATCGAAGGCATCACTTTTGAAGGGCAAATTCGCCAGGTCGCCAACGACGAACAGGCCGTGCTCCCCAATCCGCTGACGGGCTTCGCGCAGGGCCTGGATGGAAATATCGAGGCAAACGCGCTTTTCGTAGCCTTTGGAGTAGGTCAGGTAGTCGGCATATTGCACCGGGCCGGAACCAGCATCGAGCAGGAACTTGCCGGTTGGAATCAGCCCATCGTTGACGCGCATGCGCGTTTTGTGGATGTATTCCGCCGAAACGGGGCGCAGGTCTTCGTAGCGGGCGTTCTGGTAGTTGCCATCCGCCTCCTGATGCCAGCCGATTTCATCGTAAAAATTGCGTACTTTTTGTTTTGTATCGGTCATAGGGTTTTCCTGTGTCAGGTGTCAGGTGTCAGGTTAGAGCAGGGATTACCTGACACCTGACACTTTAACACCTGATACCTAATATTTCAGTGGTTCTCCAGCCAAATAATCAAACGCCTTGCCAAACTCGGCCCGGCCTTCGTCCGAAAGCACCCGGCCCAGCGGCCAGATTTCGTAATCCTTCCAGAAATGCATCAGCCGCCAGGGGAAATCGATGGGAAAGTCGAAGAAAAAGCGGTAGGCGTAATTCCAGGCGGCTTCGACTTGTTGTTCGGTTAATCGGTTGACCGGTTTTCCAGTTGACCCGTTCTCACCAGAACCGGATAACCGGCCAACCGGCGAACCGGATAACAGTTCTTCCAGCATCCCAAAATATTCATCATACGTCAGCGGGTCGTGCGTAAAGCCGCGCCCGCGATAATGCGTCTGACCGGCGACAATGACCGGCACGCCGCGCATCGCCATTTCCATCCCAACCGTCGTGGTGTAAGCCAGGCCGAGCGAGGCAATTTCCATCAAATCATAGGTATTAATTTTCTCGGTCGGGCCAATCACGTGCAGGTGTTCGGGCCTGTCTGGCACAGCGCGCTCAATCACGCCGACCATCGACGGGCCTTTCATCAGCCGCTCACCGGGATGGATACGCACCACCAGTTGCGCATCGGGCCGGCCCGCGAAATACTGAACCGTCTTCTCGATCCACTCCGCCATCGACGCGGTAAAAATATTTCGTCCCAGGGTCAGGCTGTCGCCAAGCACGTTGGTCGCCAGCAAAACAATTGGGCGGCCATCCAGCCCCAGGTCGGCGCGCAAGGTCTCGCCACCCACCGAAGCCACATCCTGCCAAAAACGCGTGCCTTTGCCATATTTTTTGGCGCTGGTACGGGCGTCCTCCAATCCGGCGATTTTCTCGCGCTCAGATTCGGTCAGCGGGGCTTGTCCACGCGCGGCCCAGAGCGCGTCTGTATCCTGGCGCATGACAATTTCGTTTTGCGAAAGCCAAATCTGCTCGCGCTGGTCGTTGAACTCGTAAGTAACCGTCGTCAGGTCCAGATG
>DAOUML010000334.1:0-5041 GCA_034411635.1 Anaerolineales bacterium
TTTATGTCGCCTGAAAGCAAATTCTCAACTGTCTTACTCCAAACGCGACTTGAAAGTCGCGCCACGGTAGGCAGTTACGTTATTTCCACCTAAATTCTACGGAAAACTACCATGAAAACACTCTCTGCCACCGCCCAGGCATCGCCGAATATTGCATTTATCAAATATTGGGGCAATCGTGATTCTGCCCTGCGTTTGCCCGTCAATGGTTCAATTTCTATGAACCTGGATGGGCTTTTTACGCGCACCAGCGTCAGTTTCCAGCCGGCGCTGGCCTTGGATGAACTGATCATCAATGACCGTCAGGTGAGCGGGAAGGGATTGGAGCGCGTATCGGGCATTTTGGACCTCGTCCGCCAGGCGGCGGGGATCGATGTCCGCGCGGAGGTGGTTTCAGAAAACAACTTCCCCACCGGGGCCGGGATAGCGAGTTCGGCTGCGGCGTTTGCGGCGCTCGCTTTGGCGGCGACCCAGGCTGCGGGTCTGAATTGGTCCGAAGCGGCCATTTCGCGGCTGGCCCGTTTGGGGTCGGGGTCGGCCTCGCGCAGTATCCCATCCGGCTTTGTCGAATGGAAAATGGGGACAGGCGACGAGGATTCGTATGCCGTCTCGATTGCGCCGCCCGAACATTGGGATTTGGCCGATTGCGTGGCGATTATTGCCGCCGGGCATAAGGCCACCGGCTCAACCGAGGGACACGCGCTCGCCCCTACCAGCATGTTGCAGGCTGCGCGGGTAGCCGATGCGCCGCGGCGACTCGAAATTTGCCGCCAGGCAATTCTGGAGCGCGATTTTGAAACCTTTGCCACGCTGATTGAACTCGATTCGGATATGATGCACGCGGTGATGATGACCAGTCAGCCAGCCCTGTTTTATTGGAAGCCCGCCACCCTGTCCGTGATGGAGGCCGTGCGCTCGTGGCGCGCCGAGGGGTTGCAGGTGGCTTATACGATTGATGCCGGGCCAAACGTGCATGTGATTTGCCGGCAGGCAGAGATGGCCCAGGTGGCCTCTTTGCTGAGGGCCGTGAATGGGGTAAGCGATGTTTTGCAGGCCCGCGTGGGCGGCCCGGCGCGTTTTATTTAACGAAATGCTTATATAATAGAGATATAATCTTTTGCATGTTGTTTATTTCATCGGTATAGATGGTTGACTAAAGATAAGGATAACAGATGATGGCTTTACTTGCTTTCCTCGCTTTCTTTCTGGCTCTGGCCTGGAGTATTTTGATTCACGAATTGGGACACTTTCTGGCTGCCCGCGCCGCAAAAATTGAGGTGGAAGAATTCGGTTTTGGCTTGCCGCCGCGCGCTTTTGGCGTTTGGCGCAGCAAGGGATATTTTCTCCTTAATCAAGAACGCATTGAAATCCCTCGTAATTTTGACTTGAAGATGGATTGGGAGCAGATTCAGGGCAAATCCGTGTCGATTAGCGTAGACAGGGTAAACGACAAATTAACCCTGCGCTCCCTGGCTTATGAACAGGTGAACAAACTTTCTTCGGGCGGGCTTTTTGAATCGCGCGAAGTTTTGCTGAATACAGATGGAAAACCGGTTCAGGATGAGCAAGAAGTAAAACAAACCCTGGAATTTGGCAAAGCGCAGGGCGAAATTAAAATGGACGGCTTTATTCGCGACCTGCACCCCGGCACTTTGTTCAGCGTTAACTGGATTCCGTTGGGCGGTTTTGTGCGTCCGAAAGGCGAGGGCGACCCGAATGTGCCGGGCGGCCTGGCCTCCGCCAACCCCTGGAAGCGCCTGGGCGTTTTGGTGGCCGGCCCGCTGATGAACCTGCTGACAGCGGTGGTGGTTTTTGCCTTGATTATTGGCATGAGCGGCCTTCCAGTTTCTGGCCCGGTAATGGTTAGCGGCGTTGAAGCCAATTCTCCGGCGGCCCAGGCTGGTTTTATCGCTGGCGATAAAGTGATTAGCGTGAACGGGGTTGAGATTGCCAGTGTTGCTGAATTACGCGGACAAGTACTCGCCAATCTCGATACTGAAATACCGGTGATTGTAGAGCGCAGTGGCGCAACAGAAACCCTGCTGGTTACGCCTTTATCCAGCCGCGAGGAAAATCGCGGCGCGATGGGGGTTGCACTTGAACCTGCCGCCATCCGCCCGGCAAGCATTGGAGAATCGTTGGCTGGCGGCGTTGCGCTCACGGGCGCCAATGCGATCATGATTTTGAGCATTCCAAAAATGTTGCTGGATGGCCTGATTGCCCCGCAAGAAGCCCGCATGGTGGGGCTGGTGGGCATGTTTGGCATGTTTTCGCAGGCCGTTGAGCGTGATACTGAAACCCGTCAGCAAGCCGAGCAGGCGCTAAGCACCGGAGAACCGGCCCCCATGCCTTCAAATTACACCTTGTCGCTGCTTGCCATGCTGAGCGTTTCGCTGGGGGTCTTTAACCTGCTCCCGATTCCTGCGCTGGATGGCGGAAGAATTCTGTTTACCTTGCCTGAAATCCTGTTCAAACGGCGCATTCCGCATCAATTTGAAAATGCCGTCAATAGCGTGGCCTTTCTGTTGCTAATTGGTCTGATGTTATTTGTCAACTTGCAGGATATTATTAACCCGGCCAACATTCAACTCCCGTAAAAAAATTCCCGATGAAAAAACCCTCTTTTGAAACCGCGCTGGAAGCGCTTGGCGATTTATCTACATCCTTTCCCGAAAAATATCTGCCGCTTTTTTCAGATCTGACCCCGGTAGAAGTCTCGGCTTTGGCGGCCCAGTGGCCGGGCTTGCCCCAGAATCGCAAGCACCAACTGCTCGATTCTCTGGTTAAACTGTACGCCAAAGACAACCTGGTCTCGTTTGAAACCCTGGCCGCCTCCCTGCTCTCGGACCCCGATGAGCAAATCCGACTGCAAGCCTTGCTCCTGCTCGCTGATTGCGAAAACGCGCGCGTTTTGCCGCATCTCATCCGACTGGCTGAAAACGACCCCTTCCCCGAAGTGCGCATTCAAACAGCATCGGTCTTGGGCAACTTTGTCGAACTGGGCGAGTTGGATGAAATTCCGCGCAAATCGCTCCAAAAAGTCGAAGAGTGTTTGCTGCGGATGGGCAACGCCGAATGGCCTGAAGTGCAACGCGCCGCGCTCAAAGCGGCTGGCTATTCCAGCCGGCCCGAAGTAGAGACTTTAATTCACTCAGCCTACAAGCGCAGTGAACCGAAATGGGTGGCGGCGTCCTTAATCGCCATGGGACATTCCGCCAATGAACGCTGGGAAGAGCTCATTCTCTCCAAACTAAGCGACTACAACGCTGATATTCGCGGCAGCGCGGTTCAAGCGGCGGGTGAATTACGGCTGGAGGTTGCCCGCCCCATTCTGCTCGGCCTGCTGGAAGATGAAGAAGACGATGAAATTTTCGCCCACGCGATCTGGTCGCTTTCGCAAATTGGCGGCGAAGATGTGCGCCTCACCATCGAAACCCTGCTCGACCAGGCCGAAGAAGAAGATATCATCGCTTATCTTGAAGAAGCCCTTGATAATTTAGATTTCACCGAACAACTCAACGGCTTCAACATGCTTTCCATTGACCCTGACGACGAGTTGGATTTGGACGATTTGAAATGACCCGACCTTTCGCCTCGCTTCTGCTGCTTTTGCTGGCCTGCTTGTTTGCTGTCCAGCCGGTTTTTGCGCAAAGCGGGGTGACGCTCGAAGAAGTGGGCGTAGAATATGATTTTGGCCGGCAAGTAATCTTGCGCGCAAAAATTCAGGCCGGGCAATCCATCACTCAGGCCCAGGCTTTTTTGCGCGCCGAGGGCGAAACGCACAGCATCACCTTCACCGCTGAACTTACCCCTAATGGCGATTTGCTGGCCCGGCACGAAATTCAACAAGGCCGATTGCGCCCCTTCGCCCAGGTGACGTACTGGTTCCGCTTCTTTCTCGCCGATGGAACAACGGCTGATTCGCCCCAGTACTCCTTCCATTACACCGATAACCGCTTCAACTGGCAAACGCTCGAAGATGAAAAGTTGCGCATCCACTGGTACGCCGGCGACCTGAAATTTGGGCAAAGCGCCCTCGACGCCGCCCGCAATGGAACAGAACGCGCCGCCCGATTATTGTCCACCCGCCTGAGCCAGCCGGTGGATATTTACATTTACGCCAACGCCAACGACCTTCACGCCACAGTAAACGCCTCCGGCCCGGCCTGGGTCGGCGGACACGCCAGCCCCGATCTGTACCTGGCCCTGATTTCAGTTTCGCCCGGCCCCGAACAAGACCTGGGGCTGGAACGCAAAATTCCGCACGAACTGGCCCACATTCTCACCTACGAAGTGGCCGGAAATCGCTACTCGCTCTTGCCGCTTTGGCTGCGCGAGGGCATTGCCACCATCTCAGAAATTTACCCCAGCCCCGATTATCCGCGCTCGCTCGATTACGCCGTTGAGAATCAAACCTTGCTCTCCTTCACCAATCTTTGCGGGGACTTCCCGGCTGATGCTTCCTCCCGCTTCCTGGCCTATGCCCAGGCCGAATCATTTACCCGTTACATCGTCGATCAATACGGCATCTCCAGCCTGAACCGTCTCATCCAATCTTATGCCGACGGCCTCGGCTGTGAACAGGGCGTCCAGCGCGCTCTGGGCGTTTCGCTCTCAGAACTGGAATATGCCTGGCGCGCCGAGCGGCTGGGCGAAGACCGTTTGTTTGTGGCATTCAAAAATCTTTCGGGCTATTTGCTGCTCTTTGCCGTGCTGCTGGTTTTGCCGCTGCTGCCACTCTTCTTCCATCGAAAACAAGAACCAACCCATGCAAAAAACAACGCAATCTCATGATCGCCTTCACATTTTCGTAACCGGACGGGTGCAGGGGGTTGGATTTCGCGCCTTTGCGCGCCATGCGGCGCAGGGATTGGGGCTAACCGGCTGGGTGCGCAATGTCGGCTACGACCAGGTGGAAGCCATCGCCGAAGGCCCACGCCCCATTTTGGAAGAGTTTGTCAAAATCATGCAAACCGGGCCGCGCTTTTCACGGGTAGATGAAACCCGCCTCGATTGGTGGCCCGCCAGTGATGAGTTTTCA